>NC_021007.1 GCF_000319365.1 Candidatus Mycoplasma haematominutum 'Birmingham 1' | reverse complement strand
AACCTTTACAACCTATAACGAAAATAGAATGGAACCTATTATTGATGAAGGATTTAAAAACTTTAGTAAATTTCTCATAATCTTGATTTTTTAAAAAAAAGTCAATTTTGTTATTGTTTAAAAAATTTTCATGTTCTTGATTTAATATCTTTTCTAATTTCCTATTAAATTTATCTGTATTTTTTTTGTAATTATTTTTTAACACTTTCTCTTCAAATGAACTCATTTTTGAAGTTTTAAGATTTTTTATGTGTTCTTCAATTTTGTTTAAATTCAGTTAATATAAGTAATTAAATGAAGAGGACTTATCAACCAAAAAAAAGAAAAAGAGCTAAGACGCATAGTTTTTTAATTAGAATGTCTACTAAATCAGGTAGAGAAATTATTAATTCCAGGCGTAGAAAGGGGAGGAAAAAATTGACAATTTCTGATAGATAATTAATAAATTTTTAATGTATTTTTTAGAAAAATTTAAAGTTTGCAAAAAAAATATAGATTACTAAAGAAAGGTGATTTCGATAAAGTTTTTAAGTCAAGGAATAGGATTAAGACTACTAATTTAGTCTTTTATTATCTTCCTAATTGTTTAGGAAGAGAAAATTTAAATAATGTAAAGATAGGGATTGTAATCCCTAAAAAAAAATGAAAAAAAGCTAAAGATAGAAATTATTTAAAAAGAATTTTTTGAGCAGCTAATGCTCATAATAACTTAGATAATTTACCTAAGACATTATCAGTATTTTTATATACAGATTTTTTTTACTCTCAATATAAATTCAAAAAAGTAAATTTTGAAAAATTAAACAGAGAAATTAAACAAATTTATTCAATTTTTTCTAAAAGATGTTTTTAAATTTTAGGTTTGGCTGAATTGTTCAACAACAACAAAAAAGATTTGGATTACTTTCATTTCATCCAGATGACCCATTTTATGATCCTATTAAGTTTTATTTCAAAAAGGGATTTAAAATATTCAAGATTGTTTTATATTCTTTCTGCAGTTTGATGATTGCATGATCTTTTTTTCAAAATTTCACTGTATATGCAAAGAGTAGAGCAAAACCAGGAGAAGGTTTAGAAGCAGCTTATACTCCTTCCGGAGACGGAAGAACAGGAGATTATAGGTATGATGCTTTTCCCTGAACTCCAAACCCTTGAGCATATTGACCATTAATTAGTTCAGAAAATGGTTTTGGTCCTTTTATACAGTGATTTGTATATCCATTTTCTAGATTATTTTTATATTTGATTTGAACATTTAAGGGTACAACGGGAGGTACAATTGATAACTCAGGATTTAATGTAATTTTTGCAATATGAATAATTCTTATATTTATGAAATTTGTAACTTTCTTTACCACCTTTAGGGCTCAATTTTATTCAGATAAACAGCAGAGACATAAAAAAAATATTGCCTTAATTAATGAAAAATATGAAGGAGGTACTGAAAAAACAATGGAATGAAGGCAAATGGCAGCTTTAAGGCAAAGAGAGGTTTCAGAATACAACAAACGACAGGGATTAAAGCCAATGGCACCTTTAGAGAATTTTTTCATAAATTCTCCAATTTTTTTAATAGTTTATAGGCTAATGACAATCACCAGACCCGTAAAGTATGCCAGATTATTTGGAAAAATGCCTTTTTCAGAATCCCCCTTTTATCAAATTTTTTCTTCAAATTTTTCTTCAACAGGTTGAATGTTTTTAATTTTTTGCATGATTGTAATTCCTGTTAATATTTTCAGTCAAAAATTGCCAACTTTTTTAATGAAGAAAAGATTTCCTGATTACTCTGTAGATAGCAATTTAGGTTTTAGAAATATAAATATTACAAACGGTAAGACTTTGCAAAATGTTATGACAATAATTTTTATTTGTTTCTCTCTATTTTGATCAATTAGTCTTGCTATATATTATTTTTTTAATGCTTTATTAAATATACTTTCTAACTATACAATTCATGTGATTCTTAAAAGATTTAAAGAGCAAGAAAGTGTTCTTTCAAGAAAACTTAAGACATTGGGCATTTAGGTAATTAAAAATAATAGGAAATTATCACAAGTTTTTTTAAAAAATAAAAATGTTCAAAAAAGAATTGCAAAAAAAATTAATGATTCTAATTATGGAATTATTCTAGAAATTGGACCCGGTTGTGGCCAAATAACCCAATATCTAACACTTAGTAAGAAGGAGTATATTGGAGTCGAAATTGACTCCAATCTTTGCTCCTTTCTTTCTTCTAAATTATCTTATTTAAAACCCAAAATTATTAATAAAAATTTTCTAGAGATACAGGAGCAGGAAATTTTGGAATTGATTACAACTAAAAAGCCTGCACTTTTATTTGGAAACATTCCATACCATATTAGTACTAATATATTATTTAAATTTTTAGAACTTCAATTATTTCAAGAAGCCTATTTTACAATACAAAAAGAATTTTTTGAGGTAATAATAGCTCCCTTTAATAGTAAAAAATATTCTTCAATTTCAGTTTTATTTCAAACATTTTGCGAAATTCATAAATTTTTTTGAATTGATAGATTAAATTTTTATCCTAAACCCCAAGTAGACTCTGTTTTTATTTCACTAAAAAAAACATTTTCCCCCAATAAAGAAATATTAGAGAATTATCTAAATTTTGTAAGAAAATGCTTTTTAAAGCCCAGAAAAATATTGTGAAATAACTTAATTTCTGAAAAATTTGACGTAATGAGATTGAGTTTTATTTTTGAGAAAAATAATTTACACAGGAATATAAGAGCACATCAATTAAAACCTTCTGATATTTTTAAATTATTCTCTAATTTAAGTTAATTTATTTGTTTAATTCCTCTATTATTACACCCATTCTGTTTTTATTTTGAATTTCATATTTAAGTACTTCTTTTAAGTGAGATAAAAATTGATTTGTAGTATTAATTCCATCATTCAAGATAGTTTCACTCATTTTTTTTAGATAATTTACAGGAATTTTCTTTAATAGAGAAAAAACAAAAGAGAGAATTCCATTAATTATAGATTGATCTATGTTTTTTTGGATACATTCTGTAATTCATGACTCTAGAGTTGTAGGGGCCTGCTTTTTCCTTGTAAGTTTTAGATAGAAGGAAACAGCCGAACAATTAGAGAAAAGTTTATTGAATTGTCGTTTAAGTTCTTTTTTATCTCTAGAAATATGTAATTTTTTTCAGAATTGATGATATTCTTCAATCTGGAATTCAGAAGAAACAACCTTTAATTCTTCGTTTATCAGATTTGTTAATTCAACAATTGAAAGATAATATTCACCTTTTTCATTAGTTTTCATAGAAGATCTTGAAAGTTCAATAATTCTCGAAGAGCTCAGTTTTTGATTTTCTCAGTATTTTTCTAGTATCTCAACTATTTTATGAGAGAGCTCAAACTCTTTACCAAAAGATTTATAAAGTTCGTCATAAAAAGATCAGTAAAGTTTTTTATCTTTGGAATTTAGATTTGATAAATTATTAACCTTTTGAGATAACTCTTTCGAGAAGGTCAACTCATCATATTCTTTTGTCCTTCCAATACTGTAAATTAGCTCAGTTAATTTAAATTCAGGAATTAGATTTTCTAGTATTTTTTTTTTAGAAAGAAGTTCTCGAATATTTTCTGGAGAATGTAACTTCAAAATTAAATGTTCATCTAGATTTTTCTTTCCAGAAAAAATAGATATCAATTTATGTTTTTCTAGTTCTTGTATTGACTCTCTAAATTCCTGATAAGTTAACTTTTGAGATTTCAGTAAATTTTCAAAACTATATTTTGAGGAAGGATTGAGAGAATTAACCCTATTTTGGGAGTATAGATATGGAAATAAGATTAGACTCTTTTTAGAAAGTAGGAAAGAATATACCTGAAAATAAGATATCCAGTCAAATTCAACAGGGTCAATGTCTATTTGAAGTGACTCGCTCTTTTTCTCTGAATTTAGCATCTAAAAGAAAGTAGTCAATTTAACTTCTATTGCTCTTCAATTACCTTAATTATCTTAAGAATTTTTTATAAGTTTTTTTATAAACAATTTCTTCTTACTTAAACCAAAATTTTAAGAATCAAATGAGAAGTTTATTTATTTTTTTAGGGTACTAAAAAGAGGTAAATGATTTTTAATTTTCCCTTCCAGTAATGTTTTGAAAGATACTTTATTGATTAAATTTTTTACCCAAATTGATGGAAGAGGCGGGTGAAATTCCATTAGAACCAGATCATGATGATAGATCATCTGGTCGTTTTGATAAATGAAAATCAGCTCTTTACCCTGGAGGGATCAGTCCAAGGCGAAAAAGCCGAATGCTTCGACTGATTTTCCTGGGAATTGTTATTTTACTTATTTATTTTTTATTTTTTTATGATAGAGCGATACATTTAAGTGGTTTAAATCTTTGCTCTTCTAATGGAGAATGTAACGGGAAATTAAAACTAGACGAAAGTTATGAAATAAAGGATAAATATCACGAACATTCAAAAGCTGAGAAGATCATGACTAACAGCAATGATGATGTTTTCAGGGTTTATGCAAGAACTACTAATAATCAATTAGTCTCCTTTAATGTGACAAGATCGAGAAACGGAGGAGAGAGTGGTAAAGATACTCACCATTATACGCTTAATTGTAAAAATGGAGGAACTTGCAAAATTTCTATAAATTGTGGAGAGAATGGTAAATCTTGCGGTTGTTGTTGTGGTCAAAAAGATGGATGCACTTGTACAGGAAAATGTTGTAGTGGAGAGAATGGTTGTTGTTCGGACGGAAAAAAATGTTGCTGTTGCTGTTTCGCGCAACTGGTGGAAGCAGCCATTCTTAATGCGGATGCACCAGATAGAATGACAGCGGGGAGAGTTTTTTTCTCTCTATTACCCACAATACTTTATTTACTAGTATTTATGTTTTTGGCTAGAGGGGCAGCAAAAGGGCAATTAGGACTTTATGGAGGAAAAGGAGGAATTTTTGGAATAGGAAAATCTATAAGTAAAACTAATAAAGCTAAGGTAACTTTTAAAGATGTTGCTGGAATTAAAGAGGAAAAAGAGGAGCTAGAAGAAATAGTTGATTTTCTAAAAAGACCTAAGAAATATGCATCTATGGGAGCTAGAATACCGAAAGGTGTAATTTTATATGGACCTCCAGGGACTGGTAAGACGTTGCTAGCCAAGGCAGTTTCCGGAGAATCTAATGTCCCGTTTTTGGAGGCCTCCGGGGCGAGCTTCGATGATATGTTTGTGGGGGTTGGAGCTAAAAGAGTTCGAGAGCTATTTGATAAAGCCAAGAAGCTGTCTCCCTGCATTATCTTCATTGATGAAATAGATGCTCTAGCTGGAAAGCGTGGAGGAAAGTTTAATATACAGGGAAATGAACAAACAATTAATCAATTACTTAGTGAGATGGATGGTTTTAATACTCAGGCAGGAATAATAATAATTGGAGCTACTAATAGATTGGAAAGTATTGATGAAGCAGTTCTAAGACCTGGTCGTTTCGATAGACATATTCAGATAAATTTACCCGATATTGCGGAGAGAAGGGAAATATTGAAGTTACACGCAAAAAATAAAAATCTCTCTAATAAGATAGATCTTGAAGAAGTTGCTAGAAAGACTCCAGGTTTCTCTGGCGCTCAATTGGAAAATGTACTTAATGAAGCAGCATTATTAGCTGTTCGAGGAAATAAAAAATTTATTTCAACCACAGAAATTGATGAATCTATTGATAGAGTTATGGCAGGTCCAGCCAAGAAAGGTAGAAAAATATTGTTAGCTGAAAAAAAGCAGATTGCATTCCACGAAGCTGGTCATGCAATTGCAGGATTATATACAGATGATGGTGAAATTGTAGAAAAGATCACAATTATTCCCAGAGGTAAGGCAGCCGGTTACGTTCTTTCAGTTCCTAAGATCCAAGAGAGATCTATTAGCACTAAAAAACAACTACTTTCCACAATTATTACCTTGTTGTCAGGTAGAGCATCGGAAGAATTATTTTTCGGATTGGACAATATAAGTACTGGAGCATCAAATGATCTATATAAAGCTACTCAAATTGCAAGAAATATAGTACTAAAGTTTGGAATGAGCAATTCTGCAGGAATGACCCAATTCATACCTTCTGAAGAACCAGAAAATCCCTACAAAAATAATTACTCTGAAACTTATGCAAGAATCATCGATGATGAGGTAAATAAAATACTTTATTTTCAATATTTAAAGGCAAAAAAATTAATTGAAGATAATAAGTCTGAACTTCTTTTGATTGTTGAAACTTTACTACTGTTAGAAACTATAGATAGAAATCAAATTGAATTTATTCATAAGTACAGGAGAATTCCTAAAGAGGCTGAGGCAGAGAAAGAGAGAAGGCGTTCTCAGTCTAATTTCAGTGTCAATTCATTTTCATCTAACTAGTGATTTCTAAGAAATGATTTAGAGATGATTTTGAATTTTTAAAAGAAAGAATGCAAGGTAGGGATATTGATATTTCGGTATTAGAAAAAATTAGGGATTTAGATAAGGAGATGTTGGTAATTAAATCTGAACTTGATATTGTGAGGAGTGAAAAAAATTTACTTTCTAAAAAATTTGAAAATAGTAAAGTTGAGAAAATGAAAAAAATGAAAATTCACTTACAAGAATTAGAGAATAAATATGAAACAAAGAAAAGGGAATTTGATCATTTAATTTCCATTGTTCCTGCAGTACCCGATTTGGAGACACCGCCACTAGAAGATCAGGAGATTTTAGTGTGAGGCAAAATTGATCGTTTCAAAGAATATAAGTCTTATCTTGAGTTGTCTTTAAAAATTGAGTTAATTGATTTAAAGTCATCTGTTAGAAATGCAGGTTCTGGCTTTTCTACGTATACTGACAAGGGTGAAAAAATTATTAGAGCATTAATAGCTTTCACGCTTGATTGAGCAGAAAGACATGGTTTTAAACGATACTATCTACCTGTAATAGTTAATAGAGATTCTCTCTTTTGTACTTCTCAGATTAGTAAATTTCAAGATACTATTTTTCAGATAAAAAATTCTGAAGATAAATTTTTATCACCTACTGCTGAGGTACAGTTAGTGAATTTATATAGAGGTCAAATAATTGAAAAAAAAGAGTTACCAATTAAAGTCTGTGCAAATACCAATTGCTTTCGGAATGAAAAAATGGGAGCCGGAACAGAGAGTAAGGGAATTATGAGACTCTATCAATTTATTAAGACAGAATTAGTTATGTTTGTAGAAGAAGCTGAATCAGAAAATGCACTTAATTATCTTTCAGGAATAATTGAGGGCATTCTTAAAGAATTAAATCTACCATTTAGGAAACTTTTACTCTCAAGAAAAGAATTATCTTTTTCAGCAACAAAAACTTATGATTTTGAAGTTTGAATGCCATCTGAAAAAAAATATCGAGAAATATCTTCTCTTTCTAATACCAGGGATTTTCAATCCAATAGAGGTAAAATACGCTATAAACAAGAAATACTAGATCCAAAGGAGAAGAGTAAAAATGTTCATATATTAAATGGATCATGCTTAGCTATTGATAGACTATTTGCAGCCATTTTGGAAAATTATCAGTTACCTAATGGGGACATTCAAGTCCCCACTTGTTTAATTAATTATTTACATATGGAAAAAATTTCTAAATAAACTATGTCTATTAAGTACTATTCTTTAGGGGGTCAAGACGAGAGATTTAGATATAGTGGAGTATTAGAGTTACATGGAGATGTTTTTTTACTAAATGCAGGGGCTAGTTGCGTTAATGCAAATCTATATGATATTGAGGAGATTATTCCAGATTACAAAATATTATTACCCTTAAAGTCTCGACTTAAGGGAGTATTTATAGGAGTTCCTAGAGAGTTAAATATTTCTTCAATCCCCTATTTACTCCAGATGTTTCCTAATTTACCTATTTATACAAACTCTTTCGGTGCGGAAATCATTAATTCTTTTCTCGCGAGATTTGAAAGTGTTAAGGGAAAAAGAATTTCACCAAAAATTATTACTTTAGATTTAGTTAGTGAGCACTCTGTAACTACAGATGTAAAGGTAGTTCCTATAAAAGTGGCCGCAACTTTACCGAACTCTCTAGCCTGAGCTTTTAAATTTTCTCAGTCAGAGTATGTAGTATTTATTGATGAATTTGTAGTCGCTTCAGAAAATTTACCATGTAGGGATAATCAGTTAAATGTCTTATTTCAGAATTTAAAAAGTAAAGTTTCACTTTTAATTATTGGGACACAATCTTGCGCTACAGTTTCGACTTTCGCCTTAAAACCTTCAGATAATTTTGTATATCTCAAAAAATTAGTTTCCAGAATTAATACAAGATTGATTGTTGCAATCTACCTAGATGATTGATATACAATTTTTAACTTGAGCAAAATAGCATACATTTATAGATACAATTTCTCCATTTTTCCTGACGAGCTTTCAGTACAATTCAATAGTTTTTTAGAAAAAAATAAGTTAAAGGAATATATGTCTTCAGTAAATGAATTAAATTCAGATGGAAAAAAGGTACAAATTGTGGTTGTTGCAGGAACTCACAACACACTTTACAGTTACTTGAGAAAAATTCTGGAAGGAGTAGAACCTAGATTGAAGCTTATCCCAAAGGATGTGATAATTTTTATGACAAATACATTTATCGAAAAGGAATTAGAGGAAATTTCTACAATTAATGAGCTTGCTAGAAATGGAGGAGAAGTGTTAAAAGCGCCCTCTTCTTTAGTTCCATATATGGCTGGAGCTGAGGATATTATGCTACTTGTGAATTGCCTCTCTCCATACAATGTAGTTCCAGTGAATGGTTTTTACAAAGATTATGTAGAATTCAACAAATCATTGTCAAATGTAATGAATCCTAGAAAGATTCACTTTTTAGAAAATGGGAATTATATTACTTTAGATAGAAAAAATGTAACAGTAATTGAAAATGAAATTTCTGAAGTTTATGTTTCCGGTCAGGAGATGTTAGATATAAATAGAAATACTTTATTTGAGAGAAAATTATTAGCTCAAAGTGGAGTAATAATTATTGCGATTAGATGCAATAATAAAAAGAATGTAATTAGTAAACCTATAGTCAAGATGATGAGCGTGTTTGCAAAAGATTTTCAAAAACAAGATGAAGCACTAACTCAGGTAAAAAATTATCTGAGACAGGATTTATCTAAGTATCTTCAATTCAATTCAGAAATTGATAATAGATCTTTGAAGCAAACAATTAGAAAATCTGTATATCATGCGTTAGATCCTTTCTTATTTAGAAAACCATCAATATTAGCTGTGATCTCTCATTTACATTAATTTATGAGTGACTTAATGTTTGTAGAGTCTCCCACGAAAGTAAAAAGCATTGGAAAATACTTAAATGATAAAGATATGAAAATATTAGCGACTAAGGGTCATATTAGAGATTTAGCCAAAGGGTGAATAGGTTTTGGACCGGGAAAATTAGATATTAAATGAGAAGACAAAAATAGTTCAATAATTAGAGAAATTAAGAAAGCTGCCGATAAGGCAAATAAGATTTATCTCTCTACAGACCCAGATAGAGAGGGAGAAGCTATCTCCTGACATATTTTCGAGGTAATTGGAAAGGATAATCAAAAAAAATGTCTACGAGCTGTCTTTAATGAAATTTCTGAAAAAGCAGTTAAAAAAGCAATAGACAATCCAAGGGAATTAGATCAAGCTCAGGTGGATTCTTATTTAGCTAGAAGATTATTAGATCGTTGAATAGGCTTTAAATTATCTCAATATACTGGCAAGAAAATGGGAGGAGAGTCTGCGGGTCGGGTACAATCGATTGCATTGAAATTTTTAGCAGATAGAGAGGAGGAAATTAAGTCTTTTAAAAAAGAAGAATGATTTATACTGGATGTTCTACTTGAGAATGATTTAAAAATTTCTCTCTTTCAACTGTCTGGGGAATTGAAAGATCAAATAAGGATTATTGAAACCGAAGATAAAAGTAGGATTAGATTTGAGACGAGTGTTGATGCAGAAAATTTAATTCATAAGCTAGATACCTCTTATAGATTAGAAGAAATCTCTGAACCTAAATTATTTTTCGATAACCCTCCATTACCCCTTAAAACTTCAACACTTTATGAAAAGTCAATTAATATATTTGGGATGAAATCTGATATGGTGAGAGAGGTTTCTCAAAAATTATATGAGGGAATAAATTTAGGAGGAGAAATTGTTGCACTTATAACCTATCCCAGAACTGATAAAACCGAACTTTCTAGTGATTTTGTACAAGAGTTGAAGAAATATATTCTTTCTAGATACTCCACTAGTTATTGACAAGGGGATAATTTAAAACTTTCTGAAAGTTCTATGAAAAAACATGCACCGTTAGTGCAGGGAGCCCATGAAGGAATTAGACCGATTGATTTGAGCTGAACACCTTCTCGAGTGTCTAAATTTATTACAACAAATTCTCCAGAGTATAAAGTCTACAGCTTGATTTGAGCTTATACCTTAGCCGCATTTTCCAAGTCTACGAAAATTAGAACCACTAGATATTTTTTTAATAATCAGGAAAATTTATTCGTTGTTTCTGACATTGTAGAAATTTTTGATGGTTTTAAAAAGTTTTTAAGAGAACAGGGATTATTAACATTTCCAGAGTCGCCTAATACAGTATTCAAAGAATTAAGAAAAGGAGAAACTTATGAGCAAAAAAGTTTTAGTATTGAATCGCGACAGAATAAACCTCCCAGAAAGTATAGTGAAGCTAGCTTAATCAAGGCATTAGAGAAAAAAGGCATTGGGAGACCTTCTACATATCCTACGATTTCTAAGACAGTTTTGAAGAGAAATTATGCAACTATTAAAAATAAATATTTCGAAATTACTGAATTAGGTATAAAAATTTCTAAAGATTTGGATAAGAATTTCTCTAATTTCATTTCCTATGATTACACAAGAATCATGGAAGAAGAGTTGGATAATATTTCTCAGTCTAAGACAGATTGAAGAAAATTTCTCGAGAATCTTTTTGTAGAGTGGGGAGATGCTTTTAATAAGGCTGAAAAGATAGAGATAGTAGAGGGAAGGGTTTGTCCCGAATGTGGGGCCGAACTGGCTAAAAAATTTGCTAAAAAATGAAAGAATTACACCTCTAGTAGTTTAGGTCAATTTATTGGATGTACTAAATATCCTCAGTGTAAATATTTAGAAAGATCAGAAATTTCTAAAAAGGAAGCAGAGTTTGTAGACAAAAATTGTCCTGAATGTTCTTCGCAGTTAGTTAGGAGAAAAAATAGGTGAAACAGATATTTTACTGCATGTTCAGCCTATCCTAAATGTAAATATTTAGAAAAAGAAGTAGTTCAATTCGAGTTAGTAGAGAATGAATTTTGTCAGGGTTGTTCAGCACAGTTAATTTATAGAGAATCTGCTAAAAGGCCAGGAAAAAAATTTAAAGCTTGTCCAAATTTTCCCTCTTGTAGGTATATTTCTACAGGAAAAAGTTCACAATTATTAGACACAAAATGCAAGTTATGCGATAATTTTTTAAAAAAAATAGTTTCTAGATGAGGTAATCAATTTATAGCGTGTTCTTCTTACCCTAAATGTAAATATAGGGAAAATATAGTACAAGATAAAAAAAGTTAAGAAAATTTAAGTAAATTTTTAGTTTTCTCTCCCCCCCCTCTAGGGGGAGAAGGAGGGTTATTTAATTAATAATTTGTTTGAATAGTGCTTTTGAGGTTATTGTACAGCAATTTTAAGTCAAAAACAGTGTTTAAACTTTCCCTTAATCTTATTAATTTATTAACTCCTTTAATTTCTTCTATCTCTTCAATCAGGTAATCAATTAATTTTTGTAATTCTACCTTGGAGAGAGAGCTAAATTTTTTGAAATATTTATCATTTGTTACATTTTTACTTCTTCATATATCCACTAATTTTGTACTAAATGCAAATAATTCATTATCTGAAAGAAACTCTTTTTTATCAGTCACTAACTAATCTGTATTAAAGAGCCTGTTTCCAGCATCTCCAAGACCAGGAACTATATATCCATGAGAGTTAATTTGAGGATCTATAGCAGCAGCATAAATATTAATTTCAGGATATTTTCCTGTAATTAAGTCTATCGCTTGCTGCGAGAAAATAATACCCATAATAATTATCTCTTTGAAGTTGTATTTAGACAGAATATCTAGAGATTTCAAAATGGTAGAGCCGGTTGCTATTAGTGGATCGCAGAGTATTAATTTACTGTTATCTAAATTTTCTGGAAATTTTTCGTAATATTTAATGGCTCTTAAGTTTTCGTCTCTATATATTCCTAGATGAACTACTGAACAATTTTCAAAAAAAAATTGCAAAGCATCAGACATGACCAATCCAGAACGTAATATAGGGACTACAACCACCTTACCAGATAATTCTTTTATATTACAAGAACTAATGGGAGTTTGAATTTCTTTATTTTTAAAAACAAACTCCTTATGAGCTTCAAAAGCAAGAGCCCATGTTATTTTTTTGAGATTTTCTCGCAAAAGAGTTGAGCCATTTTGTTGATTTCTAGCTCGACCAATAAAATGATCTACAAAATTATTTTTTACTACAAAAACAGAAATATTGAAAAAGAATTAAAGTAGGCGAAAAGCCATCTTTTAGATTTTAGGTTATTGATTGATAAATAATTTGTATTCACTACCCATATGCAGGGAAATAACTTTTGCATCAGAAAAGGAAAGATGATCCTTGATTAACATTTTGGCATTCAAAATTTTTTTGTAGTTATTCAACTCATCCAAAACTACCGCACCCAAAAGCAAGGGATATTTATTGTACATCGAAATTGGTTTAGGATTTTTAATACCAAATGTAAAAAAATTGTCTTCATATCAGTGAGCACCCCAGATTAAATTATTAAAAGTTTTTTGTTTATTTTGTTTGAGCATTGCAGAAAGAGCAATTACAACACTTACTCTAAAAAAGTCTAATTCCTCAAATGATTGATTAGAGATATTTAAAACCTCCAACAAAATGCGATTAGCAATATCAGAGTTTATTTTTCTTAAATGTATAACTGCAGCATTAAATCTAGCTTGTAATTGTCTTTGCTTTACAGTCATTTTTCTTCTCTTTTGTTCATCTGTAATTCTTTGTCTTATTTCAACAGGATCATCACCCACATCTTCTAGTATTCAGTATTTTGAATTAATGACGTAATATAAGAGGATTAATCCCAAGGGAGAAACAAAAATCAGATTTAATCAACTTCATTTAGTAAATGCAATTCTTCCAAATTTTTGACTATTTCGCAAAAATCTCGCTCCGATTAAAAGATGACATATAGCACTAATTAATAATAGGAAACCTCCTATAGGTGGTTGTATTCAATTTAGATGCCAACAATAAAAAAAAGTAGCACCCACAATATTTGAAATGGAGTAAATGGCTGCCAATATTCTCAGTTCACCAGGGGAATAAATATTCGGAAATATTCTTTCCTGCCATTTATACAAATATTCCCTTATAAAAATCCATAAAGTACCTAATTTTAGAAGTGCTGGCATGATTCAGTAGTTACACGGTTACTATAGAAGAAAATTGTTGTTTTAGGAAGTAATCTCCAGATCTTAAGTTAAATACTTTTTTATCATTGATTCACTTACCTCTCGCTAGAAAGTTATTAATCGCTTTCATTTGTAATGCTTTATTTTGTGCCTGTTTAACTACATCTTGAATTAAAGATTCAGGAGTTAGGTGTTCTTGAACAAATTTGAAGAAAGAATCATTATTTTTTAAATCATCAGTGGTAATTTGAATTAAATATGCAATTGAAGAATTTTCATGTTTTTCGAAAACGTAGCTATTTTTAACCTCACTTTTTTCTTTTTCAAAAAAAAGTCCTCTGAATCGGGGTTGAGTTGATGGATTAGTTTTTAGAAGATTATCTTGAATGAATTTGACTAGCGATTCTTTCCTCTTCTTAAGATCAAACCAATCCATATTATCTACTACCTTAGCTTCATCAGTAGTTTCGGGTTTTTTAGTAATATCACTAAATTCAAAAGTTTTACCAATTGAAGCATTGATATGATTGATTTTTTTTACATATTCAATTAACTGATGGTTTGTTTTAAAGTTGTTGATTTGAGTTTCAATGTCATTTCAATTAATGTGTCCTTCCTTGTATAGGAAAGAAAAAATTTTGTAATAAAACTCTTCCGGTAATTTTTTGATATCTTCGGCAGAAATTAAACCCTTGAAACCCATTAGAGTTTCATTTTTTAAATTTCTATCAGTACTTATACCCTCCAACACAGAGATAACAAAATTTATCAGTAGACTGGCTGGATTGGATCCAGCATGTCTACGTTTTAAAGAGGAGACAGCAAGCCTGTCTGAAGTTTTTATGCATTGTCTTGGGTCAGTAACATGTTTATTTCATTCTTTACCATTCACTTCTGAGGTCTGATTAAAAGGAGTTCAGAAACTATCCATTTCAACTTTTCGAATAGGATCAAGTAGAAAATCATCGACTGTACAAAATTTATTTCAACTTAAGGTGAATGCATAGACTCCAAAACCTTCTTCCTTGATTGTTTTTCTAATGTTTTCAATATATTCTTCAAAAGAGTTTTCCATTAGGTATAAGGAGGTAATAAATATTCTTAATTGCTCACTTAATTGATTATTTGAATCATTTAAGTTGGTTAAATTGATAAAACTTTCTATATTATTTCAACTGTTTAATTTAGCATTTGTAGATGTAGAGGTATTTGGGGTAGTTAAATAGTGAATAGTTGTATCTGAAATATCCGAAATTTTAGATAGAATAGCTGCTTTTTTAATTTTTTCGATCAAAAAAGTTGTTACTTTAGATTGTTCTGAACTATCTTTAAGGTAGTTTCTTCATTTTTCTTCTAGTCATTTTTCTTCTCAAGAATTATTTCCCTGAGAGTGATTAGTAGAAGAAGTTTGTTGATTTTTAAATAAATCATGTGAAGATTCAAAGATAAGAGGAATTTTTAAATATCTATTAATTAATGACTGAGTAAAAATACTTTCCAATACGAATTGCAAAACTTCCCTCTTCATACATGTTTTACCTTGTGTTCGGGCATCTGCGCTAGCTGGAGAAATAGTTCAATAATTTTTTCCCTCTGTATCAGATTTTTTTTCAAATTTAAAAGACTCTTGGCGGTCTTTATTCTTTTCGCTGGAACCATTTAAGTATTGTGAAGTTTTTGAAATGTATTCTTGAATAGTTTTTTCTAGTTCTGACAGTTTAGGTAAATCTTTTTGTATTCTTAGTTTTAAAAATTCAGGAGGATTTAGGTCAGCTGTACCCATCTTGTTCAAAAAGTTATTTTTCCCAGTGGTAGATGCAGTTAATACTGTATTATTTCTCTGCCGAATATCATAGAATTTTCATATTTCATTTCAATCCTTTAGTTTTTGACTTAATTCCATTAACTCTATAAGTTTGTTAATAATTTCATGGCAGGAGCATTGTTCATTTTTATTGCCATTTTTTATGAATTTGTGATATTTTAGTAGCAGAAAAGAGAAATTATCTTCAATATATTTCTTAAATTCCGAGACTAAACCACTATTTTTGACGAGATTTTCAACTTCTCCCGGATCTTTTTTTTCCTCTCCATTTTTTTTCTTTGATTCAGCGTTATCTATGATTTGTTTATTTATTGGATATAACAAGTTAAATCCTTTATCATCTCTATAAAAAATAATTTTGGAGGAAATGATATCTTCAACTTTGTAATCATCGGGGCCGGGAGAAAACATCATGAAATCAGGTTGAGTCTTTCCTTCAGAATTTATGCAAAACATGTTTAAAGGGTTGTGAGTGATATCTCCTCATAAGGTTGAAAAGAATTGCATTGAATTACTAGGAGCAGTCGTAGTTGTAGATGAAGTTGTAGCTTGGGAATCACAATCATGTCGTTTCTTGAATCTCAAAAAAATAGGAGAAATAGCTTTTCAAAGAGATGAAAGATATTTTCTCCCCCCATTGTTAACATCCTTAGATTTTTCTGTATTTGTATCAGAACGTTCAGTTAAATATCTCAGCGCAATATTTTTGTGTGTATTATTTGAAGGAGAAATTCATTCAATTTTTGCAGCTTGTTTAATTTCTTCACTTCTATCCTTAGCCGTCAAAGAGTATCAATGTTCATAGTAACTCTTACCTTTTAATCATTCATCAATATATTCTTTGAATAGGTTTTCCGGTTTATCAGGTGTTTTTCTTTCATAATCAGGGAAGAAGTAATCCGGTTTATCAGGCAATTTGATGTCTTTATATTTTTTTTGATAAAAACTCTTAGTATCCTTAGAGAATGTTTGCGCATATGGAATCAATTTATGTACATAGTAACCAGCTTTACGACTTTCTATTCAAGTGCCCATTAAAAAACCCAATAAAGGTGCAATAGAATCGGAAGAATTATTTTGAGCAGCTGTTGGAGATGATATGTGAGTTATTTTTTTCCCTTTAAATAAGTAGCTATCTGGATCTGTCTTGAAATAATCTTGAATATTTTTTTCATCAATTCTTGACAATACATAGTCTTTTAATCCATCTAGATATCTCCTTTCGTCGTGAGTTCAACTTTTTTTAATTCTCTTTTTACTTTTGGATAAAGTTTTGATTTGATGTTCAATCATCCTTTTTTTCGCCGCTAATACTTTTGGATAAAGTTTTCCAATACCAGCTTCATATTTAGTACTTTTGTACAATTCTCCAGTAAAGATTTGTTTAGCTATCTGTGTAGATAAAGCTTTGGTTAAAGTGGGAATTGTTGTAGAAAAATTACCAGCCTGTTTGAGTAAGTCTGTTGGCTGAAATGTAGAGGTATTGACCCCCACAGATTGCAAAAAAGAGTTAATATCTTCCTTAGTTTTTCAGGTTAGAGAACCGTATTTCTGATTAGAGTTGGTGAAAAATAGAGAGCTAGTCCCCCCACCCGTAATAGATGGAATTAAAAACAATATTTCTCTTTTTCACTTCAGGAAGTTCACTAAGAGTCTATTTTTTCAGCATTAAATAAAGTTTGTAATTTAGTGAATAATTTTTCTTCCTGAGAGGATAAAGGCTTTTCTGTGAATTTTTGAAGCTTCTTTTTTTCTAGAAATGATGGAAGTTCATTTAGAGAAATACTATAAAAATTAATTGGTTTTGAAAATATGGTATATATCGTTTCCTGAATATTTCAATTTTTAAGTTTTAGATTAAAGTATTGACTATCTTTTGTAGCTGTAAAAATAACTAAACAATCTGTAACTGAGCAAATAAATTTATATTTCGGATGAATATTCTTGAAGAGTTCATGAATTAAGGGGATGGAGGCGTCCGACTCTAAATATTGTTGTAGCTGTTGATAGTATTTTTCCCCTGACGATTTCTGACATTCTTGAAGTATTTGTATAATTTTTTTCTCTTTATGTAGTATTTCCTGAAATTCAAATTGAGGTAAATCAAAGGAGGAAAATTGTAGTATTGAGTTAGAAAAAATCTCTTTGGGTTCTGGTAGGGCAGAATCATGCTCTCGATCTGAAATAGTTTCACTTAATACAGCCTTTAGGGGAACCCTACCGAATTTTTCATTTATTATTTTTTTAGCGTCTTGAGATTTAGGTTTTATGGAAATATCTCCTAACCAAAAGGTGTCAGATTGTTGGGTATCTATACTATCTTTTCCAGAAATTACAAGTAAATTTAAAAGTAAAAATTTAGAGTAAGAGAGAGAAAAATTAATATTGGGAGAATATATATTTGTAGCTAAAAAATTGATCATCGATGTTATATTTTTTTTTTTACTAACAAGTACTTTTGCTTGTTGTTTAGTTCAATAGTGCAAAAAATCTTCAGCTTCATTTCCCAATATATAGAAAGAAAGTTCCAGGAGGTGATTTAAGATGGATTCGAAAATGGGAGCAAAATTGGTTTCTATTTTTCTGAGTTTTTTTAGAGCATTTGAAGTTTGAGAGTCGAAGATAAGTTGTAGAAGTTGCACTGCATCGTCGTTGTGGCTATAAGGGTCAGTTGTTAAATTTTCTGTCTTATTGTCTAGGAAATGTTTTTCTAACATGACTAGAGCCTCTCGCACAGATCCTCCAGAGTTTTTAATAATATCCTCTAGAACATCTTCTTTAATGGATTTTTGTTCCTTTTGGGAAATAGCGGTTAAAAGAGGTAATATTTTTTCAAAATTTAAGGCAGGGAAATTTAATTTTTGGCATCGACTTAGGATTGTAGGAATAATTTTTTGTATTTCTGTTGTGATTAGAATGACTATTAGATGATCGGGTGGCTCTTCAATTAGTTTGAGGAGAGCATTCCAGGATTGAGTACTCAAACAATGAGCTTCGTCAATGATATAAAGTTTTTTAGGTAGCTTGATCGGGGGATATAGAGCATTTTTATTAATTTCTCGAACAAATTCAACACCGTTATGTGTGGCACCGTCTATCTCCACAATGTCTATACAATCTTCTTTTTCTGCAATTTGGCAGTAAGTACACATTCCACATATTTCTTCTAGTTTCTGAAATTGTTCACAATTAACTGCTCGAGCAAAAAGTCTAGCAGAAGTGGTTTTTCCTGTACCGTTAGGCCCATAAAATATAAACGAATGTACTTTTGTTTGATTTTTCAATATATTGATTAGTAAGTTTTTGGATAACTCCTGTCCTACTAATTCACTGAAATTTTTCGGTCTGTATCTGTTGTAGAGTATGAGGGTTTAAATTATTATTCCGAAGATGCTCCGGAAAAAGATTAAATAAAGAATTTTAACATTAAAATTGATTATTTTTTAGTGAAGTTAAGTCTTATAGATAATTTAGTTAAATATGTCTGCAATTCTTGTGGTACAGAATACAAGTTATTAAGTGGAGATAAATCTACCAAAACTGTGCAATTAGATATTTGTGCTTCCTGCCATCCCTTTTATCTAGGGAAATTGGCTTCAGAATCTAATTTGGGTCCTGCCGAAAAATTAAAAGACAAGTTCTCTTCAGGGAGACAAAATATTAAATAACTCCCCCAGGAGGGGCTTCGGCCCTCCGATATAGGAGGATGCTGTTAATTCTTAATTTTTAGGTGATTTACAACTCTAAATTATTTTCTTTTCTAAGTATGATTTCTGAAAAGCAAAAAATTTTAGAGGAAAAATTAAATGCAAATTTATCAAATGTAAAAGATATTGAATTACAGCGAGAAATATCTAGAAATAGGGATTTAATTGCTAAATTTGAGATTTATAAAAAATGTATCTCAGATTATGAACATTGCAAATCCTCCCTTTCTAAAGATGCAGATAGTGAATTAAAAGCCTTGTTTGAGGAAGAATGCACGTTGTTATCTCAAAAGATAGAAGAATTAGAACTTAACTTTAAAACTGAGCTTTTACCTAGTAATAAATATGATGGAAAAAACATTGTTATAGAAATGCATGCAGCAGCCGGAGGTGAAGAGTCTGCTATTTTTGTAGCCAATTTATTTGACTCTTATAAAAAATATGCACAATCTAATAAATGAAAACTAAATATAGTAGAGCTTAGAGAAAGTGAAAAAGGTTTTGCATTCATTACATTTACCTTATTTGGGGAGAAAGTTTATTCAAAAATGAAGTATGAATCTGGAGTACATAGAGTGCAGAGAGTTCCAGAAACAGAATCTAAGGGGAGGGTACATACATCTACTATTACTGTTAGCGTGTTACCAGAACCTGATGAAATTGAAATCCAATTAGATCCCAGTGAGCTGAGAATAGATGTTTATAGGGCAAGCGGAGCGGGAGGCCAACATGTAAATAAAACAGAATCTGCAGTTAGAATAGTGCACCTTCCCACAAATATTATGGTCGCATGCCAGCAAGAGAGATCTCAGATGTTGAATAAGGAAATAGCTTTTAAAATACTGAAAGCAAAATTATGAGAGAGAGAGCGTAAATTACAGAAAGATGAATTATTCTCTACCCTTAAACAGCAAATAGGAAAAGGCGAAAGATCAGAAAAAATTCGCACTTACAACTATCCCCAAAATAGAATGACCGATCATAGAATACTACTAACTATTAATAATTTGTCTTCTATTATGGAGGGAAATCTTGCAGTTATACATCAACAGCTCTCCCTGCGTGAGCAGGAAGATTGGCTGAATAGTTTAGTAGAAAATAACTAAATTGAAGGAATTGAATATTTCTTTTAGAGAATTTATTGCTCATTTTCCCAGCAATTATATGCCCAGAGCATTTGATACTTTATTTTCAATGTCTAATAGAGTTAAAAATTTCAATGATTATGTAATTTTGAAGGATAATACAATTGACTTTCTTTTCAAACCTAATAGCAAGTTCCGGTCGAAAATTATAGAGGAAAATTACCCAATTCCCAGATTAACTAAAAAAGTATTTTTCAATAATAATGAACTGCTAGTAAATCCTGGAGTTTTTATACCAAGGACTGAAACAGAATGTTTAGTGAAAATAACTCAAGAATGAATTAGCAGAATAAATTTATCCGATTTTTCATATATAGACCTTTGCTCCGGTACTGGAAATATTTTGATCTCATTACTAGATAAATATCGCGACAACATTTATAGATATTCAGCAGTTGATGCCTCTTACACAAGTTGTAAAAATGTTTTAGAAAATATTCAATTAAAAAAATATACGTCCAAAGGAGATGTTTATTGCACTAATTGAACCCAATTTTTAAAAGAGAATTCACATTGAGAACTTATCACTATGAATCCACCTTATATTGGAAAAAATGAATTTACAGCATTAAACAAATCAACTAATTTGTACAAATATGATCCCAAATGAGCTTTACAATCGGAAGAGACAGGATTTTCTCATTATAGTAAGATTATTGAATTTGCTGTAAATAATTCATATTGAAAGCTGATCATTTTAGAATGCAGTGAATTTCATGAATCAAACTGAAAAAATTTAGATTTAACCTCTAAAAATATTCAAATTAATAGATATTATGATCATCTAAATAAATTTAGGGTAGTTGTTTTAAACCGAATGTAACTTATAGTCATCAAAAAAATAACCTTCTCTCAAAATAATGGGTTTAATTTTGACAGGAGAATAATTTTCTCTGTTAAAAGAAATTAAAACAGAGCAGAATTGAGCAGCCCCTTCCTGAGGTTGAAGCATAAATTTCAGTTCAGGGTAAAAAAATTTTTGAATAATACTTGTCCTCTCGCCACCTATTATGCCGCAAGAAGGTCCAGTCATACCTACATCAGAAATATATGCAGTTTTTTCTTCCGTAATTACAGCGTCATTAGTAGGTACATGAGTATGAGTTCCTAAAACAGCAGATACCCTACCATTAAAAGCTCATAAGAATGCATTTTTTTCACTAGTAGTTTCAGAATGTAAATCGACTAGGTGAATTTCCTCCATTTTTTTCTCTCTGGACAAATTATCTAATAGCGAACTAAAGCAAAGAAAACAATTACTTTGTCGTTGTCTGAAATGAACACTATTTCCCAATAGATTAGTGACCCTGATATTAATATCTTTTACTTTTAGAGCTTTGGTGCCTACGCCCAAATTGTGGTATTTAAAATCTTCACTTAAATTAAGAGGCCTTACTATATTACTGTAATTATGGAATATGCTATCTAGGAATTCATGTTTATGCCAAGAGTGATTTCCCAGAGTGAAAAAATCTACCCCAGCCTGCATTAATTGATTAAGAATTTTAGGAGTCACTCCCTTTCCATGTGCAGCATTTTCTACATTTGCAATTACTAAATCTACTGAATATTTGGATTTAATTCTATTAAGGTATTTGTTAATCATAGCTCGTCCAGGTTTACCAAATACATCACCAATGAAGAGAATGTTAAAAGTCTGAACTATGCAGGAATAGTAATTTCTGAAAATAATTTAGATAAAACCACTCTAGCTTTCAGCTTTACTAATTGTCCAGGAGCAACCACCTGACTTAATTGAGTTTTCAACATCGTAGGAAGTTTTCAACGATTATGTATTTTCAGAGTTAATACACATCCTCATATAGGAACTAACAAATTTACAAAAGTTGAGGCAATATAGCTAAATTTTCGCGCTTTAAAAGAACAGAAAAGACAAATTCAAAATAGGAAAAGGTTTAAGGAGGAGGTAATGATCGAAAGTATAAAAATAGGTTGGATCAGAGTTCAATATGTAACAGTATTTCCTAATGCTTTTAGTATTTCAGAAAAGAAAGCACCATATCCATTTTCAGCAATATAAGCTGAGGCAAAATAGGTGGTTGGTTGAACCGAAGAAACCGGAGTTCGTTGTTTTAAGTTTTCAAATACATTCAGAATAAAACTAGATCTTGGTAATTTAGAGTAGTATTCTTCAGAACCCGGGAGGTTAAGAATATAGAAGTGATAGTAACCCATCACAAAAATTAATGAAATTCATCCAACTGAACTGAATAAATTTAGGCCCCCAGAAAAAAGATTTAACTTCTTAGAGAAGTAGAGGTAATTCACCTCGACCTAAGCTAGAATACTGTGTTCTTCATTAATAAAAAGATACTATTTTTTTCTTTACTAACAGCCTCTTCCCCATCTTTTACTTTTGTAGGAACCTCTTCCCCTCGAAATAAATACAAAATAATGGTGAACTATAACGGACAGGCAGACTTATTCTTGAGTCTACAGATTACTCCCGACTATTATCCCTATCAATTTAAACAGAAAAGCTTATATGATTATCTAACTAAGATAGATAAATATTTAGTAGTGAATGAAAATACCTCTGCAAATAAAAAAAAATTAGGCTCCAAACTTCAAACTAGAATTACCCAGCTAATAGATAAGGTAAAGACTTTTGGACCTAGTCTTTGAAATGAAGATTTATACGAGGGAGGACTAGTACACAGAAATGATCAATTCTGAACTTCTCAAGAAACAGATTATTTATTTTTAGAGCAATTTATTTTAGATGACTATGCAGATCCACTATTTTTAATTAATAAATTACCGAAACACAAACATTTAATGATTACTAATTTTAGAGCTTCCAGGGATCCATATACCCTGTTCAGTAGAGAGATTTATGAATTTTTTAAACCCCATAGTCAAACCGAAGAAAGTAGTCAAAACTCCACCACTCAGAAATTAGCACAATTATTAAAAAACTATTATCAGAGCTATTCTAAGCTATTTCCAAACAATCTTTATAGATCTATAAACTATATGAAGTTTTGAAACTCTTTTATGGAACTGTTGAAAGGAACAGCATCTAATGGTCAGTCAGAAAATAATCAATCAGCAGAAACTAAGTTTTTTACTATCCCCTCCAATGGAGAGAAACTTTTTGCGCCTTTCTCCACCAATGGAATTGACAAAACGATAGCAACTTTATTTGAAACCTTAATTTACAGTAAGGAAGAGGTATCTCAATTACAACAGTGAACCTCATCAGAGTCTTCTGAAACGGCTAAAAGTGCTTCTAAGATCCCTTTAATTAATTATTTAAAAAGTAATACAACTGCGCAAGATACCACTTCAGAAAATACCTGTAGCACTCAATCCACAGTATCAGGAATTCAGCAAGTTCACCATCCTGCTTTAGAGCACCAAACTATCAAGGGAAGCAGTCCTACTTCAGAAGGGACTCAAAAAGACTTAATGGTTTATCTAGCGCAGTCGGCAATATTATTTCAAAAGATTTCAAAAATGAATAATTTTTCCTCCGATTTTAGTCAAGATAGTAGAAAAGAATTTATCGAAAAAGCTTGGGACAATGCTCAATTAATTGCAACTAACTATAAAAATAGGATCAAAAAAATTAGAGAATATTTTCAAGCCGCACAAATAGTAGATTCTCAATTTAATCCTGAAAAAAAATGCTTTTCAAGAAGTAATTCCAAAACTCTTGCAGTGATTTCCTACCCACCCTCTCAATTAGGTGCAGGAAATTCAGCAATTCAGACAATTTCCAAGTATCCATTTCTTTACACGGAGATAGGATTCAAAGAAGCACTACCAAAAAACGGCCCTAGTCACACAATTTCTCTAAATAGTCACTCCCACGAGGGAATTAGTGAAGATATTTTTGGGTTAGATGACAATGGTTGATGATGGCGTTTAGGGGATTCTAGTTTTTCTAAGAACGGATTTTCCAGCTTTAAAGAATCGGTAGATTCTGTCATTTTTCTCGCCACTACTGATGATTGAAATATCTTGAATTCTTCTGATAATCCAAAAATGTCTGCTCTCCAGAAATTGATAAAGAGTGATAATGGAGAAAAGCACTCTAAATTAAGCCACAGCAGTTATCACCTGTGAAATGAAGGACTAAGATCCCCCCTTGCTTTGAATTTACTTTTAGATAGCTTGGTGGATAATTTAACAAGACAATTTAATGTACAGCTATCACAGAGTGTGACAGCTTTAAGCGATAATTCTGCTGGAAATAATTTGAGTCAAAAGTATAAAGATGCTATGGACTGAGGCAATTATTGAGAATCACAATTCATTGAAGGTAAATCTTCTTCAGATACAGTTTCATCTAGCGTTTCTTAATATTGGGATTTAATCTTAAGTATTCATATACATATTCATAATCCCCCAGCTTTAAGTGAGATCATAAGTCACAAAATACTTCCGGAGGAAAATTTTTTTCCTTCAATGGTTCTAATTTGTCAGCTATGACTACAAGCTTTCCTATAATTCCTAATTTTTTAGGAGGGATAGTATGGCATTCAATTGCTTTTAAAATAGATGGATTTTTTACTAAGTTCCTAATTTTTAAATAAAAGGCAGCTACTGGGCCATGCAGGGCCCATATAGGAAGATCTTTCATACGTGGATGTTTTTTTATGAAAGAAGACTTGAGATTTTCAATATTTCAATTTTTTGCAAAATCATGATAAGCACAGGCAATTAATACTCTCATTTTCATCCTCTCCTTGAGCGCAGTAAGAGGAAGCATAATGTCTCAAGCTGTACTTACCACTCTAATAGTATGTTCGAATCGTTCAGGAGTTTCTTCTGTTTGACTATTTCGCAGCGCCTCTTCCAATTGTCCAAAATATAGATTTTGATGATTCATTGAAAGTTCAGATCATTTTAATAGCTGCGGGGAATAAGCTCAAATCAGATTTTTAGGTTTTGAAAACACCATCATGAGTACATTAAATTCTTGTAGTAAATCTTTATATCTGAAGTGAGTATGAAACATTTTGAGGCTTCGAGCCTCTACCAAAATAAGTATTCCTCGCCTTTCGCAAGAATTTAAAAGAGATTGAAATGAAGGCTTAAACAGTTTTGCGTCTTTTCAATTGAGCGTATTAATAAACACAGGACAATTATTACCTAGTAAATATTTTTGAAGATTTAAAATTTTTTCTTCTATTTTTTTGGTAGGTGAGTTTAAGTAGAAAGTTATATTCAATATCTTTTGGGTTTTGTATAGAAATTCTAGAACTCTTAGAGAAGTATGAGAATTGTCTGTAATGTAAATACAATTCCTTTCCAAAACATTTGTTGACAACAGTTTAGGAATTAGAAGCCATAGCAGCCTTGGATAATTTAGTATTTATTTCTTCCGCTTTGGGACCTACTATTAGCTGTACGTGATTATCCCCTACTCACTTGATAGCGATAACTCCTGCTTTTTTGAGATCAGACTCTATGACTCTGTTTTTATCTTTGATATCGTAACGCAATCTGGATGCACAGTTTTTGTAATTGGTTACATTGTTTCAACCACCTAATCCACTTTTTCACAGTTCCATTTCTGATAGAGCCGGTTTTTGCTCTCCACCTGCAAGATTAGGTTCGGTAGCTGTAGGTTGTTGTGTGTGAAATTTTAAGAAAGAGTAGTAAAAGACAGTGAAATAAATAATAGCCAATCCTGATCCTATAGCTGCTCAATAGTAAAACTGAGTACCTTTTTGAACTGGAATAACTCCATTGATTATCAATTCAATGATTCCTCCAGAAAAAGAAGTTGGAATATGGCTACCCGACAATCTCATCAGCAGGAATGAAAGACCACACATTGTCGAGTGGAATCAGTAGAAGAGTTTCGGAATTGTATACATAAAGCTGAATTCTATAGGCTCTGTTATTCCTAAAATAAGGGAATTCCAGACTCCAGGTACTAAGGTTTTTTTAGCTTCAGCCCTTTTTTGAGGATGATGTGAATAGTATATCCCCAAAGCCGCAGCAGGAAGAGCAAATTGCATAATTGGAAATTTCCCTTGCGCTAAACGTCCTGCAAAAATTTTCTTCTCTTGGAAGTGTTCAAAAATTTTCTTTGAAGTTATGTCATTGGTAGGAAAGGATAGACTATAAAGCCCTATTAGAGCATCTCCCTGCAAAGAAGGGGAATTAAGAGAGATGTTATTTTTGCAACACAGTAATTCACAACATTTACCGCCATTATCATCTTTTAAGGCTAATTGAACATCTCCTCCTAAGGGGCTGTATCAGAAAAGAGAGGCAAAAATGTGGTGAAATCCTGTAGGTATTAATAATTTTTCTAATAAGCCAAAGAAGAATGTATCAACTCCTTCAGATTTTGCAATTCAATTACCTAAATAAGATAGGGCTGTTCAAATTCAAGGCCAAAAAAGTAAGGTTAATAGCGCTAATGGTAGTACAGAAAGGGAACAGATTAATGGTAAGAGTCTCTTTCCTGAGAAGTATGCTAGATATGTAGGTAATTTAATTTCTGAATATCTTTTTAAGAGAAAGGGAATCATTACTCCTCCAATAAATATAGGACCGAAAATAGAAGTATTTAACGTGTTAACTCCAAACATTCTAGTAACTATACTTGGCACCAGATTACGTCCCGCATTGGAGATGTGCAAAATTTTTAGTTCTTCTGTTTTTTTCGTACAGCATAGAAGAGAGCAACAACAGCAATTCTTACCATTAGCGCATGAGCATCCATCTGTGCAACAGTTCGTACAGCACCCATCTTTACAAGCTCCTAACTCAATAAAGGGGGCTTGAAAATAGATGAATGTAAAAAAAGATAAAATAGAACATCACACGGCAGTTCCTGCGTCTTGTTTAGTAAAGGCGATTGAAAAAGATATACACAATAATAGCGGGAACGCTTGAAGAATAGGTAAGGCGATTGATTGCAAAGATTGTCCGATTGATTTGATTGAGTCAGAACTGGCTGCAAGAGTGCCACCAACACTTAAAAAAAACTTGTAACAGCCATGGAAGCTATGGGTAACATAAAGGCACCGGAAATGCCTGAAAGTTTAAGCTTGGCATTACTGGAAAGCTCAGGGATTTTAAAAGTATTTGGGAATTTCATTAAACTTATTTTCACGAAAGATTAAGTCAGTTTTTTTCTATAAATTTATGACTTTTTTGAGAGTGATCGACATTAATATGATGAGCAGGTTTAGTGAATTGGAGAAA
Organism: Candidatus Mycoplasma haematominutum 'Birmingham 1'; assembly: GCF_000319365.1. Classification (GTDB taxonomy): domain Bacteria; phylum Bacillota_I; class Bacilli_A; order Mycoplasmatales; family Mycoplasmoidaceae; genus Eperythrozoon_A; species Eperythrozoon_A haematominutum. Next base: position 486,436 of record NC_021007.1, on the reverse strand, counting down.
AGCTTTGTTTAAATAGTGAGAAGAAATTTATGTCCAAAAAAGGAAAATGAAAAAGATGCTACAAAATTATCCAGGAAAGAGCAGCAAAGACGAAATAAGGCAATAATAGAAATGGCAGAAAGGGCTATTTATAAATTGTGTGTTTTAAATATGAGAAACAATTATACTGAATTATTTGTAGATCAATTGTTACAATACTGAGACGTTTACGCTAAAGAAGTAAGATTTGCCTTAAATAGTTTACTGGAACATGAAAAAAAATTTTTAGAAGATTGTTTTATGCGTAAATTGACTTATGATAAGATGTTTATTTCTCGATCCACTTACTATAGATCTTTAGTTAAGTACTCTAAGAAATTTCTCTCTTTATTTGATTATGAGCTGTATCATAAGTATTTATCTACCATTTATAATTCCATTTTTGATTCAGACGAAATGCCTCCTACAAGCTCTACTTAAAAAGTAGTAGTTGTTAATTAATACAGGCGTTTCGCCTGTATTTAATCTAGGGGATTATGCGTTATCTTTAGTTCCTCATGAAGGCTATTTCAAGATTGATGGAGAATATTTTATTTCTAGCAATTGAAATATTCCAGATAATTTAATAGAAATTAAACATAAATTACCTTCACAATTAATAGATAAAGTATTTCTGAAAAATACTGGAAGGAGTTGCAACTCCTCCTTTTCTAATTTAAAGTGTCTAGTTTATAGAAGCTCTTCTTTTATTGATATTCAAAATGATCCAGTTACAAGAGAAATGAGTACAGGTAACTCTAAATTTCTGTTAGATACCATTTTTTCTATAAATAGAGAAATATCTCACAATCTGGCCAAGCATAATTATCGATGGCCAGTTGCACTGGATTCACTGCAGAATCAAATTATTAAATATAACCTCAGGAATAACCTTACTTTAAAAAATTACCACTTTGTAGGACCAGATGATTTCCATAAAAATTCCAGGTCGGTTACACTAGAGCTAATTAAGAAGGTAAAATTGGGGGTCCCGAGGGCTGCAGAAACAGAAATCCAAAAAGTTGGACTTTACCTAGCCAATCAAGAAGAAATTGTATCTGGCAAGCCTGTACTCAGTATATGAGAAATATCGGAGCAGCCATCAGAAAAAATTTCTCTAAGAATCAGAACTTTAAGTGGAAAGATTGAGGCAAGAGTGGAAAGCGATAGTAAATGACAGGATATTGACTTAAAAAATTATATGTGGAAGGAGGAAAAGAATGGTGTTTGACACTTAGAATTCCCTGAAGGTAGACAACAAGACTCACCATTTGGCTGACTCTCTCGGAAAGTAGGTAAAGTTGATGTTGTTATCGCAATATCTCAGGATGATTGAACTAATATTATTCAGATTCGTTCTGACTTACAATCCCACCAACACAATCAGCCAGTTGCAGATCCATTAGTAACCATTAATCCTTATGATCCACTATTAAAAAATTTGAGATTAGATCATACTTGAATAGTCGAAAAAATGTAACTCTCTTTGAAGAGATATTTATTAGCAGGTGATTTTATTTGGATGAAGGAAGAGGATTGCTCTCTCAATGTGCCTATTTCTTTTTTTAGGCTCCGTTAGTTACTTAACAGGAGTTGTTAATTTATCTGAAACGGAAAAATTTAACAGACTCGATTCTCCGAAGTATTTAAATTTTTTTTCTAACGCCTCCCTTTTAAGGGTTTTTAACAGACTTTCTCAGGCTTCCATAGCCTGAGAAATGCAAGATAAAGTTAGAAATTTTACACATAGTCACAATCACTTATGAAATCGAAGAGTATTTCTAGATCATTTAAAAAAATATGTTAAGTCTAGAATCATGAGTAAATTGAAATCTTTGAATTCCAAACATTATATTTCAGAAAATGATGTTTTAGCTTATTTTTTGTATAAGTGAATTGATGTAAATACTCTATTAGTAACAATAAAATTCAAGTTGCTCTCCCATAATAAGTTGAGCTGATACTACGATTATTTTTCAGTCTCTGTAAATAGTTAAGCTATTTTTCTAAGCAGACCTAAAAATTTCAGAAAATTTAGGTTTTTAAGTAAGTAAAATCTAGTTTTAATTTATTTTTTTAGCTACTTTTTCGATTAGTAGTTTTTTCAAAATTCTCTGCTTTTTTTAGATTTGAATGGACAGCCATCTGGTTTTGATATAGCAGCATGCGTGCTAGCTTTTTTGGGAGCTACCACAATTACTTTATCTTTTTGACCTCAGTTTATCGCTACCTTTCGGAGTAAAAATTCTGCCGTTGTACCATTTAAGATTTTTGCGTTCCATTTAGCAACTTCTTGCGCTTTATTTGTAGGAGCCCTTTTTGGTCTGCCTGGATTAATTTCATGCACTCCTGGCTGTACAGTGAAATTGGTACGTTTGATGGCTTTTGTATATATAAATACATTTTTGCTGTTCACTTGCGGCTATATCTTTTATCTAAAGATGACTAATTCTAAGAAGGCGCAAAATCTAGGAATTAGTGAAGAAAATTATTGTAAATATTATTTGAATCCTCTAGTGAGGGGCAAAAGAGCCTATTAACTTATTAATGATACAATGGCTGACCACGATACCGTTTTTTGAAGACAATAACGGCACAGCTTGGCATGGTTGAATTTCAGCAGCATTTACAATGCTGGGAGCAGTATTTTTATCAATTGCTACATTTTATCACTGTAAGACTGTGTGAGTTACTAAAGATACTTCAGGATTAGAAACTAAATTTATGGTGTTTTCCTGCGGAACAGCCACCTTAATGAGTATCAGCTCTCTTTGTTCTCTGTTGGGAAAGCCTCCTGTAGAATGAGTTGCAATTGATACTTGTTTTATATTTGTAAATCTTTGTTCTCTGGGAGCTAATGCATACACCTACAAGAAAAAGAAAGAAAATATTGCAGCAGCGCAGCGTTCGGGCATGACTGAGCAGGAATACTATAACAGAGTGGTTCTCCCTACTTTAGATTTAGAGGTTTAAACTCTAAATATTTACTCTCCCTTTTCGGGAGAGAGTGATTTTCTGTCATAGAGAAGAATGATGGTTGATGTATTTATCATCTCAATCAAGGAGACTTACCCAAGTGGTTAAGGGGGCATCCTGCTAAGATGCTAGGCGGCCAAAAGCTGCGCGAGGGTTCGAATCCCTCAGTTTCCGCCAGTTTATTTAAATAGATTTGCCCAAAAAGGCTTTGCTTCTAAATAGTATTTAACTGATTCCACTTTTAGGTGATTATCCTCATGAAATGGTTCATCAAAAATTAAGGTTGTATGGTTAGAATGAGTTTCTATTTGAGTAATTTTCTTAATTCTCATGTCACTTCCGACATAGTATTTGAAGTTATCTCCAGCTTTTAAATTCAACTTGTTAAAGCTTTCTATTGGTAAAAACATTTTGGTTTTTTCTGTTTTAGGATCTTGCAAAATGTGATTATTCTCAAATTTGTCCACTTTGATCGCAAAGCCCGAGATAGTAAATAATCCCGCGACTAGAGAAAAAGCTGAAAGCGCTTCTTTTAAGAGCATTTTTAAGCTTCGAGAATTTGGTTGAGATTTATTTGATGTTTGAAGAATTCACTAAATTCAGTATTATGATCTGAGCAAATGACAAAATTTCTCGTTTTTAGAATAGGAAAAATCGTTTTAAATACCTCTTGTTTTATTTCGTGGTTTATATGAGAAGTAACCTCATCTAAGAGCAAAATTTTTTGAGAAAATTTAAGTAAATTTAGAAGATTAATAAATTGTCTTTGCCCATCACTTAATTTATATGTGGCAGGATTTTGACCATAAGAAATTCCTATTTTGTCAATTAGTACATGAATTTTTTCTATTTGATCACTATTGACATATTGAACTAATTCAGCTCAATTGAATTCTTTCGATTCAGTTTGAGAATTTTGATAGATAATTAATTGGTTAAAGCATTTTTCAGAAATGTCTGAGATAGCTATCTTATTAAAGAAGACAGAATTTAATGCATTTGGCAGCTTTGATGAGATTAATTTGTAGAGAGTACTTTTTCCTATTCCTGAGGAACCCATAAGGAAAGTGTCAGGATAAATTTCTAGATTTAAATTATGGAATATTGTTTTAACACCATTGTGGTAATTTAACTCCTTTAACGCAATGACGGCAGGGAGAGAAATATTCATCTTATTCTTTTCAGTAATGTTGTCATTAAATAAGAAGTGTTTAAATTGCTTGAGAGATTCCATGCATTTTTCTCAGTGAATTCCTGTGGAAATAATTTTGTCTAGATGTATATTTAATTGAGAATAAATCATTCCCGCAAGGACCATATTGGAAAGGCTGATATCATTTCGAAAATATAGATAACAACTGATAATGTATATTGCAATATTTATTGCATGTGTAATAAAAAAATTGAGTTTTGAAAACAAAATCTTTTTGTAATTACACTCTTTTTCTGTAAGTTGATATGCAGTAATTTCATTTTTGATTGACTTATTTAAAAATAGGAATTTATGTAGATTTCACTCTTTCTTCAAAAAATTATTGAGTGCAAATAGTATTTTTTGAACATTTATGCTATTTTGAAGAGTTTGGCTAAATTGAATGGAATCTCACTTTTTTATGAATTGGTAATTTGCAAATTTAAGAGCAAACATAACTAGAATTATTACTAAAAATCAAGGTTGCAAATAGACTAAGTAGAGAGTTAATGTGGCTGAAATTAATATTCCCGAAATGAAAGAACTTAGAAGTTCTCCATAAAACAAGGAAATATTTTGAATATGTTGATGAAGTAAAAGAAGTTGATTTTTACCTATCTTAGAGAAAAAATAATTCTTTTTGTTTTCTAATTTTTCAAAAAATAGTGAATAGAGGTTTTTTAAGTATCATTGTTTATCTTGTAGGTAAAAAATATCTTTAATATACTCACCCAGAGACCAGATACAAATTAAGAAAAGTGAGAGGAAAATAAAAGCAGAAATATTGCCTCAGTGATGGCTTTGAATTACGTCTTCAAAAATTAATTTGTGAATAGCAAAGCTGAGAATTATAAATACAAAAATTAAGAGAGAAATCCCTGTAGTTTTTCATAATTTATGAATTTGTAATATTGAAATTTCCGACTCTGAATAGTTAATGAGAGGCGCAGGACTATTTGTGTCGATTTTTTGAATTAATAGGATTTTTTCTGCAAAAATTGGAGCCAATTGTTGGAAATTCATATGAATTTTTCCCATGGTTGAGTCATAAAGTATGAGAGCTTTGCCCCTTTTTTTAGCTATTGCAAAATGTTCTGAATGGTTTCGGTAGAGTAAAATCACAAAAAATTCTTGAATATCGGATTTTTGTAATTCTTGTAAAGAGACTCTATAGGATTCTAGATGAATTCCATATTTTTTATTAATTTCCTCCAATTCAAAAATTGAAAGTCCTTGAGCAGAAATATTTAACTGATCAAAAATTTCAGTTCTGCTAATATTTTTTCCTAAAAAATGGTTTATCAAGGATCTGGTCACTGACACTCCACAATCGTATTCACTCTCTTGGTAATAGATTCTCATATGAAACGAATATTCCCTCATTTTGTTAATGAGGGAAAAAGGTAATTTTGTAATATAAAAAGCCAGTTATGTTAAAATAAACTTGTATTTTTTCTTTAGACTAATTTAGGTTATTATGAGTTGTTGCGATTGCAAGAAAACTTCTTCTGATTGTTCCTGTTCTACTTGTTCTTTACAGCACCATCACTGTTGCCATTGCATCCATCACTGCTGTCGTCACAACAGCTGCTGTCACGAATGTCATCATTCCTGCTCTAACTTAAAAGAAGAGTAACTCTTCTTTAAATTTTCCAGGGACTTAGTCCCTGGTTTTCTTTTGTATCTATATCATTTTTTGGTTTACAATTTAGCCAGAATGACTAAGTATTTTATTGATGACCCTAGTTTTGCGAAGATGAAACCTTTTAAAAATCCTAACTGTGAGGATGAGATGAAGATAATCGTTAAAAGTAATTCCATGAGGGTAGAAGGCATTAAAGTCCAATGTAAAGGATGTGCACTTATGAAGGCATCAATTAATGCAGTTTGTCTAGAGATTGAAGATAAGCCACTTCGTCAGGCGATTTCTATTATCAACAATTATTTGGATATGCTGAATGGATTACAGTATCATGAAATCTTATTAAGTGAAAATTTAAGGATTATGAATCTTTTTCAGGATTCAGCGCATAGAATGGAGTGCATCTTGTTGGGGGCGGAAAGTATGAAAAAAGTATTAACCCATGGAGGTTCTTAAGTATTAGACTAACTCCTTTCTAGGGAATTTCAAAGAGGAGCCTTTTATTAGGCTCCCACATTTCTCTTAGAAAGGAAAGGAAGTATCTAGTAGGAGTAGTACAAGAAACGATTGATAATGGAGCTAACATCTTTATGATTTTTACAGGCCCACCACAAAATTTGAAGCGAATTCCAATTCCTGAAATGTTTTTGTCAGAAGCTCTGTCATTAGCCAGAGATAATAAAGTTGACTTTGAAAAATCAGTAGTCCACGCACCCTATATTTTCAACTTAGCTCAGGAGGATCGTGATGGATTTATCCAAAATTTACTAGTTAATGAAATTACAAGAATGCATAAGATGGGAATCAAAAATTTTGTGGTTCATCCCGGCTATTATACTGGAAGGACTTTAGAGGAGGGATTGCATTGTGCAGCAAACAATATTAGGTCTGTGTTGAATGAAACTAAATCAATAAACTATTGGTTTTGCATTGAAACTATGGCTGGCAAATCAAATCAATTGGGAAAAAATATAGGAGAGATACAAAAAATATTCGAGCTTTGCGATTGAGATTCCAAATTGGGAGTATGTTTAGATACCTGCCATTTGCACGATAGTGGTTATGATTTGTCCAAAATTGAGGAGTTTAAGGGAGAAATAGATAAAAGTCTAGGGTTAAATAGGGTGAGGGTAATTCATCTAGGGGATTCTATGAACCCACAAGGTAGCAAAAAGGATAGGCATGCAAACTATGGATACGGAAATATTGGATGAGATACAATTTGCTCTTGAGCATATGACCCACACTTTTCCAATCTATCTATAATTGTTGAAACACCATTCTGAAGAAAAAAAGTTACTAATTCCAGGGGAGAGGAAAAGATTCAGTTAGTGTCTCCCTATAAGCATGAAATCAAATTATTGAGACAACGCAAATGAGAGGCCATTCCTCACTCGGAATGCATTCCAATATTTAATATCAGAGATGGAAAAGAAAAGGTGTCTTAGCCAAGATGGTAAGGCATGGAGCTGCAACCTCCACATACATCAGTTCGAATCTGATAGACACCTCCAAATTTCTCCTAATAGCTCAATGGATAGAGCACTAGCTTGCGGTGCTAGAGGTTATAAGTTCGACTCTTATTTAGGAGGCCATTTTCGGGACATAGCTCAGTTTGATCAGAGTGCCTGGTTTGGGACCAGGAGGTCGCAGGTTTAAATCCTGTTGTCCCGACCATTGTTTTAGGCAGGATATCTCAGTTGGTTAGAGGGATCGGTTCATATCCGATAGGTCGTGGGTTCGAGCCCCACTCCTGCTACCAAAGGGAAGCTTACCCAAGTGGTTGAAGGGATCAGTCTTGAAAACTGAGAGGCGTCGAAGAGTCGCGCAGGGGTTCGAATCCCTTAGCTTCCGCCATTAAATTTATTAAGCTTTAAGGAAGGGGTTGTTGGTAATCCCGCATTTTGTTTAAATGAGGGATGCCGCTCCGATTTGTTGATCGCGGGATGGAGCAGTTTGGTTAGCTCGTCAGGCTCATAATCTGAAGGTCGTAGGTTCAAATCCTACTCCCGCTACCATTTGGGCTCTTGGTGTAGTGATCTAACATACCACACTGTCACTGTGGAGATCGCGGGTTTGAATCCCGTAGGGCCCGCCATATAAATTTTGGGGCTTCGTAGCTCAGTCGGTAGAGCAACGGTCTGAAGCACCGTGTGTCGGCAGTTCGATTCTGCCCGAAGCCACCAAAAAGAAAATATTTCTCGATATTTTAGTTTGCATGTGATAAATATATAATTAAACAGCAAAAAATAAAATTCTTTAGAGCTAAATAAGGGGAATAATTTGTGGCAGTTAGAGTGCCTATTTTGTTCAAGTGTATGGGGTGTAAATTTCAAAATTATTTGAGTCAACGGAAAATAGATAAAACAATCACTAACAAGAAGTTAGAGTTGAAAAAATTTTGTAAGAACTGTAGAAAACACGTTACACATATAGAACAGAAGGTAGACTAGATACTAGAAGATGATTAAGCTTTTCCTAGATTCTGCCATTTTCATTAAAGTTTTTGGAGCATCATTTACTGCATTGGCAGCCATGACAACCGGGGCTTTTTATTACGTTGGATCTAAAACTAGCAGACAATATGAAGAGGCAATGTCTGAGTTGGATAAAAAGAAGGAAATTGTTTTAGCTAAACAAAGACAAGTAGAAAAATTGAGAATGATTACGATTCCATAATTTTTAGTAAACTGAAATCTCACTAGAAGTTGCTATTTATCTTACCTCTTTTGTTCTTTTACTTCTAGGGTTACTACTCTCTTCCTCCGGTTCAACCGGAGGATTTTCAGTCCTCTCAGGTTATGATATTGAGCTATTTAAGAAAACCAAGGATTATGGCATTATTAAGATACTGAAGTTATGTATGTTTTTAGGAACTTTGATTCTTTTTTCACTGTGTATTGCACTTTTGAGAAAAAATCAACATGGCTAACCATTTTTTAGGTAATTGATTTTTGATTGGATAATAAGCCCAATTATAGACGTGTAAAGGTAAATAGATTTAGCGGTTCGGGGTTCATCCCCCGAATCAAGCTAAATATATCACCTACCAATTTAAAGGGCGCGTTGAATAATGATTTAGTATCCTTTAGGGTTTTTAAGGGAATTTCCAATTGTTCTACTGAAAAATTAGAGGGTGAGGTAGTCAAAGTTATTGAAAGATTTAAGACTAGGTTTGTTGCGGAAATTATTAAATTTTCGAGAAAAAAATTAGAGGTATTCTTTGATGATCCGCAACTATCAGGCTTGCGGGAGGTCTGAGGTTACTTTCAGGAAGTGCAAGTAGGTGATAAGGTGGTTATTCAATTGCATCAGTTTCCTCCAGCAAGAATGGAGGGGGAAGTCTTAAAAACTTTAGGACATTCCTCTTCTGGTAAAGTAGATTTTTTTTCTTTGATAGCTGATTTGCAGCTTCCTGGCCGATTTGATGATGACAAATTTCAGACAGAAATTAATAAACTACAGGAAATGAGAGAGTCTATTCTGGCTAAAAATGTTTCCCTTTATAAAAATCTGGAGGGCAAGTGTTTCTTTACTGTAGATGGAATAAATGCAAAAGATTTTGATGATGCCATTTGCGCAGAACGATCAGAAAATGCTTTTAAATTGTATGTGGCCATAGCTGATGTATGAGGATATTTAAGTTTATGTCCTTTTATTTTCGAAGAAGCAAAAAGGAGAGGTACTTCCATTTATTTAGTAGATAAGGTAATTCCCATGTTACCACCCATCCTATCAGAAGATTTATGTTCACTGAAGGAGGGAGAGAAGAGGCATACAATTTGTCTTTTTATAGAAGTAGATTTAACGGGAAAAATTAAGGAGGAAACTCTGCAAATTTTTCCAGCAACTATTATTTCTCAAAAACGTTTTAACTATCAAGAGGTAAATGAATTTTTAAATAAATATGGCACAGAAGGAGTAAATAATATTTATGGAGCTGAAATAGAAAAATCAGTAATTTCCGCCTATCATGTTATGAAATTAATACAAAAACAGAGAAGAAACGAAGGATATCAATCATTAAAAATTTTTCAAGACAAATTCGAGTTAGAGTTGAATGAAAAAGGAGAATTAACTTCGCTGTGCAAAAATGAATTGGGAGGCACAGAGGCACAACAATTGGTAGAAACTTGCATGATTTTAGCTAATCAATTGGTAGCGAGATTTTTAGCAAGAGAAGATATTGAAACTTTATATAGAACTCATAGAAAACCAGAAATAGATAGATTGAAAAATTTTGTGGAAGAAGTTAGGGAGTTAGGGTGCGACTTTACTGTACCACAGAGGGACAATATTGGAGTGGAAGTAAATATATTGAATGGATGACTTTTCGAGGCGAAAAACTCTATCCACTACAAGATTATTCAACATAACTTATTGCAAGCGCTTCCAAAAGCAGAATATAGATCAGATAACATAGGACATTTTGGAATTAATACAGACTATTACGTTCATTTCACTTCTCCAATTCGGAGATTACCCGACCTATTAATTCATAAATCTCTATGATTGTGTGTTTTTCTGAGAGAAACAACTCTCCATCATGAAATAATTAATAGTGCTCTAGAACTCAGGGAAATGGCTTATTTAGCTAATATAACTGAACAGAGAAGCGTACTAGCAGAAAAGCGGTTTGTGTCTAGAAAAATATATAAGTATCTTGTTGCAGAAAAAATAAAAAAAGAAATTGATGGGGTGGTTATGTCCCGCTTTCCCTGGGGCTATATGGTATTAATTGATCAGATATATGATGGATTTGTGAGAACTAAAGAATGACGAGCCTTAGGTCAAGTGGTTAAACTGCGTAAAGTGGACTATTCTTGAGATGAATTTGTCGAATGTTAGAGTGCCAGAATGATTTATCCAGGGGAATAAACGAAAACTCTATAAATATTCGATTCATCATAGTTATGTAGCAGGACTTGCACTTCCACCTTTAGCGGCGGGAAAAATATTGAAAAAATCTTTGAGCCTAAATAATGGCTATGTAAATAGTACAGATCAAGAGCTGTTTTTAAATAATTTTTTAGATAAGAAATTGAAATTACTTTTAAATAGGAGAGAAATTAATCAAATTATTGAGTTATCTAAAAGAGAAAAATATGTGATTTTGCCAGGAAATGTATTTTTAAAAAATAGGAGAATTAAGGTAGAAATTCATCTGTGTAAATATAACAAGAATTCAGACAAAGAGAAGCAAAAATATAGGAGAAGTAAGGAAAAGCGAAAAGCTTGCAATGAAGACTTTTCATAAATTAACTTATTTAGATAATGCCGCAACTTCACTAAAAACGAATGGATATATTGAAGCATTATGTAAAAGTTATGCAGTTGGAGAGTGATTATCCACTCGCGAGGAAATTCTTAATACCCTTTTAAAGGAATTAAGTGAATTTTTATCTGTACCACCGAAGAATATATCACTAGTCCCTTCTGCCACTTATGGAATTAATGAAATATGAGAGTATATATTTAAAAAACATAAAAAATCTAACTTACGGGTGCAGCTTTGCGAAGAGGAGCACATTTCCAATTGTTCAAGTCTGAAATTTCTACAAACAGAATTTATTAATCATTTTGTAGAAATCAACTATTATTCTGCTCGGAATATTCATACCTTTAAATTTCAAGACAATGACGTTCTTTTAATTTCCTTGATAGATAACCTAGGCATTCACAGCGCTTTACAATCAGAGATTAGTGCTTTAAGGATTAAATATCCTCAGTTGACCATTATTGGAGACTTAACTCAATATCTGCCCCTCTGAGAGCAAAAAGATCGGGTGATATCGATGTTTGATTTTTGTTATTTTTCGGCGCATAAATGTTATGGACCTTTCGGTTTAGGGGTAGTTCTATCTAAAGACAGAGATTTCACCCAAAACATTTGCAATAGAACAGGGCATTCCTTAGATTGAAGATCTCTTTATCTGTATATTTACGTTCTACTAGAACAAAAACATTGAAATCTAAGAACTAAGAAAGACAGAGAAAATGAATTGAGAGCTTATTGAATAAAAAATTTTCCAAAGCATCCAAAATTAAGCTACTCTCATTCTCCTAAATCACTCATTTTTTTAGTAGGATTTGATTCAGAATATTTACATGATTTTCTATACTTTCTTGAAAGCCGAAATATTGTTTTTAGAGCATATGATTTATGTAATGTAAGTTCAACAATTTTGAAGAGACAGATTAGATTTTCATTTTCCTTTTTGAATGATGTAGCAGATATGGAGCATCTTTTTAATACCTTTCAACAATTTTTTGAGTTAAAATTAGACTAGCGTTATGGAGTTTTACAGAGTTGCTATTAATGGATTTGGAAGAATAGGTAGGTTATTATTTAGAAATTTGTTATCCTCACCTAGCGTTAATGTAGTAGCAGTTAATGATATTGTTGATGCATCGGTTTTAGCTCATTTATTAAAGTATGACAGCTCTCAAGGAGTGTTGAAAGATTGAGAGGTTAAAAGTGATGCAGAAAACATTTACTTAACTCACATTGATAGCGGAAAACAAAAAACAGTGAAGGTCTTTAATTTCTTGAAAGAAAAGAGCTACCACTGGGGAGAGTTAGAAGTTGATTGCGTGGTGGAATGTTCGGGACGTTTATTAACTAAAGATGCAGTGCAATGCCACTTGGATGCAGGAGCTGAGAAAGTATTAATCTCAGCTCCTGCAAAAGATGATGCTATAAAAACTATTGTTTTTAACGTAAATCATAATTCGATTAGCACTTCTGATACGGTAATTTCTGGAGCTTCTTGCACTACCAATGCATTGGCTCCTGTTGTTAAAGTGTTGCATAGAAAATTTGGAGTGCAGTCTGGATTTATGACTACCATTCACGCCTTTACTTCAGACCAGAGACTACAAGATGCGCCTCATGCAGATTTAAGAAGAACTCGAGCAGCTGCCAATTCGATTATTCCAACTACCACCGGAGCAGCTGCCGCTATAGGTAAAGTGATTCCTGACTTGAAAGGTAAGCTAGATGGAATTGCTCATAGAGTTCCAGTTTTGACAGGCTCATTAGTAGACTTGGTGGTACGTTTAGGTAAAAATGTTACAGCAGAGGAGGTCAACGCTGCTCTAGAATCGGCTCAGAATGAAACCATGTTATATTTGAAAGATCCAATAGTGTCTTCAGATATTGTCGGAAGCACTTATGGGTCTATTTTTGACTCCCTCTTAACTAAAGTGTTACCTACCGGAGAAGTGAAATTATATGCATGATATGATAATGAGTCTTCTTATGTTAGCCAATTGTCTAGAACACTCCACTACTACATCTCTTTGTAGTTTTTATCTAATCTCCTCGTGAGGTACAATAAGGTCACTTTACGTGATCTTGAGCCTTCAGGAAAGACAGTTGTACTTAGATTGGACCTAAATGTGCCTGTTAAAGATGGTCAGGTGATGAACAAAACTAGAATATTGGGATCTATCGAGACTATTCAATATTTACTGGATAGAGAATGTAAGGTAGTGATATTGAGTCATTTTGATCGAATTAAGAATTATGATGAAATTGCTGACGGCTCTAAAAGTTTATTGCCTGTTGCCCAAGAAATTCAAAAAATATTTTTCAATAAGAAGGTACTTTTTATCAACACCACTTCCTTTGAAAATGTGAAAGGAACTATTAAAAATAACCCTAAAGTGGATATTTTTGTATTGGAAAATACAAGATACTATGATATAGATCCTCAAAGCAAGCAAAATGTCAAGTGAGAGAGTGGAAATAATCCAGCTCTAGCACAATTTTATTCTGAAATTGGAGATATTTTTGTGAATGACGCTTTCGGCACTTCTCACAGAGCTCATGCTTCAAATGTGGGGGTAGCAGAGAGAAGCCAGCAAAGCGCTGTAGGTTTTCTTATTGAAAAGGAATTAAAAGCCCTTAATTTTGTATTAGATGCTCCCCCAGACGGTAAAGTGATGATTTTGGGAGGTAGTAAGGTTTCAGATAAATTAAAGCTCATTAAAGAGATTGTTAATCATGTTAGTACATTAATAATTGGGGGAGGAATGGCTTACACATTTTTAAAAGCTCAGGGAAAATCTATAGGTAAATCTTTAGTCGAAGATGATTATTTAGATGAATGTTCTAAGTTATTAAAAAATTACTCTGGTAAAATAGTTCTTCCCATTGATCATGTAGTGTCTGACTCTTTTGCAGATATTCCTGGACGTATTATTGAAGACAATTCCGATCATTGGGGAGTTGGGATGGCATTAGATATAGGTCCTAAAACTATTGAAAAGTTTTCCAAGATACTTGAAGGCGCTAAGATTGTGATCTGGAACGGACCTCTAGGGGTATTTGAAATGTCCAATTATTCAAAAGGCACTTTTGAAATTCTTAAAAAGTTATCTGATTTAACTGCTAGTAAAGGGGTTTATTCTCTTATCGGTGGAGGAGATTCTGTGGCAGCTGCAGAAAAAAAGGGAATAGCGGATAAATTTAGTTTTGTGTCAACGGGTGGTGGAGCTACTTTAACATTTCTAGAACGAAGTAGTATGCCGGGAATAGAGGCCATTCAAAACAAATAGTAGATTTAGTAGTTACTCCACCCTAGGTGGAGTAACTTTTTATCGCATGTGAAAGAAGTTAAAGTCACAGTCTTTTCCATTTTTAAAAGATTTGGAGGAAAATTTGTAAACAAGTCTCCAGAAACTTGTAGTAGAGTAATTAAGGAGTCTGCTTTAAGCAGACTAGGAATGGAGTTAAGTGGCGCCTTTCCAAATCAAAGCATTAATTCTGCAGTCGTTTGGGGCGAGCGAGAGTGTCAATTCTTTCACTTTTTAGATGAAAAAAAAAAACGGACTTCTATAAAAAACATTGTCCTCAAAAACCCGCCATTATTCTTATTAAGTAAAAACTTTACTGAAACAGATTTATTAATTAGTTTGAACAAAGAATTTAATAACAATCAATCAGCCATTATTCAATTTGACTATTCTACTCAAGATATCTTTTCCTCCGTAGGAGCGTGACTTTCTAAAACATTAGCCTCTTGAACTACCATTCATGGTTCTGTGGTCAGCATTTTTGGAGAGGGAGTGCTTCTTATTGGCGAACCAGGAATAGGTAAAACTGAGGTTATTTTAGATTTATTAAGTTTGAATCATCTGTTTTTGGGAGATGATGCTATCAACATTACTAGACTGGGTAATGCAGTTATAGCTAGAGCCAACACACATACAAGCGAGTTTATTCAAATTCGAGGAATAGGAATTATAAATATTAAGGAAGCAATTGGAAGATCCAAAATAATTGACGAGACAAAAATTCACATAATAATTGAATTGAAACATCATAAAAACTTTAAGCCAGAAGAGCCTTTAGAAAATTGAGGAGAAGATATTAGATATAAAGAATTATTGAGTATACAAATACCCTATTACATTTTGCCTGTTCAGGCGGGTCGAAATATTAGCGAATTAATACAAGCTTGCGTGAATGACCATAAGTTAAAAAAAGCAGGTTACAATTCAGCAGTAGCTTTTGATAAAAAAGTTAAAGCAAGTCTACAAAAACCCTCCTAAAGGTTCGTTAATCTATCTCTAAACCCCCATAACGGGGGTTTAGAGAATTGCAGCGCTTAAGAGCTAAATTTTTAGTAAGTCGTCGGAAAAAATATTATTTACTAATTGAGTTGTTATGTCAGAAATATTAAAAGGCTCTATTTCTTGGATTTTCTCACCAAAAGAAATAAATTTGATTGGCATTGGAAATTTAGGCTTTAGATTATAGATCGCCCCTCCTCGTGTAGTACTATCCATTTTTGTTAAGACTAGGCTTGTAATAGGAATAGCATCTAGCATTTTCTCCATTTCTGCGTGAGAGTAAATACCTAATGTAGAGTCGACAATTAAGAATATTTCCTCAGGAGAACGACCTAAAAATTTGAGCATTACATTAAATTGTTTTTTAATTTCGGCCAGTAGATTTTGATTATTATATTGTCTACCAGCACTGTCAAAAATGATTAAATCATAATCATTCTGCTCCCTCAAAGTTCTATAAATTAAGGATCCCGCAGTTTCAGCTGCTCGAGGGAGAATTATTTCAACATTAAGTTGTTGAGCCAATTCCTCTAATTGCTTGACAGCTCCCGCCCTAAAGGTGTCACTAGCTACCAAGAGTATTTTTTTGTTATGACATTGATTCATCTTTAGGTAGTATGTTAACTTGGCAATAAAACTAGTCTTTCCTACTCCATTGGAGCCTACCACAAAAAAAACATTTTTGATTCCTGGCAGCCAATTAATTAAATCTATCAATTTATCAGAATTATTTTTTTTATAAGGGGTATGTTCTAAATAGTGTTTTTTCAAGGTATCAGATAATTTTTCCTTCACTAAAGAGGCAGTTAAGGAGGAGAAGTCTGCGAGAGATTTAACAGTTGACTCGGAGATAGATTTAGCCAATTCTAGATTAAAGTCAATTTGCACCAACAAGTCTTTTATATTGTTTTTTAAAGTTTCAGGATTTCATTGTTTAGCGGAAGAGGTAAGTAATTGAGCTAAATAGTGAAATGCACTCGTAGATTTGACTTTTTTGGCCAAATTTCGAAACAACGACATACTCCAAATTTATTTTCATAAATTAAGAATATTTTTCAAATAAGTTAGTAATTGGGGGTAAAGAAATATTGGAAAAATTTTGGATGGAATTCCAATAATCTAGATTAATTACACTATCTATACTATTTTTGATTGACAGAGATTGTTTTAATATTTGTCATTTAGCATTGCCAAAAATAGGAGACAAAAGATATGCTGATAAAGCTAATTGCCTGTAAAGATAAACATTTAATTCTTTATAATCTCCAGATTCTACAGATAATTTTCAAGGCTCTATTTTTTCAACCATTTTATTGGCTTTTTCCAAAAGATTCACTATTTCGTGAATAATGGAAGTAATCTTTAATTCAGTGACCCAAGTTTCTAAATTATTAAGTAATATAGTACCTTTTTGTCACTCTTCTTTAATTTCTACATGTTTTATTTCACCATTTATAAAACTTGTAGAATTTTCATTTTTAGCTAAAATTCCCTTCAAACGATTTATTAAATTACCTAATAAATTCACTACATACTTATTAAATAATTGCTTTACCAACTTAATATCAAAAGGATGGTCGTCAGTTCAATTTAAAAAGCTGAAAAATCATTTAATGCTTTCTAAATGAAGAGTGTTCAAAATTTCTGTTAAGGGCATTATTGGATTAGTTTTCATTTCAGATTTAGAGATTTTACGATCATGATTCAAGAGTCATCCATGCACTAGCAATTTTTCCGGAAGCTTTAAATTTTGACTTTTTAATATCACAGGAAGGTAAATAGAGTGAAATCTGACTATCTCTTTTCCCAAAACTTGAATAATCTTAGTTTTAGAATTTACTTCCCACATCTTCCGAATTGCTGAATTGCTGAAATAGCAAATTAACGCTTCAAATCAAACATATATAGTGAAAGCTTCATCTTTAAGTTTTATTCCCCATTGTAGGTTTTTTCTGGTGATGGATAAATCTTCCAATTTGTTTAAAAAATTTTGAGTTAAATTTTTTAGGTAATATTCAGGGATAATGATTTCAGCAGAGTTGTAGTGTTTAGTTAATCATGTTGTCGCATCTTGTAACTTTAGAAAATAAGCGCTTTCAGTTCGACTTTGAAGCTTATGCCCCATTTCACAAACCTGGCTATGGGAGTAATATTGTTCAGAATAGTTAGTTTCACAAGAGACGCAATTATATCCCTTTCAATTAGATAAATATATTTTTCCAGCATCCATTAAAGACTCAAATACAGATAATACTAGTTGCTGATGCTCAGAGTCAGTGGTTCTTACAAATGCATCTGGACTAATATCCAATCGCTCTCATAGTTTTCTAAATTTTGCACTTGTTTTAGAAACAAATTCATCAGGACTCATATGTAATTCATCAGCCCTTTTTGAGATTTTTTCACCATGTTCATCTACTCCGCAGAGTAGATAAGCTTTTTTACCTATTAAGGCATAGTATTTTTTAATTAAATCACCAATTATTAAAGTGTAGGCATGCCCTATATGCGGATCACCAGAGGAATAAAAAAGGGGTGTAGTGACTAAAACATCGTAGAGCAAACAGCTCTACTTAGTAGAATTCAACACCTTGGTTTGAATTTCTTCCATATCCTCTTTGCATTCTTCACTTAATAGTTTCTCCTTAACATTCATAAGGCCTTGCCCTAAATTTTTATTTTTGTAGTAAAATCACACGCCTCGCTTTTCAATTAATTTTTCCTCTATAGCTGCATTAATTAATTCACAAATTTTGTCGAACCCAGACTCAAAATAAAGCCTCAAAGAAACTTGAGTCATAGGATTATTAAATTTATTTTTTATGATTGTAATTTTTGTAAGGAAGCCGATAATTTTATCATTCTGTTTGATGGATTCTTGCCTTTTGACTTCAACTCTAATGCTTGCAGCATATTTTAGAGCTCTACCTCCAGAAGTGGTGGTTGTAGGTACATAAGTTTGTCGAATTTGTTCACGAACTTGATTTATAAAAATTATTGCAGTATTAGATTTAATTAAGTGAGATTGCAAAATTCTCAATCCCTTACTCATCATGCGCGCTTGCATTCCCATTCCCTGATCGTGAATCGAAGCATCTAATTCAGCTTCAGGCACCATGGCGGCCACAGAGTCAACTACAATCAAGTCTGTTTCATGACTCTGTATTAGGGAATTAATTATCTCAAAGGTTTCCTCGCCACTGGAGGGAGTACTAATATATAGTTGATCAGTTTTTACACCTATTTTTTCAGCTCAAGGTATATTTAAAGTATTTTCTAAATCAATATAGACGCAAGTTTTCCCCTGCATTTGAGCTTCTGCGATCGCATGTAAAGCTAGTGTCGATTTACCCGATGAGTCAGTTCCGAAAATTTCAATAATCTTCCCAGAAGGTCATCCTCCAGTACCTAAAGATTTATCTAATGCATAAGATCCTGTTGGAATATGAAAAGCATTGCTCCCCCTTGCAGTTTCTATTCGTTGCAGTTGGGTTTTATCTGTCCAGAGTTGCACCCCCATAGAAGTTAGTTTTTCCAAAAAGTTTTTAGTTTTACCATTGTTCGCTGTTTCTTTCATCGTTTAGTTAGTTCATTATGTTAATGTCATGCTTTAGTTAAAAAGTATGAAAAATTTATCCACAGGGTGTTTTATAGTTATTGAAGGAATGGATAACTCTGGAAAAACAACTCTCATAGAACTTATTAAACAGCAACTCTCCAATACAGAAAATCCAGCGATTAGAAATTACTTTCAGGAGAGAATTCTTTTCACATCAGAGCCTTATGGACCCAGACCCACCACTAAAAAGTATCAACAAATCTCTGAAATAATTTTTTCCGACCACTATGATTTAGACCCAGAAACAGAAGCATTATTATTTTTAGCAGCAAGAAAGGAACATGTATCTACATTTTTAGAACCAGCATTGACTAAAAATTCCCTAGTTATCTGTGATCGTTTTTATTTATCTTCGTTAGTCTACCAATCTTATTTGAGAAAAGTAGATTTCCAGTGGTTAATGAATAATATTTTTTTCATTGTTGGAAAAATTAAGCCCACACTTACCTTCTTTTTAGAATCGGACCCCAACAGGTACAGCTTAGCGCTTTTTAAGAAAAAATCGCAAAAGAAATTTAATAAGTACGACTTAAGTAAATTTTCATTCAAGGAATTACAAGATGGGTATCTAGAAGCTATCAGATGTTTACAACAAAGAGGGGAAAAATTTATAGTAATTCCCCCTAATATTTCACAAGAAGAAAAAGCTAGTTTTGTGATTAAAAATATTGAAAATTTAATTAAATAAACATAGTTATGGATCTAAAACAATACGAATGAAATCTAGAGATGTTACTAGAGGGAAAATCATTAGATTCTTGAATTGAAAAAATCTTTAAATATCAACAAGAGATATTAGAAAAATATAAGGGCAATCCCTTTTCCTCTATGGAAAAATTAATGGAATTTCACCACCTAAAAAGAGAATTTCGAATTCTTAGTAGTAGGGTAAAGTCTTATATTAGCAATAAACAAAATGTAGAACAATTTGAACACAAGTGATTACTGTTAGAGCAAGAATTAATTCAAAAATCAATACCTTTTGCGCAGCAATTAGCTAATTTTTCTGACCAAGCTATTAAAAATAGAAAATTAATAGAAAAATACTTAGAACATCCAGATTTTTCTCACTTTAAGAGGTATTATGAAGTGTTATTTAGATATAAAAGGCATAAGCTTTCACCCACATTAGCTAAATTTGAACTTACATTTGCACCACTATCGTCTTCATATTATGAAATTTTCAATACTATTAGTGAAAAAGAATTTAAATTGACTGGAGTGATAAATAGTTCAGGTGAGGAATTGACCATTTGTACTTATCCAGAATATTTAAAAAATATGAAATCAGAAGATGGAATATTGCGAAAGAATCTTTACTTAAAATATGTCGATTTTGTTAACAGTAAAAAAGAAAGTTTATATAGAGTGCTGTTTTACCACTTTCTTTCTTTAAATATTGAATCTAAAAATATTGCATTTAAAGGAGGTTATTTTGAAGCAGCACTTTACGGCGATGAAGTTAACCAAAAATTTATATTTGATCTCTATAAAAATATGAAGAGCTTGAAAGATTTAATTAAGCAATTTAGGGAATTTAGAAAAAAATTAATTGCGAAACTTTACAACTTAGAGCAATTTCACGATTGAGATGGTTACCTGGAATTAAAAATAGGAGAAAAAATGAAAACCTATTCTATTGAAGAAGCGAAAGAAATAATATTAGGCGCCCTCAGCGTGTTAGGAGACAAGTATATTTCAGAGGTTAAGACTATTTTTAACAACCCTTGAATAGATTGACTACCTAGAAAGGGAAAAATGAGCGGAGCTTATTATTCCGGAGGGGCATATAAGTTACCAGGAAAGTATATTCTGCTGAATTACAATAGTTATTTTGATGACGTCTTAACTATTGCTCACGAATTGGGACATGCTGTGCATGAATTAAAAATAGATGGCATAGATACTTATTATTCATCTCCTACCATTTTTACTACAGAAATCCCTTCAATTTTTAATGAGATTTTGTTGAATTACTACTTTTTAAAGAAATTTAGGAACAAGGATAATAAACTGCAGCAACTCTATATTTATGATCATTTACTTACTACATTTGTGAATACAGCAACAGTTCAATTAATTTATAGTGAGTGAGAATATATTTTTAGTAACAAGATATTAAATACTTCGGCACTAAATCCTGATATAGCTGCAGAAGATTACGCTAATTTACTCTCAGATTATTTGGGAAAGGAAGTTAAAAAGAATAGACAAGATTATACCTGACACTCTTTATACAAAATCCTCACAATTCCCCATTTTTATAGCGGAGAATTTTATCTTTATAAATATGCTGTAGGGTTAATTACATCACTACTATTAGCTGAGAGAATTCTTAATTTAGAGGATAAAAATTCCCAGATAGAAGCATTTAATAAATTTTTACAATCCGGAAGCTCCCACTCCAATTTAGATACTTTAGAAATGTTGTCTATTTCACTAAAAGAAAAATCTAATTGAAAAAAAATTAAGGGTATTTTCCAATCTTG
The DNA here is from genome assembly GCF_000319365.1 of Candidatus Mycoplasma haematominutum 'Birmingham 1'. GTDB lineage: Bacteria > Bacillota_I > Bacilli_A > Mycoplasmatales > Mycoplasmoidaceae > Eperythrozoon_A > Eperythrozoon_A haematominutum. Next base: position 464,921 of record NC_021007.1, on the reverse strand, counting down.
ACTTTCGGAGTATATAAAAATTGCGGAAGAAATTTATTGCATCTCTAAAAATTAGTGAATTATAAAAAGGAAGATGAGGTGAAGAATAGTCCAACTTTAGATCAGGATCATAGAAAGCTTGGGTTAGATAAAGGATTATTTCGATTCCCCCAGGAGGGGGGATCGGGTCTACCCTTTTGACTTCCTAGGGGTTATGTACTAATAGAAGTGATTAAAGAGTATGTGAATAATTTTCAAGAGTCTTGCGGAATTCAATTAGTGAGGACGCCTCTGTTAGGAAAAAAACAACTTTATCTTAAAACAGGGCACTTATCACTTTATGCTGATAATATTTTTGAACCAGTAAAAGAAGATGAAGAAGAGTTCGTGTTACGACCTATGACGTGCCCTCATCACATTTTGTTAGCTAAAGAAGTAATTCAGGGATATCGTCAATTACCTTACGCAATAGGAGAAAATTCTGTATTACATAGGCATGAATATTCAGGAGGATTAATAGGTCTCAAGAGAGTACGTTCCATGGAGTTAATAGACACGCACATTTTTTGTTTAGAAAATCAGTGCGAGGAATCCATAGAGAAAGCCTTATCCTGAATTTGAAAATTATTACAACAATTTCAAGTAGAAATCGCTGAGATAGTTTTAGCAACTAGATCGGAAAAATCTAAGTATCTTATTGAGCACGAAGAGTGAAAAAAGGCGGAAGAAATTTTGTTTGGTGCTGCTCGTAAATGAGCTTTCGCAAGAGAACTTTATCCTAAATTAAGTGTCAAAATGGGGGAAGCAGCCTTTTATGGTCCAAAAATTGACTTTAATGTAATAGACCCAATGGGTCAAACCTTTACCATTTCTACATTGCAATTAGATACATTAATGTGCGAAAAATTAGATTTTCAAATTTATGATCCTCAGCAAAATTTAGTGTCACCCTGAACAATTCATTTAGGACTTATAGGAACTTTAGAGAGATTTACGGCATATCTCCTAGAACGATGAGGGGGAAATTTACCTTTTTGATTAGCTCCAGTACAGGTAGTAATAATTCCAGTAGAAGCAGACAAATACTTAAAGGAATGTAGAGAATTGATGAATAATCTAAAAAGGTATGATGTGAGAGTAGAAATTGATTCAGGAAAAGATAGATTTCAGAAAAAATTATTTAATGCCGCTCGGGAGAAAATAGCTATTCAAATCTTGTTTGGAGAAAGAGAAGCTAGCAGACCTTCTATAGTTTCATTCAGACAATTAGGAGCACCTAATCCTCGAGAATTGCCATTTCCTGAGTTTGTAGACTATATTCGACAATTAATTGAGGAAAGCAAGAAATATTAAATGACTAGTAAAAATGAAAAGATTATTGCGCTGGATTTAGATCTTTTTAAATCCAGCCAGGAGTACACACAAAAAGAAATTAAAGAAATTGGAAATTTACTGCATGAAATGAGTGTTTACAATAATTTGTTTCTATTCACCGATAATTCATTCTCACTCGCCAGAGAGATAGTCGGGGAATGAAATTTATCTCTGGGTTATCTAGTCATTAATTCTGGAGCCTGTGTATATGATATCGCAGCTAAGAAAAAGTTATATGAAAATTTTTTAGATATTTATATTGCGAAATTCATTCTTAGACTAAGTTTTGTGAGAAATTACAGTTTTGTAGTGCATACAGCTAGTGACATCTCCTTCACCTACGGAATTAACTTTATTACCTCTTCTAAATATAGAGGCATGAATTATCAGTTTCAATTAATTTCTCCAGATTATAAGAAATTGCAAGATTGGTTTGACATCGAAACCCTCTTTCAGCAACACTTTATATATAGTATTGAGGTATTTTTTGATGAGTTTGATGTAGATTTACGCAGAGACAAGATGTCAGAATTATTATCTAATTTGGCTGAATTTGGGATTAAATTTTCCTCGTTTACCACTGAATACACAATTTATTTTTTTTCAAAAAACAATTTAAAAGTCAAGGCTATGCAAAAGGTGTTAAAAGTATCCCCAGATTACATTTATAAAAATTCAATGTATTATTCTCTGACATTTCCAGATTGGACTATTGCCCCCAAAGCTTTTTTTTGGTTAACTGATGAGCGCTGAACTGAAATGATTCAAGATGAAATAGAAGAGCCTCAGGTGATTTTTTTGAGCTCCTCTCCCAAACTATGAGTCAAATGGTGGAAACAGCATAAATATGTTTGGCAGGATGATTTTTTAGGATTTGAACAATTGAATAAGAGGATCAAGAAAATTGATTTTTCCAAAACTAAGAATAGAGGCAATAATTATAGAAACAATTGCTTTGAATTCAATTTAGAAACAGGAGTGCTTTCATCAAGGGAGATTAATGAAGAAAAAAGAAGATGAAAGTGAGATAAAGGTTCAACTACTGATAAGTCACTTATTAAGTTATTTTTTTTATGACCAGAACAGTTGAAGTATTGTCAATTAAATAAATAAAGATATGGGAATTTCTGGTAGCATGATTGATAAGAGAGTATTTAATTTGAGTGCCAAAGTTGGAGAAAATCACTTAAAGAGTGAGTGTGATTATTCTAAAGCCCAAGCGGTGTTATTTATAGATTTAGATAAACTAGAGCCCGGAGAGTTTATTACCAGCTTAAAACAGTGTTTATCTTATGCAATCCACTGAGAAGTAGATTTTCCTTCGTTCTCAAAAGCTTGCGCCCCAACCTTTAGTGAATTTGATTTAGAACTTTATCTGAGGAGCGCTATTGAAACTTTCAATAGAAAACCCATTTCCTTTAGAACTGACAAAGAAAAAGATGAGGCTACAGGTCATATCAAGTTAACTGGTTTGAAAAAAGAAAATGAGGAAATCTCCCATATCGTTTCAGCTGAAACCCAAGCTAAAAATTGGGCAGAGATGCCGCCAAACATTTTGAGTGCAGAAAAATTTGTCTCTGAATTAAAAGATGAAGCAAAAAAATTAAAAGTTGTTTGCGAAGTTTTTAATTGAGAGTCACTAAAGAAGAAGGGCTTTAATCTCACTTGCGCAGTTGGACAAAATAAGAAAAATTCCTATCTAGTAATACTTAAAAAAGGAACAGGTAAATCAGCCCAAAAAATATCACTAGTGGGAAAGGGGATTTGCTTTGATACCGGAGGATTAAGTCTTAAAACAGGAAATTATATGGTTGATATGAAATTTGATATGAGTGGAGCAGCACTGGTAGGGGCCACATTTTTCGCTTTAGCAAAAACTAAATTTACACCCAAACATGATCTTTTTGCACTACTTACCATTTCAGAGAATTTAATAGGTTCAGAGTCTATAAAAGTAGATAGTGTACTCACCTCCTTTGGAGGTCAAACTGTAGAAATTTCTAATACAGATGCTGAAGGGAGACTTTTGTTGGCAGAGGGAATTTCCTATGCAGCGAAGGAGCTTAAATCTTCAGAAATCATTAGTATTGCCACTCTGACTGGTGCAGTTAAATATGCACTTGGAACTAAATATGCAGGAGCTTGAACAACTTCAGATTTAATTTGGGAGAAACTATATAGGACTTCAAGATATACAGGAGACTATATTTGACGATTACCGTTAGACAAAATTTATCTAAAGGAAATGAAAAGTCAAATAGCAGACTTAAAAAATGCAGCTACTACAGGAGCAGCGGGGGCTTCTAGAGCCGCAACCTTCTTAGCTGAATTTCGAGAAAAAAAAGATTACATTCACCTCGATATTGCCAATGTGTCTAACACAGAAGATAAAGCCAAAGTAGCATTAGCCCCTCTATTGAAGACTTTGTATTTTTATACCAAAGACTTTATGACTAAAAAATAAAGAAATTGTACAAATTGTAGGGTTAAACAGTTAGAGGGCCGCCGGGCCCTCTAAAGTTAAGAAAACCTTATTTAGTTATTTAAAAATCTGATAAGTGTATTTTTAAGCACGAGTTTATCTTATAAATTAGTGCAGTCAACTTAAAAAAGCTCTCTTGTAGAGGCTTAATTAAGCCTATAGTGCTTGACTGTTATGTTCGGAATGGGAATAAGTATTTCCACTATAGTATCCTGACTGCACAGAAGTAGTAAATTCTTAGAAATAACAATAAATTTAGTTAGATAAAAAAAGTCCTTTTAAATCTTTCACATAATTAGTACTACTTAGCTGAATGCATTACTGCACTTACACTTGTAGCCTATCAAGGTGGTGATCTTCCACCATGTTTATCTTTGAGTTTTTAATTCAAAGGGGGAAATTTTTTTGAGGCTAGTTTCACACTTAGATGCTTTCAGCGTTTATCTAATCCACTCTTATCTATTCAGCAATGCTTCTGGCGAAACAACTGATACAACAGCGGAGTGTTCATTCCGGTCCTCTCGTACTAGGAATGAATCCCCTCAAATTTCCTTCAGCCACTACAGATAGGGACCAACCTGTCTCACGACGGTTTGAACCCAACTCACGTATCTTTTTAATCGGCGAACAGCCGAACCCTTGGGAGCTGCTTCACCCCCAGGATAAGATGAGTCGACATCGAGGTAGCAAACAATCTCGTCGATATGAACTCTTGGAGATTATTACCCTGTTATCCCTAGAGTAGCTTTTATCCGTTGAGCGATAGCCCTTCCATTCAGAACTACCGGATCACTATAGCCTAATTTCTTACTTGGTCGACTTGTCTGTCTCTCAATCAAGCACACATATAGTATTACCCTTTGCACGCGATTTCCATTCGCGATAAGTGTACCTTTGCGCGCCTCCGTTACTATTTAGGAGGCAACCGCCCCAGTCAAACTGCCCACCTAACACTGTCCATACACCAGATATATGGTGTTATGTAAGTAAAAATTGATTGAAATTGTGGTATTCCACTGTCGACTCCAACAACACTAGCGCATCATCTTCCTAGTCTCCCACATATTCTCTAATATCAATAAACTTTCACAATATCAAGTTACAGTAAAGCTTCATAGGGTCTTTCCGTCCCATAGCGGCAAGAGAGTGTCTTCACTCTCACCAGGATTTCACCGAGCCTACAGTCGAGACAGTCAAGAGCTGGTTACACCATTCAAGCGGGACAGAATTTACCTGACAAGGAATTTCGCTACCTTAGGACCGTTATAGTTACGGCCGCCGTTCACCAGGGCTTAAGTTAAAAGCTGCCATCTTTCGACTTGACCTCCTTCTTTGACCTTCTGGCACCGGGCAGGTGTCGCCACATATACTTCATATTTTCATTTTGCATATAGCTGTGTTTTTGTTAAACAGTCCGCCCTCATTCTTTACTGTGACCCGCAGTTTCCCGCGGGTACTCTTTCTCCCTAAGTTACAGAGTTAATTTGCAGAGTTCCTTAACTGTAGTTAGCTCGCTAGCCTTAGGATATTCTCCTTGATCACGTGTGTTCGTTTTCGGTACGAATAACCTGGACATAAAATTTAGAACTTTTTCTGGAAAATACGATTGACAGTAACTTCCTTTACCATCACTGGTAAAAGTCGTACTTGAATCTAACAAATGCTCTAGAGTGATTTTCAACCCTAGATTGCTTGAATTCTTGAAAGGAAATCCAATAATCCTCTTACCTCAACCCCTTTTGTCAGTCCATCAAATGTCCAAGATAGTACAGGAATATTAACCTGTTATCCATTAATTACGTCTTTCGACCTCACCTTAGGATCGACTAACCCGAGGAGGACGAACCTAGCCCCGGAAACCTTAATCAATCGGCTAGAAAGATTCTCACTTTCATTCGTTACTCACGCCGGAATTCTCACTTGTATGAAGTCCATTTGTACTCTCGCTCAAACTTCATGCCTCATACAACATTTGTCTACCACCCAAATTTAGAAAATTTGAATCCAAAAATTCGGTATTAAGCTTAGCCCCGTTATACTTGCGGCGCCAAAAAACTAGACTAGTGAGCTATTACGCACTCTTTAAATGATGGCTGCTTCTAAGCCAACATCCTAGTTGTTTCTGAATTTTGACTTCCTTTTCCACTTAGCTTAATTTAGGGACCTTATTTGTTGGTCTGGGCTCTTTCCCTCACGACTATAAAGCTTATCCCAAATAGTCTCACTGCCAGTATAAAGTTAATGGAATTCAGAGTTTAATTCTATTTGGTACATCGCGAGATGCCCTTATAGATTTAGTGCTTTACCTCCACTAATTATTTGCACTGACGCTAGTCCTAAAACTATATCGACAAAAACCAGCTATCAGGGAACTCGATTGGAATTTCACCTCTAACCACAAGTCATCCGCTATCATTTCAACGACAGTCGGTTCAGTCCTTCATCTGATGTTATTCAAATTTCAACCTGCTCATGGCTAGCTCGTCCCCTTTCGGGTCTATTGCAACCTACTAAAACGCCCTATTAAGACTCGCTTTCGCTTCAGCTCCACTATATGTTTAACTTTGCAACTTGCAATAACTCTCCGGCTCATACTTCAAAACGCACGCCATTACACATGAATGTGCTCTGACACTTTGTAGGCTAGTAATTTCATGTTCTATTTCACTCCCATATCTGGGTTCTTTTCATCTTTCCTTCACAGTACTTGTTCACTATCGGTAAATGATTAGTATTTAGACTTACCCGATGGTCCGGGTGGATTCAGACAGGGTTCACATGTCCCGCCCTACTCAGGATACTTCTAGGTTTTCTCTTCATTTCGTATACGGGGCTTTCACCCTTTATAGCATCACTTTCCAGTAAATTTCTACTATGTCGAGAAATACCACAATAAAGTCCTACAACCCCAATAAGACAAGTCCTATTGGTTTAGTCTCTTCCCCTTCCGCTCACCACTACTGAGGGAATCGCTTCGCTTTCTTTTCCTTTGGCTACTGAGATGTTTCACTTCGCCAAGTTCGCCTTATTACACTATGAATTTATGTAATAATAGTAGCAAGATTAGTTGCTACTGTATTTCTACATTCGGAGATTAACGGATCAAGGTCTCTTATCGACTACCCGATACTTTTCGCAGATTTACACGTCCTTCATCGCCTATCATTTCCAAGAAATCCTTTACTAGCCCTTAGTAATTTAAATTTCGAATCTTTCTTTATCTAACTTAACTTACTCGGTTTTTTTATTGTTTATTTCCTAAGAATTTTCAAAAACCTGCACCTTCTCACTTTATGATAAAAATCTTCAAAGCGAAAAAGTATTAAATAATTGTTTCTTAAAAGGGGCCCACAGCCCCATTCTCTTAACAATTTGCAATTAAAAATTTTATAATTTTAGATTTTTGTCTTTACAAGTTTTTGAAATTTTGTTTTTGAAATTCAGAAAGCAATTCTACTCCCTTTTCTGTCAGTATTCTTCCCCTAAAAGTTTTTGATACGTACCCCTTAAAAATCAGAAAAGGTTCAATTTTTTTCATTAATGTAGATTCATCTAAGTTAGTGCCCTGGACAATAGATTTAATTCCAGCTATATAAGAATGACTTTTTTCTAAAAACCTTAAATATTTCAAATCTAATTCAGTTAAGCCTTGAAAAGTAAAGCCACACTCTTTAATTACTTCTTGTAGAGAGCATCCCTTATTGATCGTTTTGTAGTCAAGAACCCTCCGTAGTATTCTTTTAGCATTTCTAGGTATACCTCTTGAGTTGGATACTATGACTTCTATTTCTTTTTTGTTTAGGAAGAGAGTCCATTTTTTGCATAATTGATTAATTAAGGTTTTTATTTCTGCATCAGTATAACAATCTACGAAAAAAATATATCCAAATCTCTCCTCTAATGCCTTAGGCAAAGCCCCCAAATTAGTAGTTGCAGCAATCAATGTAAACTTAGGGAGATTCACTCTAATAGCTTTAGAATTACAACTCTTTCCGACTAGCAAATCTAGTACATTATCTTCCATCGCAGAATACAGCATTTCTATATACTCTACTTTCAGGCTGTGAATTTCATCAATGAAGAGTACATCAAAATCCTTAAGGGAGCTCATAACCCCTATTAGATCAGGCAAAATTTGAATATTTGTGGCAGGCACTATCTTGATATTTACCTTTAATTCATTAGCAATTATCTGAGCTAATGAAGTTTTTCCCACTCCGGGAGGACCGTAAAACAAAGTATGCTCCAGAGGTTTATTTAGCTTTTTAGCAACCTCTACTCCAACTTGAATACTTTTGACTATTTCAGGCTTTCCCACAAACTCCTTCAGCGAGCTAGGTCGTAATTTCAGTAATTCGAAATTAAATGTCATTTACTGTAAATTGCGGAATTGAGAAATGGTTTGTAAACATTTATTAATTACTGCATTATTATCTGGAAAAGTTAAATTCTCTGCCCTTAAGTCATCTAGAGCTTTTTTGATTGAATCTCACTCATAGCCTATGTCTATTAGGGAATTAATTACCTCATTTTCATTTCACGAACATACTTTGACTTCATTTTGAGAATTTCTGGATTGCAATGCTTGATTTAATGAGATGAACACATTGCGAATATTTTTAGATTGCGCAACCTCTAATAGTAAGGAGTTAGCTAAGGTCCAATTTAAACCCTTAAGTTTGGAGAGAGATAGATTATCTTTTCTAGAAATAAAAGTTGATAGCTGATATAAGTCATTGGAAAGAATGGTTTGAGCGGTTTTGCATCCAATTCCCTTAAGAGTAATAAGAAAATGAAAAATTTCAATCTCTTCTTTTGTTAAGAAGCCATATAGGTTAGTGTTTATTTGATTTTTCAGCTCTAATCTAAATTCTTGAAAAATGTAAATTACAGTTTCTTCCCCTTCAGCTAGAGAAGAAGCATTTATGAAATTAATTCTGTAAGCTACATTAGATGCTTCTGCAATAACATAACTAGGATGTATTTCTATGACCTTGCACTTTAGGTAATACACCTCATTTTGTAAATGTTTAATACTTTAGGAAAGAGCATAAAAATTAGCTCCCCCTATCTCCGGTGAGCAAAATCTAAAAATGTCAAAAGATTAATCTCCTATCCTCCCCCCTCTAAGGGTGAGTAGGGAGATTAAAAAATCTATTTTTCGGGTTTTATGAGATAAAAATTATGCAATTCATTAATTTCACTATTTATATGAAGAAAAAGGTTTTAAAAAACTTAATTTTTAGGACTGATTTTACATGATATCCTTTACAGCGCAAGGTATATTCTATGCCTTCATAATATTTAAGTTTTTGATTATTAAAAATCTATAAAAATACTTTTATTCATCATCCCCTCACGCCTAACGCTCCTAAATCATGAATAAAACTACTGTTTCAAATAGAAATGAGCCAACCTCCAAGATTCTTTATCTTTAATAGTTAATATTTTCGGACCATTATTCAACGTTGATATATCTTTTTCTCAACAGTTTTTATTACAGATTTAGACTTTCTTTCTCTAGGGAATGATTAAACTTTCGTTCTTTTCGAATAAATAGAGTCCTCTCCCTAGAGGAGAATTATCACAATATCCCAAGACTTCCGACCTTTGTGTAAATATTGCTCATTGTGAAGTTAATTCATCTCCCAAACATCGCCTCATTCACTGCGCCTCATTATTTTGAGCTCAATTTCGATCCTTAAATTTCCATTTTTTTGAAATAAGCTAGAATAAGCCTCTGTTGCAGCGCTATTCCTTTCAAATGTTTCCGCAGTTCAACATACTTTTGGAATATTCTCCTTCCCAAAAATTATCTCGGATTAATTACTCTTATTAATCTCCGGGCAGTTAATTATTGAAATTGCTAAACTAGAGTCAAACCGCCCCTTCTCCCGTCCCGAACTTACCGCGAGGGGGAATTCCTATGGCGCAACTGCCACCTATTAAACCAGTACATCTAAATATGGCCTTTAAAGTCTAGTCCATTTATCGCTTCAATTAAATGAATCTTTGGTAATTTTCTCTAGGGATAAGTGGCATATTAACTATTATTGATTATTCCGCTCCCCCCCTGGGGGGGGGGCAAAAAAATTACATTCTATTTAATTGATGTAAAAACTGAACTGCTTTCAATTTTCTGGATTTTCACTGATTACCTGCTGTTCTAATCGTTCTTGGAATTCATTTAATCAACAATTTTTTTGGCAACTCCAAATCTTTTGAACACTTTTTCCTTCTTTTCTCAAAAATAGTTCATCCGCATCTTTTTTCAATCTGATATACTCTATCCCTTGACAATCATCATCATTTGGAGTAGATTTTCATACAGAGTTATCTTCATCCGGTTCATTTTGTTGCCTACAATAAACTACAGCATTTTCTAAGTGTAAGCCTTTTCAATTATTTTTTAATTCTCAAGCCGCATTCAATAAAGCACTAATTGTCCTTTTATCTTGCGTTTCTGAAGTACTAGTCCAGCACACTCGTTCTACTGTATCACTGCCAAAGGAAATTTCCACTAGCGACGTTAACGGACTATGCGCACACTCTTTCATTCCTCTAGAAATACCTTGCCTTAAATCGCTCGTCATATGTTTTTCTTCGGTATTTATAGCGGCTTTTCTTGAATCATTCTTTCCCAAATGAGCAGCTACAGGCACTCCTATAGAAGAGCAAATTCCAGCGATACTAGCTCCTCCCAGCACAATTTTTAAGGGTATTGTCATCGACTACTGTTGCAACAAAGAAATCATTACTAAGGTAATTAGTATTGTTTTTAGAGTAAAAACATATTTTGTGTCAGAAAAAAGCAGAAAATTTATGTAATAGGCAGGCTAAGTCATCCTCTAAACCACACTTAATATAGTCTTAAAAAATCACCAAACTTATTTTTTAAATTATGAGCACCAGCTCTTTTTAAGATTTAATTTTTTGATGATAAAAGGACACAGCTTTTCAATTATTTCTATTTTCCCTTTCTTCTTTTAGTATTACCTTGTTTTCTAATTTTTCCTCAGCCTTTCAACAATTTTTATCGCAAATTTGAAGCATTCAACTTCTAGCATCTCCAACATCCGGAACATTTCCTACACGTTTAATAAATTTAGTGTCCTCTAGCTTTGAATTTGAACACAATCCTAGATAATTAACGGACCCTTCCGTATCAAATAAGAGTCATGGTTCTACTGAGTTATCATCACAAATTTTGCCTCAATCACTTGACACCACCTCATTTAAATTGCTTTCTACACCCATGAGCCAATTTCACTGCTTTTTAAATAAAGCTGTATATTTATCCTCCTCTTGAATAGAAACTACTGCTCCATTGCCTAAAGATCAGCAGATCTTATTATGAACATTATTGTCAAAATTTATTTTTTCTCAATTCCCCGCAGCCATGTTATCGCATTTTTGTAAACTTGTCTGTTTTGTCATCACATAAGCTCCTCTTCCATTAATAGCAATCGGTACACTTACAGCGCATATTCCTCCAGCAACCCCCAAGCAACTTATTACAGTTTTGCCAGAAACAAACATGCTAGGTTAATGCATATTTTTTGGCTAGTTAAGTGGTAAATTTTCACAAATCTGGCGAGTTTAACATACTAATTTGAGCAAATAAAGCCTAATCTTTATAATTAAAAAAATTTAAGTTACTGTAATTTTCAATTATCTATAAATTGTTGGGAGCTAGACTCCTACATTTAATACTAGCTCCCTCTCTATTAGGCACTATTTCAGCACCAGTTATTCAAAATACTTCTCAACTGTCTCAGACTTCCCAAAAAGTCCACCATTATTTCTTTAGATTACCGCTTCTTAGCATCCAAGAAAATGCCAAAAAAGACGAAAAATTGATTAATGAAGACAAAAATCGATTAGATTCATACTACAAAAAGTATCACTCACTACCTAGCCACTTAAACAGAATAGATAAATGAGGCTTCTCTGGAATGGAAGGTTCAGGCAATCCTAATTTTTTCATTCATATTCAAAATCCCAAATTTGTAGAAAATAGAGACTGAGAGTGGTTGAAGACCGTAAAACTTAATCAGCTAACTATTGATCGAACTTTTGAGAAAAAAATGCAGGACACTGAATTGACCCCCGCAAATCTCTTTAAAACATTATTGGAAACCAAAAATTGACTTCCGGAATACTTTAAATTAGCGAGAAATCCCCAAAATCAAGATGCAATAGATCTCTACTTTAAAGACACCAAACTTTCTGCAGAAGAGATTCGAAGGTTAGTGTATTTCCCCTCTGACCAAATAGGAGATAAAAAATGGTTCGTTTGATTTGATAAAGATTTGCTACAGTTGAAATTAAATTTTGGATTCCAAATTTGATTTTTCAATCAACCTTTCTTAAAGAAAGAGCCATTTATACAAGATCTTTACAATTCCGCTAGAAATAGAAAACATAAGTGAGAGCTAAGAAAAAGAATTAAATCCCTCTACAAACAGTTAACAGATGAAGAAAAAGAATTATTTGAATTTTTCTATCATGAGATGTGAATACAGCGAAGCGATAATCGACTCGGCTCCCTTAGACTAAAGCCAGAAGAGATAACCTCAGAAGATATCAACAAGTTATATAAGTTACTTAAGGAAAAAGCTAAAAACACCGATATATTTAAAGGACATTTAGTTCAAATAATTCAGGGGGGCGATAAAAGGGGTTTTGAGTCTTTTTTTCCATCATACGTGACTTATGCTACCGGACCCGATGCCCTATATGAGGTAGAAGAATCTAAAGGGTACAACAAGAATACCAAAGTTACGGTCACTCCAGATAAGTCTATAGATAAAGACTGAGATGCAGCCAAGTTGTTAGATATCTTAAAAAATCACAGTGTTAAAAACTTCACCTTAAGAACTACTGACAATAGCAAGAAAATGTGACCTTCTATCATCTTAGACTCCAATTCAGTTGATTATTTTTCTATCATTCGAGAGAGTTATATTTCTGCAGAAAACACAATTTAGAGACTATTAGTTAGCTGCCCTAGTTACTAACTAAGAGATGGAGGGCTGACTACCCTGCCTTCTCCTCTGTCTCTTTTTACTAGGTATGACTACCTATCAATATAGGCTCCCAGGAATAGTCACCTCTCTCTTCCTTTTAGTTTCCACAGCCTCAATTTATAACATACTTCTTTTTTTAGGACTGTCCTACACTAAATCCACTTTATTCGGAGCAATATGTTTGTACTTATTCTCGCAGTTTATTTCTTCCAATTGGTTGAGGTTAGCCAGACGTTATTTTCTAAAAAAAAGCTACTCTGTGCGAATGGCCATAACCTTAGCCAATAAAAAAATCAACACTTATTCTTTCGAATTGGGACTTATCCTATTAATTCCGGGGGCTTTCTTCGTGTTCCTACTGCCAGCTTCTCTAAGAGAAACAGGAATTGTAGTCATCCTGGGAGCATTTATCATGCTGGCCCTCTGGCTCTTAGTTTCCAATTTTTATTTTCCTTCTTTTATTTCTTCAATAGCTTCTGATAGAAAATTTCTTCTTTCAAGAAAAGCATTGGCCACTCAACAAAGCACAGAATTGGAACTTGATACTGAAAAACCTAGACCAGGGGCTCTACAAACCATTTTTGGTGTAGCCAGCAAAGCTCCAGTTAATCTTTATTCCACCTCGACCCCTTTTTTATTTATATTGGGAGGATTAGGACTTGTACTCTGACTCTCTCATTTTGAATTGACTTTTCCACGTTTTTTTAAGGGAAATAAATTACTGACTATAAATGAGAATTCCAAGAATTTAATTGAAAACAATTTAAAAGGTTTAAATGGTCAATTTAGAGAACTAAAGAATATTCCACAACAAATTGCAGCTAAAAGCCCTAATACAGTAAATCTGCTCTACTACCTATTTCCTGAAACCGCTAATTTGGAAAGCATTATTTCAACTCTAACTAATGGCAAAGACCAAAAGAAAAATCAAGATTCTACGCACTTGCACTGAACTTTACAATCCACTGATGCTTTTTCAATTATGCCGGCACTCAAATCTCTCCTCAAGTTAATCTTTTGATCAACTCTCCCCCTCTCGTGTTACTGCGCTCTTAGATTCAATCTTGCAAGCGCCCTTTCTCTCTCCCTGTCTTCTTTGATGATGATAGGGCTAAACTTCCTTTTTATGTTGTCTTCTAATCTTTCAACCTCTAACTTATTTCCAGAAATTATCTTGGTTTCTTTCTTGATGCTTTTAGCCTTTTGGATTCAAACAATAGTTAGGGGAAGATTATTTCACTATCCACCAAATAACCATGAGAAGAAAGACTCATTTTTCAAGTCACAAGGATATGATCTGAAATGCCAATTCCACACCGAAGGAACACCGACCTTATACCTTCTAGCATTCTGCATTGGACTTACACTCTCAGTAAGTCAAGCTGAGATAATTTATGCAATTCTACTACTACTAATTTTTAACTGCACTACCCACTTCCTATTTATACCACTTCATTGCAGATTGTGAGCAAAACTTAGATATCTTATCTATACCAGGGCATTTAAAATTGCATATTTCTTTATTAATCGGAGACAGCACATGCAGTGAAGACCTGAAGAGGAAAATGTGTTAGGAATAAATATCTAATTAGATTTTTCAGGAAATATAGTGATTCTGTTGGAGTGCTCTTCCGGAACAGCTCATAACTCTGGATGAACCTTTAAACAAGTTTCTACTGAACCTTCACAGCTAGGAACAGTTGCCTGAACATTTCTAGCAGAGCCCCTAAAATACCTATTAAATAAATCTAGTATCAAATTGAATACCCCAGTAACAGTTAAGACTCCTGTCGCAATTCCCATCATGGAAGCAGCGCCGGCATTCACACTTTTCTTTGCTTCTAGCGTTAGCTTTCTCATTATTTCAATCAAGGCAATGCAAAGGTAATCCCACTCTTGTAGTAATAGGGAGAAAATCTAATAGATGGTCTAAAAGCCTCTGAAGCATAGGCATAAAAATCTCTCCTGTGGTCTAGCCCTGAAAGACTAGAGTAGTAATTTCTTCCTCCCACAATACCCCCTTCATATGATGCTTGAATCGCAGCATTTTTCCTATTAAAAACGAGATTGTAGAGTTCTTCTCCCAGGGCAATAAGCCCAGGAATAGTAGCCAGTGTTAAAAGGGACATATTGTGTATTTTCGAGTTATAACACGCTAGCTTTTTACTAGAAGGAGAAGAAGAGGCATAACAGCCTCTTCTGCTAGTAGAAGCTCCCCCTAGGTATTCATGTTTCTCGGAGAGAGTCAGTTTTCTCATAATCTCGAATGTTTCAATATACTAATACATTTCTCTATTAAAAAAAGCATAAATTTGTTACCGCACTCACTCAAGTTCATTGTCGAATATGTAACTCAAATGTCGGAATAAGTCAAATCTAAGTATTACATCTTGAGCAGTATTTCCAGCTGTAGCATCTCAGTGAGAAATTGCACTCCCTGCACCTTTTTTATCCTCCTCTAATTCCGTTATCTTATCACTACCATATACGAAGGGAATTCCATTCTTGTAGATTATGACTGTAGGAATTCCTGACGCTTTTTCCCCAAAATAATACATTAAAAGTGACTGCAATTTTCTAAACTCAACAGCTGATTTGTCATATCTAATATAGTCATCTTTGATATATCCCTGACTTACTAGAGTTCTATCCCATTTACTTCAGGGTATTCTGGCCAGATCATCATTATTTCTGTAGTCCATCGAAGGTATCTCATCACTGAAAAATATGAATTTTAAATCTTTTAAATTTCCCTTGGTTCGTGCTTTAGCTAGGGAATAAGTCTCAAAAAGTATTCCATTGTGGTAGAAATTTTTATTAGCACCTATTCAGGTTTTAGGCGATTCATTTTCACTGTATAGAAAGTTATTACAGTTAGGACATGCTTCTGAACCAAAATAGAGTACGTAATTTCCATTATTATAATTAGTTGTTCCCTTGATTAGCTGAGAATTAGAAACTCTAACTTCCGGAAATTGAGTAAATTCTGAGGTATCACTGGTGTAATTATTGCTAGAGTCAGTTGAGACTTGAACAGCCCCTGACTCACTTGAATATTTTCTAGGTTCAGGATTAAATTCTCTGATTAAGAAATGCTCATACTTATCTCCAGCGATCATCACAGGAATGGTAATTGCACTAGCACTAATAGAGCATGATGAGACTACCGCTATAGCTTTAAACTTAGATAAGAGTAGATTGAGTAAAATGCCCATATTTTAGCTAAACTTTATTAACAATATATATGAATGTTTTATCGAAATCTCAAAAAACTCCAATGTTAAATATGAATTTACCAATTCTAAATTAAAGTTAGACAGGGTTCTGTTTGGTGCAGAAGTCTATCCTCAAAATTATGGTTTCATCACAGATACAATCGGAGAGGATGGAGATCCCTTAGATGTAGTACTCATTTCTAATATTTCACTCCACCCAGGAGTCTATGCAGATGGAAGAATTTTAGGAGCATTAGAAATGATAGATTCAGGAGAAAATGATCTTAAAGTTATTGCGATTCTCAACAAAGACCCTAGACTATCTCACATTACTAAGCTAGAGGAAATTCCAAATCATTGGCTTATAGAACTCAAGCAATTTTTCCTAAACTATAAAAAGTTAGAAAACAAGGAAGTTAAATTAGGGGAATTTATTTCTTTATCTAAGACACTAGAGATAGTAGAAGAGTCTAAACAGAGATATAAGGTTTAAATTTGAAATATACTGGCACACCTAGTAGGACTTGAACCTACACTCTTTTGATCCGAAGTCAAATGCTTTGTCCAATTAAGCTATAGGTGTAATTAGTGACTAAAGCACCTAAGAAAGTTTTACTTCCTGATACTTTTTCCTTTGTACAGGAAAGCGTAGATGAATTTTTCGGAAAGATTCATAATGAATTTAATCTTTCCCTAAAAGATGCAATCAAAGAGTTTACAGAATTTCATGTAAGTCAGTGCAATTTTCTAGGATTTCAGAATGAAACTAAAGACCTCTCCCTTTACTACCACTTTAATTACGCACCGGAAAAAGATCTAGCAACTCTAGAAAAGGTTTATTTTGTTTCTCCAGAAGCAAAACATATCTTGATGTACAATTATCTACTTGAAGTGGAAGCTTATCTCAATAGTCGCTCCAAATCGCATGGTCGAAAACTCTCAAAATCTAAATCCGAGTCTACTAAACTATTTGAATTTGAAGAAAAATTTAAGGGACTCACTTTCTTCGCAGATTACAATAACCTAGAAATATTTGAAGCGAAAAAATTACTTTTAAATTATTCCTATCTTAGAGATAAAAATAAACAATTACTATTACTTAAAAATTTGAATAAAAACTATGAAAATAATATGCTGACAGAGGCAATTATTAAGTTTGATCTCACCTTTCTAGAGAGGTCATCTTTTTTCTGCAATGAGCGGTACTCAGGATTCAAGAAAATACTTCCCCCAAATCTAATGATCGATTTACCAATCTCTTTTGACTACGATCTTGTAGACGTACCAGATACTCTTCGAAAAGAACAGTTAATAGACTTAAATTCTCTAAAGATGAATATCTCCCAGTAAAGTGATTCCCCTAAAAGATGAAAAAGAACTTCAAGAACTTATTCAGCAGGGAAAGTCAGTTTTAATTGATTTTTATGCTGATTGATGTCCTCCCTGTAGACAGTTAATGCCTATACTAGAGAAAATTTCCCTAGCCGAAAAATATTCCAGGGAGATTCGATTTTACAAGGTAAATATAAATGAGTTTCCTGAATTAGCCCGAGAGTATGAGATAACTTCCATTCCCACACTGATATTTCTGTCAGGATCCGAGAAACCGATGGAAAAACATGTAGGTTTATTTGAACATGATAACCTTGTTCTTCTAATCGAGAAGTACTTCTTCTAGGCCTTGGGCCTTTCTTCTGGCCTCGACGGCAAGGATATCCTATTTTATGCCGGCATTACACTCTGCCTATTTATATTTCTCTTATTTTTAAAAAAGGTTTTTTATAGGGTATGGTTGCAAAAAAACTATCTAATGTTTCCAAGTTTAGATATAAACACAATATCAAGTATCGCAATGATCATAGCTACAAATACTGCAGTGATTTTTGCAATCATTTTTTTAACTCACAACCTACTAGGTATAATTTTTCAAATTTATCCTGGAAGTCGATTGTTAATTGAAACAATACTAATTAAGATAGGCGGGAGCCTTTATGGCCCCACTATAGGAATGCTTATAGGTCTACTTACAGATTTATTAACAGTGATTCTGACTTCTTCAGTATTTAACTATGGATATTTATTCGCTGCAGTCTTTAATGGATTTCTAGGAGGATTTATATTCATAGTGCTCAGAGATAAGAAAACTCAGGAATGATTCTCTAGAATGCTGAACAATATTTCAGTAGTAGGTCTAATGTCCATAGCTGCTACAGCCTTTTACTTCTTTCATCAGGCAACATTCGCAAATGGTCAACACAGCAATGGAATTTCTCTTAATATTTTTTCTCAGTCAATCTCTTTTCCTAGTTGGTTTTTCCCTGCATTTCTCTCTACTATACTTGCTCTCCTATTATTCTCTCTTATCTCCACTAATTTAGTATCTTTATGCTCTAGAACTCCTAAAATTGTAAAAACAGCTCAACGTTTCAATTCTCTTACTAGATTAACTGCAGTTAACTTTATCGCATATGTACTAGTAGATATCATTACACTCCCACTATTTGATATCATGATCTCTACTTTACCTTATGAACAGTTCTTTATTATGCGAAATCTATTTTTAATTCCCTCAGTAGCTTTTTCATCCTTAATTATCTGGAAAATATTCAAATTAGATAGAAAATTGAATTTCTCTGCCACTCAACAGAGTCGTCTGTCAGCACTTCCCTGCTTGACCAAACCTGCAGCTTTGATATTCAGCTGCAATAGTCACTTAAATTATTAGGTAATAGAAAATCTCTAGGATTGAGAAGTATCTTATTGAAAAGGGGTTTATATTTCCAACTAATTCGATTTATGGAGGTCAAGAAGCTTCCTGAGATTATGGTCATATTGGAGTACTCTTAAAGGAGAATCTTAAGCAAGCATGAATATCTTTTTTTGTTTCAAGTAGAGAGAATGCAAGATTATATGAGGGAACTCTCTTAACTTCTAGACAGATTTGAGAAGCTTCCGGACATTTATCTCATTTTGAGAAAAAGTTAGTTGAGTGTAAAAAATGTAATCATAGATATGAACTGGAGGATAATGAGGACTTAAAAGCATGTCGGAATTGCAATGCAAGGGATTTAACTGAACCTCAAAGCTTTCAGTTACTTTTTAAGACTGATAAATATTATCTAAGACCTGAAACTGCTCAGACAATTTTTGTGAATACTAAGCTTATTTCGCTAAAGTCTCAGTTAAGCTTACCCTTTGGAATAGCTCAAATAGGGAAAGCTTTCAGAAATGAAGTTTCTCCAGGAAGGGGAGTATTTAGGACTAAAGAATTTGAACAGTTAGAGTTTGAAGAATTTGTATTACCAGAAAAGTCTAATGCTACTCTAGAGCATCAAAAGAAACAGGTAAATTCCTTTTTAGTAGATGTTTTAGGTTTTTCAACTTCATCAATTCAATTTCAGGAAGTTACAGGTAGCGAATTGCCCCATTATTCCCTGAGAAATGCGGATCTTTACTACAATTTTGAGTTCGGTCGAGAGGAATTGTGGGGAATTGCAAATAGGGGAGATTTTGACTTAGACTCACATCAGAAATGTTCAGGTGTAAAATTACATTTTCAAACCCAAGAGAATGCTGAGTTAGTGTTACCTCATGTAGTAGAGCATTCAGTTGGATTAAACAGACTACTTTTGGCGTTAATTACAGAAAAGTTAACTAAGAAAGAGGGCAGAGAATGAGCAGTACTTTCTCTTCCAATAAACCTCTCTCCATATAAATTCGCTATTCTTCCTCTGGCAAAAATGCAACATGGAGAGGCCCTCAATTTGTTTAACTGACTTAAGAAGAGTAGCTGTTCAATTGCACTATCTACTAAAGGTTCTATAGGTAAAAGGTACAGAGAGCAAGATGAAATCGGCACCGCCTTTTGTCTGACTATAGATTACCAGAGTGGAAATTGAGCAGATGATGAGTTTTCATTCACATTAAGGGAGAGAGATACAGGACAACAGCTGAGGTTGAAGAGGGAAAATCTAAAAAAATATATCTGAGATTGTCTAGCTATTCATCCAGAATTTAGATAGAAAAAAATATAAGGTTAGGGAGATAATAGGGAGTTATCTCTCCCTCGAAAAGAGGGGGAGTAACTTCTGGGCACTTTGTCCCTTTCATGATGATAGCAGAGCCTCTCTCTCTGTCTCTGAGGAGAAAAATATATTTAAGTGTTTCTCTTGCGGCGCCTCAGGAGATGCTATTTCCTTTATTATGAGAAGGGAAAAATTGGATTTTCCACGGGCAGTGTTGAGAGCCCATGAGATTTTGAAGTGGCCTACTGAAGATTTACACTTTTTGAAGAAAAGCTCTCCAGAGGAAGAGCTGAGACAACAGCTGCATCGATTTAATCAGTTTATGTTAGAATTTTACAGCAATTCTTTATACTCCCCCAGAGGGAGCGCAGCACTGAGATATTTAAAAGTTGAGCGAAATTTAACAGATGAGATAATCAAGAAATTTCAATTGGGTTATGCCCCTTCTGCTTCAGAGGTAGTAGAGACTCTAAAGAATGTGCAGAAAGTTTCCCCTGAATTTAAGTTTGCGACCCCCGATTTTTTAGTCCAGACAGGTCAGTTTTATCTTTTAGGAGATAAGTTAGTGCATAGTTTTAGAGATAGGATTATCTTTCCAATTTTTAATTCAGAGGGTCAGGCAATTAGTTTTAGCGCTAGAGCCATAGGAGGGTCAGATCATCTTCCCAGGTATTTGCACTCCAGAGAAACTCTTTTATTTAAGAAGAGTGAATGTTTATATAATGTTCAGGTTTTAAAAAGTGCGGCAGCGGATTCCTTTGTTTATATATTTGAGGGTTTTTTTGAGGTATATACTGCCAATATTTTGGCTCCAGGAGGAATTTATCTAGCGCTATTAGGAAGCGAGCTTAATGATGATGCATTAAACATTTTGTCTGATTTCCCCTCTAAGAAAATAGTTTTAGCACTAGATAATGACGAAATAGGAATTGCAGCCACATTTAAGCTTCTCCCGAAAGTGCTCAAATTTGGATTTCAGCTTTATGCATTGCCCCCACTTTCCGGTAAAGATTTGTCAGAAACTTACAGACTAAACAGTTCAGTGAAATTGCCAGCACCAATCCCCCTAAAAAATTGAATAGATGTGAATTGGTCTAAATTATTTCCAGGAGCGCACAATGAGAAGAAGTTATTTAATATAAATCAATTAGCATTGTCTCTATTGAGTAATTTTTTCTACACTAGGAGCGCAGGAGCTCAACTACTCTTAAAATCTGGGATAACCCCTCAGAATGCTTTAAGTGCACTAACTCAAATGTTTGAGCTTTATGGGCTAATCCAACTTTCTGAAGGGGAAAAAAAGATACTAGATGGTTTTAAGGCTAGATATTTTGAGGCTGTGAATATGCAATTACTCGTTTCTAATCAAGAAACATATTTGCTATATGAAGAACAGATAGAGAGTGAAAAAATTGAAGCAACACTAGTTGATGAACTGACTATTGTGATTGCAAAATTAGAAGCAGTGTCTAGAGTTTATTCAGCAGCTATATTCTTGCAAACTAGAGAGAGTCAGTGATATTCTTCACTTATTCAGAAATATGAGCTTAAACTGCAGTTATTACTGAACTCTGCGGAAAAAGAGCTATTGTCAAGCTTGGAGGAGAGAATCGCCCAATTAACTACTTCACTCACCCCAATGGGAGAGAGTCTCTCAGTGGAGAAACCTTCCACTGAGTTACTGAACTTTCTAGAAGATTACTACTCTTCAGTACATCAACTTATTAATAAATACGAAAAATTTATTAAGTCAGGACCTAAGTTAGCTTTAAAGGAGAGAATAGTTATCTTAGATGAGATAACTCAAGACAGAGAAGAGCTACATAGTCAGTCAGCTAGAATTTTTAAAGAAGTATTAAGTTGAGAGAGATCCTGTAAAAGTTAAATTAAAGGTAAAAAGATACACTAGCTAGCTTTGCTTCTTTTATTGAAGTTATGTTTGGGGCTTGTGTTTGCTGCAGGAGTTAGCTCCGCAGTAGCAGTACCTGTAGTGATGAATTATAGGGGCAAAGGCCCTAATACCACTTACACTGAGTCTAGGGGGGGGCAGTCAACTTACACCTTGGAATTAAGTCAATGTAGAGAATCAGGCACAACAAGTTCGGATAGCTTAGATTTGGGAGCAACTGGCCACCATTCTGTGTGTTGAAGAGTGGAGTCGGGAGAGTCAACCCAAATCAGCGAGCAGGAGAAATATACTCAACTATTTAAAGATATTTGGAATAAAAAAGATGAGGAGTGAAATAATAAAAGTTACGGAGAGTGGACTGATAATTGTACCTCTTCCAATCCTCAGTGGACAGTATTCAGCTCTGGAAGTGATGGAGAACAAACAGCAGAGGAACAATACTTAGGATTATGTAATAGTAGTAAGGGATCCAAGGAGACTCCCTTTATTAAGAAGGAGGTAAAGCAGGGAAAAACCTCTCTCTGGAGTTGCAGTACAGATTGTTGAAAGGCAGATAGTACACAGGGAGGGCAAACAGGCACAACCCAACTTCAAGATGCAGCAGAAGATAAGTGAAAGGAGGTTAAATTTTATAAACAGAGTTAAACATTAGGGAAGATTGCATTTTTCTCCTAAATTTTTATGAGGAGGGGCATTGGGCGTGACGGGCGCAAGTGTTGTTACAGGTGTTCCTATAATTTCTAAATTTGCTAGAAATTCGACGCAGTCTAGACAATCCCTAATAACTGAAGGAACAAATGAAGCTCTTCCAGTTAGACTAGTAGGATGTAACCTAGAATCATCACCAGGGGGAAGAAAAATTAACTATGGAAATTCAAAAACCAAAGATGTTTGTTGGAGAGCTCAAGATGTAGTGGAAAAGCAGCAGGAAGCGAATGAATTATTGAGATTGGGTTGAAATAATGTAGGAACTTGAGCCAAATTAGGTTTAGAGGGTTGAAAGGCTTATTGTAGACCTAAAAGTGAGGGAGGAGAGGAATCCAATCTTTGAATTTCTAAGCCCAGTGACGAGGCATGCGATGGATTGGAAATTATGTGATTAGAAAGTAGCAAGTCAGGAGTTTTTTTGAATAAGCATCGGGAAGGAGGGGTAGTAAGAGTGAGATTATGTCAGCGGGATTGCTGAGTAGGAAATTATCTCAATTCAGGGGGAGAGTTAAATCAGTGAGCTAGTGAAAATTCCAACAATTGAAGAGAGGTAGAGTTTTAT
The DNA here is from genome assembly GCF_000319365.1 of Candidatus Mycoplasma haematominutum 'Birmingham 1'. Lineage (GTDB taxonomy): Bacteria > Bacillota_I > Bacilli_A > Mycoplasmatales > Mycoplasmoidaceae > Eperythrozoon_A > Eperythrozoon_A haematominutum. The sequence goes on along the minus strand of NC_021007.1, from coordinate 441,638 downwards.
GATACTCCTTTATTAAATAGAACAGTCAGTATGTAAATTTAGGTAGGAAATTTGATTTTTCTTAAGTGGTTTTTAGGAATTGTGGCGCTTGCAGGAGTAAGTTCGGCAGTTGGTATTCCTGCAGTTTTAGGAGCTCAGAGCAAAGGGGGAGCTTCAGGAAGAGGTTACTCTACTACAGAACCTCAATTAACTAAATGTGATTCAAGTTCTATCTCTAGTGGAAGGGAATTAAGTTTTGGGGGAGTCACAGATGGAGATTTCTGTTGAACTATAGAGGGAGAAAGTGAAACAGGGACAGTAAATAATAATGAAGGAGAGTATACTTCTTTCTTTAAAGAAGAATGAAGTAAGACTCATCCTCAGTGAAAAGATAGGGGAGAGAATGAAAAGTGAACTCTCAAATGCGAGAAGAATGAGAAAAAATGAAGTATAGGCAGCAGCACCTCTACAGAGGGAGAGTCGAGATTAGGATTATGTGCAGACGGTAGTGAAATATCACAAACTTCCTTTATAAAGAGAGAAGAGAAGAGCGGAGTAACAACTCTTTCGCTATGCATAAGTGACTGTTGAACTGAAACAACTTCTGAAACAGGAGTCTCCCAAGAGCTAAAAACTCCTTGGGAGGAAAAGTGGAAAAAAGTGAAATTTTATAGCAAAAAGGTTTCTTAAATATTAGGTGATTATCTCCCTAAAAACTATATTGGGCTGTATTAGCTTATTTGGAGGAATATTGTCAGTAGCAGTGCCTGTAAGTATGAATGTACGCCGTGATTTTCAGGAAGATTCAAGCATAGGGCGAGACAATTCAGAGCTGAGTGCTGCAGGAGAGCTAAGTGCAATAGATACAGCAGAATCGGACAGGCTGTCATTTGATCAACTGTGGGAGAAATTAGAGACTCAGTATAAAATTAGCCAGGCAGTTGAAAATGGAGAGGTAGTTCCACTTGCCTGAAAGGAAGAATTGAGAAGTATCTTGATTTCTGATTCAGATTGAGTTATTGAAGAACAAAGCTGAAGAGAGTGTAAGTCAATCGAGGTGGATAAGGGAATTTTCTGCGGCTATCTAAAGTTAAATTTCAAAAATGAAGAATATAAATTGAAGCTTGAACTTAAAAATAGAGAGTGAAGTGTAACAGTAGTTAAGAGGGTAGATAATTCAGTCAGTTACTATAGGAAAAGCGCTTCGCAGTGAATTGATAAAGCGCCCGAAGTGGTAGATTTTGATAATTTAACTACTTTCTTGAATCAGAGGGATGAGAGGTGAGACGAATTGAGTGAAGCTTCAATCGTAAAATAGTAGATAGGTAAATGCTGTTTTCTGTAAGAGCTTGTCTAGCTGGCATTGGTTTAATAGGTAGTATTTGTTCTATTGCGGTACCGGTAACCTTAACTCTTACTAGAAAAGATGAAGAGCGTTCAAGGGGGGGGGGCTGTCAGATAATGCTGAGTCTCAGCTAGTTTCTGTCGAAGTCTGCAATCCTAGTCCCTCCGATTCCGGTACTGCCGTAATTCCATTTGGGGAGGTAGGAGATCGTAAGATTTGTTGATCCAACAATTCCAATTCTGAAGTTTCAGCTCATCACGAGAAAATCAATCAGTTTTTTAAGTCAGCTTGAGAAAAGAAGAATGTGTGAACAGGAGATAATTTAGGAGGTGCCAGATTGTACTGTAAATTAAAGGACTTTGACTCCGATGGAAGTGAAGAACAAGATAGTTGATTTACACTGCAGAAAGGTGGGGAAGAGCAATGCGATGGAACAGATTATGTTTATGTATCTCTAGAAGATAAGGGTAGTGAGGGAGCATTCATTAAGCGAAAACAGTTAAAAGATCAGCATCAGTATAGTTTTTGGATGTGCACTAAAGACTGTTGAAGCGGAAAGTTTAAACCAGAATCTAGCAAGATGATTATTCAAGAAGAGAAGAATAAGTGAGAGGAAGTGAAGTTTTATAGGAGAGAAGCTTCTAGTCAGTCAAGTAGCTAGGTTTTAGTTTTAACTTACTAGACCGCTTGGCGGTTTAGTTAGAAAAGATGATATCTCTACTTAAGTTGTGTTTGGCATTAGTTGCCTTGGCTAGTGTTAGTTCTGCAGTAGCAATACCAGCAACATTACATGTACAGGGAAATATGGAAAAAACATCGACTGGGGGGGGGCAGCCAACTTCACAATTACAGTTAACTAAGTGTACTTCTGGAGGCACTAATCAGGGAAATTCTGTAGATTTTGGCACATCAACTGCTCAAAATGTATGTTGATCAGCTGATTCGAGCTCTCAAATAGGTGCAACTTATGACTCAGACTACTCCTCTTTATTGTCCAGTAATTGGGGAAAGCAACCAAAGGATTGAAACGAAAACAGCGCTTGAAAAAAGGTCTGCACTTCAGGAACTAACAATTGAGAATTATGAATTTCAAGTGAGAGTGAGACAGAAACACCTAAAGACATTTATTTAGGAAAATGCGGCGCACAAGGTTGGGAGAATACTTCATTTTTAAAGGTAAGTCAGGATAGTTCAAAGACAAAAGTTTCAGTATGCGAGAAAGAATGTTGAGAATCTCCGCAAACTTCTAGTACAGTTAGTCAGACCAAAATACAATTACAGCAAGAAAAAGTTAGTAAGTTTACAGAGCTCAAATTTTACAGCGGAAATGTTCAGCAATCAGCTTAACTAGGTAGTTGGAGTAAAGTAGCTGAGCTTTCAGCTACTTCCGAAATATGTGATAGGATTGTGTAGTGTCACAGACAGAGTTGGAGCAGTTAAAGCGTCAGTACTCTTAAATGTGAAGAGTTTCACTTTAGAGAAAAGGGATATTACTAGTTAAGTAGGGGAGAAAGCTAACACACTTCTAGACTAGCGAAATTTGAATTTGGGTAATCAGGTTTCTCTGTTAGTAGGTATAGAAGCTTAGAAAGTTTTGCCTGTACTGTCTAGGTTCCTGCTAGGATTTTTCAGTACTGTTGGAGTAACAGGTGCAGTGGTAACTCTCCTATCTCTGAATTTGAATAGCGTACAAGAGAAAACGGCGAGAGAATCAACTCAAAGCACGCAGGTTGTGGAAAACGGCAAACAGAGCCCTACGTCTTTCTCCAGCATAGTTTCGATAGAGGAATGCAATTTAGAGCATGTGAAGGGTGCAAATGCAATTGAGTTTAATGGAGGAGATGCAACTAAACTATGTTGAAGTAGCCAGGGAGTAACCCTGACAGCCGATCAAAAGGAGAATGTGAATAAAGTTTTGAGCTCCGCTTGGAATGAAAAAATCTCACTATTTGATGTAGGAATTGCAGAGAGCAAAACTTATTGTAGGCAGAAAGAGGAAATTACAGATGGCGAGGAAGATGTTTCCGGCGATAATATTTGACCCTCTCAATCAGATACAGAATGTGTAGGAAAAGAATATATAGGCTTTGGACGGGATAGTAGAGAAGTTTTTGTCTTAAGGGATAAAGCTAAAGCTGATTGGAGGGAAAAATTTTGGTTGTGTAGTCAAGCTTGTTGAAAAACTGAGGATTGAAAGGCTAATGGACAGCTCAAAGAATGGTCTCAAGAAGAATTGCAAAACTGAAAGCCTCTTCAATTTTTTAGGGGATAATTGAATTATTCATTTCTAGCTAGATGTTCTCTAGGTTGTGTTAGCTTAACAGGAGGATGTTGTGCGGTTGCAGCTCCAATTGCTATGAGTGTTGGACAAGTAGGTGAAAAAGTTACAACCTCTACTGATAGTTCAGTAACATTAGCGGGATCAGATGGCGAAAAAGTGACTGAGGATGGAATTGAAGCAGAGATTTTGAGCTATGATGAAGTTTGGCAGAAGATAGACAGTCAGTATAAAGCTAAGCTAGGAAGTGAGGCGTCGACTGCAGGTTGAACTAAAAAACTGCAGCAGATTTTGGAAGTAAGTGATACTTCAACTAAAACTTGGCAGATAGAAGAACAGAGCTGAGATAGTTGCGTTGGAGAAGAAGAACAATCCTCTGATTTTTATGGTTATTTAGAAATAAAAAAGGATGAGAAAAGTTATAAATTGCAGTTAAACTCTACAACCACTGAGAGAGAGCTTAAGTTACAAATTGTTAAACAAGCAGAAAATGTAATACAGTACTATAAGGAAGATAATTGAACAGCTGCAGAGAATACTAAGTGAGACAATTTGACAATTTGCAAGGCCGTAGATAAACGTCAATACTGGACTCCTATTGCTCAGCTTTCTCTTTTAGAGAAAAATAGATTAAGTAGCTAATTAGGTAGAGAAAATTGTTTGCTGTAAGGACTCTCTTAGGTTGTACTGGACTAACTGGAGGTATCTGCGCTGTTAGTGTTCCATTGGCTTTAAGTGCAGGCAATTCTTATACTGTGATAAAACAGGTAACTTTGGATAAGTGTAGAGTGCCGGCTGGACTTCCCAACTCACAAATAAATTACGGAACAGATGTGGAGGGATCAGTATGTTGAACTACAGTAGCTTCAGATGGCTTCACTGATAATAACATTAGCGATAGTTATACTGACTTATTTAGGGAAAAGTGAGCTAATATAAGCGATAGTATTAGAGAACTTAGATACGATGAGAAGGGGAGTAGTGAGTGAACAGATCAGTGTATTGGTGAGGGAGTAGCCAATTCCTGAGTTTTATTTAGCGAGACAACTAGTGTTAAATACCTAGGTCGCTGCGGAACTACACTAGCGGAGAGTACTGAATTTGTCAAATTAAAAACAGAAGCTGGGGGAGTTAAATGATGAATTTGCGGCGCTAACTGTTGAGCAAGTGGGGAGACTTCAGAGAATACGAAAATATTCAAAACCGAGAATAGCAATAACTGGAAGGAAGTAGCTTTTTATAAAAGTATTAAGTCTTAATATTAGATAGTCATACTTAGGAGATAGTGACTGTTACTTCTAGGGTTGTGTTAGGAACAGTTACTAGTGTTGCTGGAGTAAGTTCTGCAGTAGGAGTACCATTGGCCTTGAGCGCTGGAAGTGCCAGAGAATTTGGATTGCAGGGGGGGGATGTTTCGAAAGTCTCGGTAGATATTAGTAAGTGTAAGAATTCGGAGGCAAAATCTGATGCATCTGTAGAATTTGGGAGCTCCACAGCAAACCACTTTTGCTGAAGGACACAAAATAATGATCAATTCTCCACCTCAGACGAATATACTCAATTTTTTAAGGAGCAATGAAGTGTTAGTGATCAAAATTGGGGAGACAGTTCAAATCAGGGAAGGTGAAATAAACAATGTTTAAATGGCAATACTTCTAACCCTTGAGTAATATTAGTGGAGTCTTCAGGCAACAATTACGGCGCGCACCATCTAGGTTTATGTGGGGAATCTCAGATAGAAAGTACTAAGTTTGTGAAAAAGAAACAAGTAGGAGTCGGCGCTTCTAATACATGAGAATTGTGAGCTTGTAGCAATCACTGTTGAACAATTAAGGAGAGTACTCTAGATAGTTCACCGAAGGTTTTAAGTAGAGAGAAAGAGAATAATTGATCCAAGATTGAGTTTTATTCGAAGTCAGTGACCAGTAAATAAATAATCTTTAGTGAAGGCCGCTGCATGAAAGACCATTTTAGGAACAATCGGAACGGGCGGTGCTTGCTCTGCCGTAGGTGTACCAATATCGATGAGTAGCATTAGTGCCCTACCATTGAAGTCGGGGGAATTAAATGAAGTTCAAATTTCCAAGTGTAACGCTAATAACGTCGAAACCGATCAAGCAATAGATTTTGGTAGCGCACCGGAAGAAAAAATATGTTGAGCTGCAACTCCGTCAGAGGGAGGTGAGTTTTCTCCTACTGCAGAAAGTGAACTTACAGCTTTCCTTAGGGATCAATGAAGAAATAAGGGCAATTCTTGACATTCCGTTACTTTCAATGATTGGACACAGCAATGTACTGACTCAACTTCCGGATGAGTCATTTTAGTCGCAGAAGACAATTCTAAGTATCTAGGGCTGTGTAAGGGAAATGATAGTGAATCCCTCTGAGTTAAACAGTCCACTCCAAGAGACAAAAGTAGCTTGAAACTAGAGTTCTGTTCAGGAGAGTGTTTCGCAACCTCTGAAGGTGAAAATGTAGGAACTAAAAAGTATACTTCTGCGGTTGGCAGTTGGAAAGAAGTGAAGTTTTTTAAACAACAAAAATAAATCGCTTAATGTTGAAGAAAATTTAGGGTGTAAATGCCTTTTTTCTCCAAACCAACTGTGGGAGCGGCTTGCGCACTTGGAAGTTGCGGAGCTATTGGGACACCTGTAGCATTGTACCTTCAACGGCACAAACAACCTTCAGCTTCTACTGAAACTCTGGTAGGCAGTGTCCCCGAAAATATAGTTGGCGCACCTAGAGCAGTTAAGCCTATAATTTTTACCCAGTGCAGCTCCTCAAATATTGATCAAACTTCAGCTATCCAGCTTGGAACTTCAGGCCTTTCAAGCGTCTGTTGAAAATCGGAGAGAGAGGATTCAGTTAACTCTAATAAGTCAGAATTAGCACAATTACTGAGCGACATTTGAAAAGATCCTAACCAAGAATGAGCAGAACAGAGATATGGAAATTGAACTAATAACTGTAGTTCTTATAACCCTAAATGAACTATATTTAGTTCAGGAGATGATGCAGAAAAGAGTTCAGAAGAGGAGTATCTAGGATTATGTAGGGAAAATAAAGAGGTTAAAGAGCTTCCCTTTCTAAAGAAAAAAGTTGAAAGTCATAAAACTATTCTCTATATTTGTAGTTCAGATTGTTGAAAGGAAGATCAAACAGGAGGAGATAGAGGTCAAATAGCACTTCAGGAGGAACAAGAAGGTAGATGAAAGGTAATTAATTTTTTTAGGGAAAGTTCCCAAAATTAGAATAGTATTCCACTTTAGAAAAAGCATTTAACTTAAAGTATTAGTCTCCCCCACTAGGGGGGGGAGATAAGTAAAAAGTGTCTAGATAGTTGCGGTTTTAGTGAAATTCGCACTTTCTCCCAGATTGTGACTTGGAGGATTAACTTTGACTCCAATTAAAAGCACCATTCCTATAATTCTCTTATCCGGGGGGGGCAATAACAGGAATAATCGGAATTGAGCTAACTCAATCCCAGCCAATTTATAGTGCCCTTAAGACTGTTGGAGCTAAAATTGGAGGATTTGCTAGTGTTCTAAAAGGTGCAGAAGCTCCCTCTAGTAGTACATCCTTTTGTGATACCTTTTCCCTGTTATGTTCCATACCAACTGCACTTTCCGAAGCTTTTACCTTTGTTTCCTCCCATATCACCTCAGCCGTTCAATCAATAATGCAATTTATTCAAAATATGACTAAAGATCACTATTCTCAGTCAATTCAGTTTATAGAGGGACTTAAAAAAACAGTATTTAAACAGCAGGAGATTTCAGAATTGCTAAAAGATTTTCACCTTAAATTACCTAGATTGATTTCCTTCTTTATGAACGCTGAAAATAGAACTCAATTTCAAGCTATGTTTTTAGGCGAATCGCTACTTAAAACAAAGGAAACATTTAAGATTCTGTCAGGTCAAGCGACAGGGGTTAATAATATTTTTAGGGTACAAGAAGGGCTATTGACTCATATTATGAATAAATTCTTAACAGCGCCAGAAGAGACTATGAAGAAGGTGGATAGACTTTCTAAATTGATAGGGTCTATTTCCAATAAACATAGACAGGGAGCTTCCTCTGCGGGAGCTACAACTCAAAATCAGTCAGTTGCGGAACCCTATCTTCTAAGTAGGGAAAGAATAGATAGATTCTTCCAGTCTAGGAGTGATAGCTCTCAAGATGTATATGAAGACATTCTCCTAGTGGAAATAGGCTTAAATCAATTGGGAGTTCCTATTCCATCTAGAGGCACTTCCATAGTTAATTCAATAATTGCAGGAGCACTAGACTCTTTTTTAAAAGCCCAAAATTAAAACAATAGAAAAAGGTAAAGTAAGTCAATAGAATATGTCTCTAGCTACTGTTAATGCTAGGTTGTTAACTAATAGCCTATTTATGTCCCAACCAGCACTACTACTTCCCGCAGCAGTCCTTGCAGGGGGGGGGCGCTGTAACAGGCCTTGTACTCTCTGAACTTACGCAAGGTTATCCTATTATCTCCAAAATTTCTGCATGGGGACCTCAACTGCAATCATTTTTTACTTTCTTGAGGGGCGGCAATAGTGCTAATCCAGTAAATGCATGAGCTTGACTGTCTGCAGTACCTCAGTTTTTTAAGAGTCTATACGATTCTACTAGCGATTCATTAACCAAAGCCGGTACTTCAGTTTTACCACTTTTACAGTGAATTAAAGAAACTCACACGAGTTTTAATTGAGAAGATGTAACTAACTTTAAAGCTGCATTCTCAGATGTAGAAGAGTTGAAGTCTCTGCTATCCAATTTGTACTCTAAATCTCCACAGTTTATTGAATTTCTGTCCGATGATTCCAAGAGTAAAAAACTAAAAGACCTATTTGATGATGAAAAGTTAACCAAGACTAAAGAAGCGTTGAAAATTTTGTCAGGGACCTCTTCAGGTTCATTTAGAGTGGAACCAGGAGTGGCTGTAAGATTAGCTAATGAACTTATAAAAGCACCGGAAAAGGTTAGTGAAAAGATTGATAGATTTGTGGAGTTACTCGATAAAGCTTCGCAGACAAAATCCACAAAGCCTTCCTCCACTGATGGGGGAGGACAATCATCTGCGAGCGGGATTTACACCCTGACAAAGGAAAAACTGTCTGATTTCTTAGATGAGAGGGGAGATGCAGCTCAGGCAGGTTGAGAGGGAGGATTTCTACTGGAAGTAGGCGTAAAACAACAGGGATATGATTTAGGTTCAGTACCTTCTAAAGCTGCAGAAACAATTTTTAGTGTACTTTCCTGGTGATTTAATAATTCTTCTGCATCTCACCAATAACAGAGACTAGGTAGGTTTTAAGAATAAAGAATAACTAAAAGAGCTTTAATCAAGATGCTCACACTCTTGACTCCTCCGGCGGGAGCAATTGCGGGACTAGGTATCTATCATAGTGTCTCTGGTGGAAATTCAGCTGCAGAACAAAAATGCTGTTGTTGCTGTAAAGAGTGCAAGGAGACTTGTAGCTGCAGCGAGGGTAAAGCTTGCTGCTGCACCTCTTCAGACTCTACCTGTACCTGCACTGAACAATGTTGTAAGTCGCAAGATGGTAAATGTTGTTGTTGCTGTAAGGAAAAAAAATAAATTAGCTCACTACTTCTCTAGTGAATTAAATAGTTAATAGTTCTCTACTTCTCTCCCCTCGCGGGGGAGAGTGAGGAGAAATTAAAGTTAAAAATTTAAATCGGTTCTTTCTGTAGCCTTTTTAAGTGAATTTAAAGACCCTTTTAAGTCCCTCTGAGTCTATACTTGCGAGACTCAATTCTACCCTTTCTCAGATAGAGGAATTTACTGAAGAAATGAGAGCACTTGCAGATGATGAACTAAAACTTAAAACCAGATATTTTTTACGTAGATTGGAACTAGGAGAGGATCTCTCAGAATTAGTACCGGAAGCGCTGGCAGTAGTTAGAGAAGCTGCATTTAGAACACACAATCTCTTTGCATTTAGTACTCAATTACTGGGAGCATTAGTAATATATGAGGGAAATTTTGCAGAAATGAAAACCGGTGAAGGTAAAACTCTAGTAATTGTATTAGCAGCCTATATACTTGCGCTCGAAAAAAAAGGACTTCATGTGGTTACAGTAAATGAGTATCTTGTAAAGAGAGATGCTGAATTTTGCAGAAAAACACTTAATTTTTTAGGACTCTCCGTAGGCTTTAATAGTGCAAAACTTAGTAAATATCATAAACGAGAAATGTTCAAGTGTGATGTCACATATACTACTAATGCAGAATTAGTATTCGATTACCTAAGAGATAATATGGCTAAAAATTCCAATGAGATAGTACTTTCTTCACTGAGTTATGCAATCATAGATGAGGGAGACTCTGTCTTGATTGATGAAGCCGGAACCCCACTTATTATTTCTAGAAGTTCTACGAATGAACCTGAACTTTATTTTGTAGTGGATCAGGCAGTTAAAAACTTAGATCAGTTGGACTACAAGATAGACTGAGAGACTAAGACAGTAATACTAAATGGAAGAGGAGTGAGAAAGTTAGAGAGACTCCTGGAGTTGGAGTCCCTCTACTCTCTAGGAAATTCAATTCTGATTAATAGAGTGCATAATGCATTACAGGCTAATTTCATACTCCAAAATGGGAGAGAATACATCATTCAGGATGATCGTATTAAGTTAATTGATCAGTGAACAGGAAGAATATTGGAAGGTCGAAGTTATAGTTATGGACTTCAACAGGCTATACAGGCTAAAGAATATTTAACTATTGAAAATGAAAGCAGAATTACAGCTAAGATAACCTATCAAACTTTCTTTAGAAAATATAAGAAAATTGCAGCCCTTTCCGGTACAGGCTTTTCAGAGTCTAAGGAACTTTCAGAGACTTACAACATGATAGTAGTGCAGATACCTACATATAGACCTACACGGAGAATAGACTTACCAGACATGATATTCAAGAATAAGGAGTTAAAGGTAAAGGCAATTATTTCAGAGATCAAATATAACTATTTGAGGGGACAACCCCTACTAGTAGGAACTAGCTCCGTTGATGAGTCTGAATACATTTACTCTCTACTAGTGAAGGAAAATATACCCTGTGAGATCTTAAATGCTAGAAATCACTATAAGGAGGCAGAGATAATTGCAAGAGCAGGTCAGAAGTATGCAATCACAATCGCAACTAATATTGCAGGAAGAGGAGTAGATATTAAGATTGCGCCCGATGTAGTTGAACTAGGAGGACTTTATGTCATTGCATGTGAAAAAAATGAATCTAGAAGGGTAGATGATCAACTAAGGGGGAGATCAGGAAGGCAGGGAGATCCAGGTAAATCAGTCTTTTTCCTTTCCCTAGAAGATACAATCTTCAAGAGATTTGGTGCTGATAAATTTGAAAAGCTCTCTAAAAAAATGAAGGAAGAACACTTTGAGAGTCCCTTTCTCTCTAGAACAATAGCTTCACTCCAGAAGAGAATACAGTATGCTTCTTTTGATAGTAGAAAAAATCTCATTGAATATAGTGAGATTCTCTCTATTCAACAAGATATTATCTACAATCAGCGAAAATTCATCTTATTTAGCGATAATAATGAAAGGGTATTTGAAGCACTGCTAGAGAAACAACTTAAAGGTTGAGTAACAGACTATCTGGGAAAGCTGGATCCCAGAGAGAATAGACCTGGAGAGTTAGCCTATCTCATAAATAATTACTTTTTTGAAAAAGAGGTATTTTTAGAGACAGACTTTAAGGGTAGAAAGTTAGAAGATATAGAAAAATTTTTAAAAGATAGTTTTTTCTATTTCTGGACACTTAAAAAACTTAAGTTAGAAAATTTAGAGTTGAATAGTATACTCAAGGAACTTATGATTACCCAAATAGACTTGTATTGAGAGCAACATTTGGATGATGCAGATAAAACTAGAAGCACTATAGCATTACAGTCAATGGAGCATAAATCTCCACTGAATATATTTATCGAAAAGATGGAGGAGATTTTTGTAGATTTACAGAAAAATTGTAGGAATTCAATAATTAGGGAAGTTTTTTGCGTTCATTCCAGAGACGGTGCGTTAGAACTTATAGATTTTGTTAAAGCTGAGAGAAAAAAGTGAGAACCTTCTGAGAGTACAATGCTTAAAAGTTAAGACAATAAGGAGGTAATTTTGAACATATAATGAATACACAATGTCAGAAGGGTCACTTTCTATTCAGGAGATTAGGGAGTATGTTAAGCAGTTTCAACTCTATGCTGATAGAGAAGCATTTAATAAACTGCTGGATATTTATTATCTTGATGCATGTAGATATGCTTCTAAATTTTTAAGTCATCAACTGTATTCTGATTCCATTAGGTGAAGTTATGAGGAAGTTTCAAGTTATGTTTTTATAGCTTTTTGAAAAGCTGTAAAAAACTATAGGTGAAATGATATTCGTTCAGTTTCTTTTAAAAACTATCTATATCAGTTAATTAAGTATGAAACTATGCATGAATTAAAAAGAGTGTTTGCATGTAAAGAAGTACAGGATTTAGATAAAAAATGATATAAGGAGACCGAAGAGGCTAAATTAGAGAGGGATGATTCTTCAGTCTTGGAAAGAATAGTATTACGTGGAAGAGTCTCTACTATATATGAGTTTTTACTTCCGAAGGGTAGAGACTATGCTCTCATCTGAGAGTTAAAATCCCAGGGTGTGAAAAATTTAGAAATTCGGGAGAGACTTCAGTTAAGTGATTCTACATTTAAGAGTAAGTGACAGTATATAAAAAAATTGATCTTAAAGGCTTATCCTTCGGTAGATAAAATATATTAGCTTGAATTTCTAAAAGTCTTAAGAGTACAATTTAGAAAAATTACTATTTTCTCCATGGTCTAAACTTAAGTTATGCCTGTGACTCCACTAGTACTTAATGGTATTAAGCTTACGCTTGCACTAGGAGTAGGTTTAGGAGGTCACCAGATATATGGTCAACTTACACCTGTAGCATTTGCCGATGATGGCTCTTACTACTTTAATAGCAAGTGACTACTACCTAATAGTAGATCAGATGCATTAAAGCGGAATAAAGCCTTTTATTCAGAGTCTCCCTTAAAGTCTACAGATGGAATTGACCAAATTTCTTGACATCAGTCATACTGGAGGGATGATCAACCTGGAGGGAGGTATCTAGACTTTAGTGATCAGGTACCGTTTAGAGAAAAATTAAATACTATAGGGAATTTGACTACAGCTGAGAAGGCAGATATATATAAGAGAATTAAGGATCACACACTAAAGCTTTCAATGCCTTGTCAGTCTGGAACTGGATGATTACTGGACTTTGAGATACCGGAAGATACCTGGAATTATCCCACAAAATGATTCATAGCTACAAATTTACATGTAATTAACAAATTTAGATTTAGGGAGAATCCATATAAGGTGGAGTTGCCTATCACTGATGAAACAGTAGCTTTAAATGTACCTAGATACTACAACAATATTACAGCTGATAGATTAAATAGCTGTGAAGCTTCGATAGTAAATAACACTGCTCAATTAATTCTGTATACAGAGGAAGATTCAGCTGATGCTCATAGATTTGGAGGAGGTTACGGAAATAGATATAACACTCAGTATTGGTATAACGGCTCTTATCCAAGATGGTGACAATCCCACGTTTTGACGTATGAACCTTGGTCAAGAACATTCTCTAGAGTGTATACCACAACCATTGATAGGCCTAAGTTAGTGTATTCTGCAGTTAACTTCCTGGGCGATAGATACACAGTATCAGGACATACTACAAATAGGGAAAACTACTTTAAGGATTTTGGGGTAATGGAAGTAGAGTTCGCTAATGCTGATGAGGCTAGAGTGATGACCAACGGGGTTTATGACAAGTACTATAGGGATATAGTACATAAGACAAAGGGGGTTTATGTAACTGAAGAGAAAAAGTTACCAGTTAATTTCTTCGCAGAGGAGTTGATGAGCCGGTACAATGCGGAGGAGTTGACACGCACCGAAAAAAGATACTTTATCGGCGGGTATCCCGGTTCACCTTCAGAGAATCTTTCTTTCCTAATGAATCAAAAGTTTAAGACTGATGATTACAATTACTTCCCTTACTACCATCAGTATGCTAATCTAAGACCTACTGAAAGCAGATTGACTTATTTCAGGGACTGACCTTATTTAAAAACACCTACTGAATACAACCTTAGAAATAAAAATGGTCAGGTATTGGTAGGTCATGCAAGTCTTGAAGCAATAGATAACACTTCTGATGCATCTAAGATTGCGTGGAATGGTAAGACCTTAAATGGTTGAGGTTATAACTACCTAATTAGTAACTCATTCTTAGGCAAGGGAGCTTCAGGAAGTATGGTGCTTGATCAAACAGGAGAATTGTTGGGATTGTACAGAATGTACAACGATGGACTTAACTATGGATTTGTAGAACCTTTGAGAGGTAGTTGGGTAGTAGATGATAAGGGGAGAATAGTACTTCCAGGATTTGATTTGCTAACAGGTCAGGGACATAATGTTTCTTCATATAGAACTCAGCTGGAAACCCACTTACCTCATGTGAGATCTTTCTTAAAATCTCAGGACTGAAAAGCTAGATAGGGAAAGAACGGGCCTTGTGCCCGGTTTTTCTCTAACTTAGTGTGAGTACTATTTGCATAATGTTTAAAAGTCTATGAGCTTAAATTCAGCGTTAATGTTAAAGAGTATAGCTCTAAAATCTCCCCTCATGACTACTTCATCGCTTCTGGTTGGGGGGGGGCTCTCAGCAGGGTTAGTTCAATTTGAGGTAGGCAACAGTGCTCTGATTTATACCAAATTATCTAGTTGAGTTGAGAAATTTTATAGTCTTGTAAGTTCAGCTGCAAGTAATTCTTCCTCTACCACTTCTGCTTCAGGAGATTGAACGCTTCAATTGTCTAGCTCTCTTAAATCAGGTTGAGGCTTAGTGTCAGAAACGATCTTACGAGAAGGAGGGAATGTGGGTAATCTACTTGTTCAAGCATATAGTGCAGTAATAGATAATTTTTCCTCATTACCCGAAATAATTAAAGAGATGTACTCCACAGTGAACCCTTATCTGAAAAGTTGAGAGAGTGTTAAGTCTAAATCAGGAGAAGTTTGAGGAAAGAAGCAAGAGCTAGGAAAGTTATTTTTGAAGTTATTTGAGCATAGAAATTTTATTGCGGAGCTCTCTAAAACACTAAAGATACTAAGTTCTAGTTCAAGTCAAACTGGAACTTTTTCCGAGGTAGTGGATAGTCTTTCAACCATTTTGGAGAAAAGTAGTACTCAATTAGAGAAAATATTTAAGGAGTTGGTTAAATCTGAAGTTAAGTCTAAACTGATTTTGAAAATAGCTGGGAATGGAATGACTGGATTGAAGAAGGTTGTTAAAGATTGAGATAGGTTATATAGTCCCCTCTTTAATGCTTAGGGAGTGTCCTTATTGTTAGCCCTTTCTGGTAGATTACTTTTATGCACTTTATCTAAAAATCCTGTATTAATAGCTCCTGCAGTTGCACTAATTGGGGGGGGGCGTCGTTACAGGAAGTGTGTGGGCTGTTAGTGCCAATAGTTCAGCTATAGGCGCTGGACTCCAAAAAGCATTTACTCCAATTGTTAGTTGATTTACACCTAACTCTGATCAATCCAGTGCAGCATCAACATTTAACTTATTTAGCTGAGTAAGTCCTGCTTGAAGTGCTGTAGCCAGTTGAATAACTTCAGCTACTAGTACACTAGTTAATTGAGTGACACAGGCGTTTCAGGTTCTTTCACAGTATCAGACTCACTGGGCTACCCTTCAACCTTGATTGAAAGGTTTAAACACTACAGTACTAAAAAGCGAGGAAATATGAGCTTTCTTGAGCAGCCTCCATCAAAAAGCACCGAATCTCTTTAATTTTTTTACAGACACTGAGAAACGCAATAAGTTTATTCAGTTATTTTCAGGAGATGAGGGCCAAAAGAATATGAAAGCTTTTAAGGTACTATCAGGGAGTGATAAACAGTTTGAAAGCTACTTTAAAGTTGAGGAGGGAGTGCTACTTAGACTTGTGAATAAATTTAGCCAAGAACCTGATAAGGTTTTTGATCGTATGAGTAGGTTAACTAAAGTTATTAGCGAGTTATCAACTAAATATAGTTCAGGGGGAGATTCAGTAGGGGGAAGTAGTGCCGCTCCTTCAACTCCCTATATTTTTGATGCTCAGAGACTAGATAAATTCTTTCAAGATAGGGGTAAGGGAGCTCAGTTAGCATACGAATTGGGAATGAAATTTGAGGTAGGGTTGCACAGTACAGCAATACCAGTTCCTCCAGGAGCTTCTACAGCTACCTCCATAGTAGCTAGCTTATTTGGAGCCCTACTGGGAAATTCAGAAACTTCTTCGGTTAAAAAGTAGGAAGAGAGTTTTTTAATGTTTTTACTACACTCTAAGTTACTTTTTTCTAGTGTATTTGCTAAACCTATGTTAGTGAGCCCCTTGGCGATCATCTCGGGGGGGGGCGCAATAGCTGGTGTTGCAACACTTGAATTTACACAGGGCTTTCCGATTTCCGGGAAAGTGAAAAGTTGGGGAACTTCAGTGTTTAATGTTTTAAAATCTAGTGGTAGTACATCAACTTCAGCTGCACCGATATCTTGAACTTTTCTCTACAGCTGAATACCCTCCACTTGGGCTAGTATTTCCTCCTTTTTTCAGACTTTAGGTGCTTTTTTTACTAGCTCAGTGCAGATCGCAACTGAAGCGCAAACACATATTCCAACACTGAAACAGGCCATTGAGGGATTAAATACCACTCTATTCGTTAAAGCTGAGCTTTCTAAGTTACTGGAAAATTGATATACCAAAATACCTAAGATTGTTTCATTTGCCTTTAATACTCAGGCGAGAACCAAATTCACTAATCTGTTTTCCGGCGCGAAAGCTAAGAATGCACTAGAAGCCTTTAAGGTGTTGTCAGGAAATAGTAAGGGACCTAACGAGGTGTTTAAGGTAGAAGATGGAGTATTAGCTCACCTGATGAATAGATTTGCTGAAGCTCCTGTAGAAGTGATTGACAAAATTGATAGATTAGTTAACTTAATTAGTAGTGCTAAAGAGAAGTATGCAAATCTGTACAATTCATCTTCACAATCTTCAGGAGAAGGTAGTTCAACCCAGACAGCTATGAATTCTCCCTATCTGTTTAATAAAGAGAGATTAGATCAATTTTTAAAGAAACGTAGAGATAGTGCTCAAGAGATTTACGAATTAGGAGTTAAAGCTGAAATAGGAATACATGCACTAGGCTTGCCTGTGCCTCCACAAGCATCTTTATTGACTAGTTTGAGCGCAGCTTTTCTAGATCATTTATTCTCCAATGGTAGTAGATAGAAGTAATTAGTAACAAGGAAATACAATAGATTTAAGTAGAGAAAGTGTTACTAGCTGGTAAGGCACTTTCTAGCGTGTTATTAACTAAACCTGTTTTGTTAGGCACTGCAGCTACCCTTTCAGGAGGAGCCGCTGCAGTCTCAATTATTAAGTTGGAGAGTGCTCATTCACCTATAAGCACGAATGTCTCTAAATTAGGTAGTACCCTCTCTCAACTATTAGAGAAGCTACAGAGTGAAGTTAGCACATCAGTTACAGCTTCAGAATCTATTGGAACCGAAGCTGCTGGGACTTCAGCTGGGCAAGTTTTAAGTTCTAATTTCCACTCTGTTCAGGAATCAGCCAAGTCAGTCTACGAGGAAGTAGGTAAATTAATTCAGAATAAGGAGGAATGGTCTAATTTATTGAATTCAAGTAGTCAAGTAGAGACTGAGGGAAAGAGTACAGAAAACTCAAGCAAGACTATACAATTCCTCTCAAAATTGAAGCAATTATATGAAAAGTTAAAAACTTCAGAGAGTGAAGCTGAAGATAGCGAGAGTAATCAATTGCAGCGTTGAACTAAGGCAATTGCTGAATGGTATAAAGAGCAGACAGGAACTAACCCTCCACAGCAGTCTAGTTAGGGAATAAGCTGAGGGGGGGGGGCGTTGTTTCAGGAATAGCAGCAGTAGAACTAGAGCATAGCTCAATTAGTAGAAATGTCAAGCTATGGAGCACAGCAGTTGCGAATGCATTCTCATCTCTAGGAACTTCAAGAGGTGAAGGTAGTACTCCTTTTCTAGAGAATTGATTTAGTGCATTATCTTCTTTTTTTAGTGAGCTACCCTCTCAACTGGGTAGTGCATTCCACACAGTAAATGACTCACTTGCTAGTGCATATACCTGAATAAGTTCTAATTTAAGTTGAGACCAATTTACTAGTTTTGCAGCTTGAAGTGATATTCAGGAGGTATTTAGTGAACTATGATCGAACAAAGAGAAGGTTAAACAGATAGTGGAGAAATTAGTAGAGCATAGTTCATTTTTATCTAGTATTTATGAAAGTGTCTCCCAACATAAGGAAGACTATATGCAGGCGCTTCAGTGAATTTCCTCTAAAGCTGGAGGATATAAGCAGTTACTGAAATATGCCCTCCAAGAAAGCAATTTACTTCTCACTCAGTTAGAGAAATTAAGGGAAAATTGAAGTACTATCTCGTCTAAGTTAGGAAATATGGTTAAAAAGTTAAATGAGAAGAAATCAGATATAGAGGAGATTTCCAAAGATTTAGAGTGAACCAACTTCACTTCAGAGGGAGAAGCTTGATCAAAACTAAAAACTAATTTAGGAGACTATCTAACCTCTCTAGTTGAAGAGTCAGATCAACTTGATAGTTGAATTACTACATTGAAGCAACAGAAAGATAAGTTAAAAAAATTAGTTAGTGATTCAGGGTCTTCCATTTCTACCTGATTAGAGAAAAAGTCGGAATTATCTCGAGCCCTAGATTTAGATAGTACAGGAGGGCTTAAATTCTCTGATGTAGTGAATAATTTAAAAGAGCTTAAAGATGATTCTTTTAAAAACTTAGAGAATGTGCAGCAGAAAATGGTAGCACAACCTCAGGCAGCAAAGATATTAATTAAATCAGCAGGTAAAGGTTGAACAGGATTCGTGAAGATAGTTAATAATTGGTCTAAATATGAAGCTTTACTAAACTCAACTTCTTCAAGATAAGTTGTTAGGCTTAAATCTGCTTAGATTAGGACTTCCTATATTCCTGCAGAATCCTTCACTTATAGGAGTTGCAGCAACTGTGGCCGGGGGGGGGCGCCATTACAGGTACAGTTTATGGAGTAGTCTCAAATTACAGTTCAATAAGCTCAGGCTTACACTCAGTTTTTAGTCCCATTGTTTCTGCATTTACCCCAAATAGTTCCTCAGCAGGGAGTCAAGGACAGCTCAACCTATTCGGATGATTTAATCCTGCACTTCAATCCATTAGAGGCTTCTTCTCCTCTGTTTTTAGTTACCTCTCCAGTTGGGTGACTAGTACTATCTCTTTTTTTGGAGAGTGAAATACTAGCTATAGTAAACTATCTACTTGAATTGAAGGTTTGAAAACTTCAGTATTCGTAAAGCAACAACTTATTGAATTATTTAGTGACTTTCACAGGAAGATACCTAAAGTTGCTAGTTTTTTTCTTGATTCTTCTTCTAGGGAGAGATTTCAAAAGTTATTTACAGGAGATAATGCTTCTAAAAATTTAGAAGCTTTTAAAGTGCTTTCAGGAAGTAAAGCTGAGATAGCTAAGTATTTTAAGGTAGATCAGGGAATTCTGACTCACCTAGTGAATAAGTTTGCGGAAGAGCCTACAAAAGTAATTGAGAAAATAGAGAGATTAACTAAATTGATAAGTTCAATTTCCGAGAAGTATAGTTCTAGTAGTTCTGGAGGGGAGAGTGTCGATAATGGAGCAGCACCTTCTGCACCGTATGAGTTCAATATTCAGAGATTAGATAAGTTTTTACAACAGAGATCAGAGGGAGCTCAGATAGTCTATGAATTAGGACTACAAGCTGAAGTAGGGCTAAATAGTGTAGGAGTTAAGCTACCTCAAGAGGCTTCTACAGTAACTTCACTATTTTCTAGTGTATTTGGAATGTTGTTAAATAGTAGTTCAAGCACTTCTACATAAAACAGGGAGATGAGCGTTCTAGCTCTAAATGTTAGGCTACTCTACTCTTGATTGCTCTCTAAACCTTTACTGGTAGGTAGTACTGCAGTATTAACTGGGGGGGGGCACTTACAGGTCTAGTAGTAGTTGAGCTGACACAGTCTTATCCTATTACTACTCAGCTGCAAAGTTGAGGAACTAAACTAGGAGAGTTATTAAAGCCTGGAGGCGGCTCAATTTCTGGCAATCCTATTGAATGGTCTAGCCTATTTAGTTGAACAACACCAGTTTGAACTTCTATCTCTGGGTTCTTTAGCAGTACTTTTGAGTTCTTATCTAATTGGGTTCAATTAACCTTTACTTTCTTCAGTAATGCTGAATCGAATTATCAGCAAATTATGAGTGTCATTGGAGGTTTACAAACTACCTTCTTTATTAAGTCTCAATTGGGAGAATTATTGAAAAATTTACATAAAAAAATACCTAATATAGTTAAATTTTTCACAGAAAGTTCTTCTAGAAATAAGTTTGTTAAGCTATTTACCGGTGAGAAAGCTTCTAAGTCTATGCAAGCTTTTGAGATTCTATCTGGAAAAGATAATCATGCTTTAAATAAGGTATTTAAGGTTGAGGAAGGAGTATTTGCTCACTTAGTGAACAAATTTGCTGAAAATCCTACTCAGGTATTGGATAAGATAGATAGGTTAGTGCAGTTGATTAGTAATTCAGAGGAGAAATATGCTCAAGGAGTGGCGGCTGAAAGCTCCTCTGCAAGTTCTGGTACTAGTAGCTCTCCCTATGTGTTAAATATTCCAAGATTGGATAGGTTTTTAAAAGCCAGAACAGAGACTGCCCAGAATATATATGAATTAGGTTTAAAAGCTGAAATTGGATTATCCTCTTTAGGTGTACCGGTATCGCCTACTACTTCTGCAGCTGTTTCAGTATTGACTACCTTCTTGGGATATTATTTGTCTGGTAGTAGTGTGAACCCCAAAAGTTAGGGTCAGCGGATGTTAGGAATGACGGTGGTTAAGTTAGGGCTGAAACCTTCATTTTTAACACTCTCAGCTTTATTGGCCGGGGGGGGGCGCTTGTTCAGCTGTAGTTCAACTGGGAATTGAACAGCGAGAAAAGATAGGAAATGCTTTAGGTAGTGCCTTTGGGAAGGTTGCCAACTTTCTGAAGTCAGGAATGTCTTCTAGTGGAACAGCAGTTGATTTTTGCACTACCTTCAGTTGATTATGTTCATTACCTACCCAAATATCAGGAGCTGCAAGTAGTACAGGAGCACAGGTTTGGTCTTACTTCCAGACAGTAGTTAATTTTTTAGGTAATATAGAGTCTCACTATAGTACAGCTACTCCCTATCTGCAGGGAATGAAGTCTACATTTTTTCAGGGAGAGGAACTTAAAGGAGCTCTTCAAGGTCTGGTTGAGGGTTTTCCTAAACTATTGAAGTATATTTACGATCCTTCAAAGAGGGAAGAGGTCACATCTTTCTTTAAGGGTGACGAGTATCAGAAAACGGTAGAAGGGTTAAAGTGACTCTCTGGAGCAGAAGGAAAGTCTCAAGGTGTATTTGAGGTAGAAAAAGGGTTGTTGGCTCATCTGATGAGAAGGGTGTTGTCAGATCCTGATAAATCTCTATCTAAAGCTAAAAGATTTATTCAGTTAATAGGAGAGCATAAATCTGAATCTGGGAGCAGTTCTTCAGCTTTACAGGGAAGCAGAAATAATTCAGTTCCTTACAGCTTAACTAAGGACAGATTAGATAAATTTTTACAGGAAAGAGATAGTACTGCTCAGCAGATATATGAGATACTTTTACTAGGAGAAATTGGAGCTAGTCGACAGGGAGTAAGTGTACCGAAAGAGGCTGCAGCAGTGACTTCAATAGTTGCTAGTTTGTTGAGTATATTAACTAGAGGTAGTTCAACAGCTAGAAGTGGAGAGTAAAATCTAGGTAAATTTGAAGTATTTTACTCCAATTGTGGGAGGGGTAGTGTGTACAGGAGGTAGTGCTTGCGCTATTGCAGTACCAGTTACCTTAACTGAAGGAGCAGGATCTACTGGACTAGTAATTAGTAAGTGTCAAGAGGAGGAAATTACCCGGTCAAGTGCAACAGTTGCTTTTGGAGATAAGAGTACTCGCAGAGTATGTTGAAAATTGAAGCAGGACTCTGATAGTGATGATGAAGAGGAATCAGAGTCTACTGAGGTTCAAAGTGATGAGAACAAACTTTCAGAGATACTCATGAGAGTGTGGGAGAGGCAGGACTCACTTGTTAGTCAAAATGAGTTAGATAGTAACTGGAAGGTTGAGTGTAATGATAAAAAATGGAAAACTGAGAGTAATAGCAATTTCAAATTCTTTGGCTACTGCAGTTCAAGCGGATCAGACCAGAATACTAATTATCCCTTTTTAGAGGTAACTGGAGATACTAATTCTTCAACTAAACTCAGTGTTTGCTTTAAGGGTCAGAATTGCTTTACAGATTCAACCAGTAGCGGCACTTCTACATTTAAAACCAAAGATGCTAATGAGTGGAAAGAGTTAGAATTTCAGAAAAAGTAGATTATCTCACTTTCAAGAGAGGAGAGATTTAAGTTTGCGGATTAGGGATAGATAGTTAGAAGATGTCTTTTTTACTGCAATTATGTTTGGGATTAGCCCTAGCAGCTGGATTGAGTAGTGCAATAGCAGTACCAGTAGTGTTGTCAACTCAGGGAAAAAATAGTGTAGCTGGCACATCGGGGGGGGGCGCTTCTTTAGCTTCAGTTGAGTTATCTAGTTGTAGTGTTGGGGCAGGAGCTACTGGTCAAGTTGTAGATTATGGAGATAAGAACTCTGGAAAAGTTTGCTGGAGAGTAGAAGAAGCTTCACAAAGCATAACAGGAGAGGAGTATACTTCACTTTTTAAAGCGGGATGAGAGAATCCTACATCTTCTAGAGATTGACCAGAGAATAGCGGCGCTAATTGGCTACAACAGTGTGATGGGTCTGAAACTTCATGAGCTATTGTTGTTTCAAGTTCTGATGGTTCGAAATATGCTGGAGTGTGTGATAGTTCTAAGGTAGATGCTACGAAATTTGTGAAAAAACAGAAAGTGTGAGAGAGTGGAACTAATGTAGATAAGGTAAAGTGATGAGCATGTAAAGGAGATTGTTGAGAAGAGGATTCCGGTGCGTTACAGGGGAGCATGGTATCACTAGAGAGGGAAAAAGCTGGAAACTGGAGAGAAGTAAAGTTTCAGCAGCAGAGTTAGGAGACTGTTTTATATATTTTGGAGTTATAGCTAAGATTCTATGGCGATAGCACTTAAAGCTTTTGCAGTGCCTGTAGGAGTGTTAGGAAGCTGCTGTGCAGCTGGTATTGCAATCCCACTAAGTGTTAGTAGTAGTGCTAGTAAGGGAGATTTAGTTGGGGGGGGGCCAGTCGATGGAGACAAAAGAGTTAACTCAAATTTCCCTAGATGTGTGCAGTAATAGTGACAGTAGTGCAAATGTTAACTTTGGAGATACGAACACTCAAACTGCATGCTGGAAAGCAGAGGGAGGAATAGAGAGTTTGCAAGAAACTGAAAAGACAGCGCTATTAGGGTTGTTCTCCAATAAGTGAAAGTCTACAGATACTTCTAGTTGAGGTACTGGTCAATCATATAAAGCTAAATGCGTTTCAAGCGGTTCAGGTTGAGTGTTAGTTAGCCCAGAAGGAAGTAAGGAATATCTAGGATTTTGTCCATCTTCCGCGAATAGTTCAGCCTCTCAACAGAGTTTTCTGGAGGTAGATAAACTTAGTGTAAAAAATGTAACTCTCAAATTGTGTTCGAAAAATTGCTGGACAGATAGCGTTTCGGCAGGATTGCAAAGTTTGCAAACTCCTAATGCTGGAAACTGGAAGGAAGTAAAGTTCTTCTCTATCTCCCAGTAATGTAGTAGGAATAATTCTTGATGTTTACATTTTGGTTGAGAAACAGTTTAAGTTAGGTTGAAATATCTATCTTACCTTATTGGAGGTGCGGTTTGTGCAGGAGGGAGTGCATGCGCTGTTGTAGTACCGGTTTCGCTGAATTCTAGTGGAAAGATTCCTAGGCCGTTGTTTTCTAAGTGTGCACAGGGTTCAAGTGGAGCGGAGAGTGTTACATTTGGTGATGCAGGAACTGAAAGAGTTTGCTGAAAGTTAAAAAGTGAAGATAGTGATCAGGAGGAGAGTGTAACTACATCAGATAATGCTTCAGAAAGTCCGTTAACTAGTCTATTACAGGAGATTTGAGGAAATAGGGAGGATTTATCTAGTAGGGCAGAGTTGAATGGAGCTTGAAAATCTAACTGCACTGAGGGGAAGTGAATGCTTTCTAGTACCTCTCAGGGAGGAAGTGTGGGGTTACTGCAGGGGAGAGACAGGAGAAGAGAGTTCGTTTCCATTTGTAGAGTTCACTAGTGGGGATTCTAGTTCTAAGCAGCTTCGAGTATGTTTTCAAGGCAAAAAGTGTTGGACAGATTCTAGTGGAGGGGTAAGTACCGCAACTTTGAGTAGTAAAGATGCAGGAGAGTGAAAAACACTAGAATTTCAGAAAAAATAGACAATTAGGGAATAGTGGTTGTTGTAGACTGTTGATAAAATTTGCTATCTAATAGAGAATGGATGCTCCTGTAAAATTATTTTCAAAATGTGAGTTAGGTAAAATATAGGAATATGAGTGGAATTTTTAAGCTTACTCTCTGTCTAGGGGGGGGCGTTGCCTTAACTTCTTGTGCGGCGGCAGCACCTTTTTTGGTAAATGCTACTAAGAGTTCGACTGTTCAAACTATAAGCTCCGAAGATAAGAAGGAAAATTTGAGACGTAATTGGAAGAATGTGGAGGTAAAGTGAAGACCTATTTGTGGAGTTTCACATCCTTCTCTCTGCCTATTCTCCTCTATTGGCAAGAGATAAAAGATGAGTAGTTCAGTAGAGGATTAAATACTTCTCTGCAGTTATATTTACCTGTAGAAGGATAATATAGAGGGAGATTCCCTCCTGTAGGGAGGGTTTAATTCCCTTAGGGGATTTAATGTTAAAGAGTTTAAAGTATATAAGTTTTAGGAAGCAGAATTGTGAATTGCAAAATAGGGATTAGGGTTTGGCCTTATCAGTTAAATCTCTAGTAGGGGTGGTGGGAGCAGCAGGAAGTTGTTGTGCTATTGCAGTCCCAGTCTCTCTTAGTGTTTCAACAGCAACTAGTTCAAAACCCTCTCAAGGGGGGGGGCGCAGAAACAACCTTGGTACTAGAAAAATG
This sequence comes from Candidatus Mycoplasma haematominutum 'Birmingham 1', assembly GCF_000319365.1. Lineage (GTDB taxonomy): Bacteria > Bacillota_I > Bacilli_A > Mycoplasmatales > Mycoplasmoidaceae > Eperythrozoon_A > Eperythrozoon_A haematominutum. The sequence goes on along the minus strand of NC_021007.1, from coordinate 416,707 downwards.
TAGTGCAACTGAAATTAAGGGTCAGGAAGTCTCTTTCGGCGCCTCTGAAGAGAAGGATCTCTGTTGAACTATAGAGTCAACTGTATCGGACAGAGGTACTCAGGGAGATGATAAGTATACTGCATTATTTAAGGAAAGGTGAAGTTCACCTACCACTAGTTGAGATAGAAATAATAGTTCTAGCGTTTGGAAAACTTCTTGTTTAATGGACTCAAGCTCTCCCAAGTGAGCAATAAGTGCTCAAGATTCCTCTAACGGTACGGAATATTTAGGTTATTGCGGAGTTAATGCTCAGCACACTCAGCTGTTTCTAAAAAAAGTTGATTCTAATTCTAGTGGAGGAAATTCTCAATTACAGCTGAGTTTGTGCACCGGCTCGTGTTTTAGTGAGTCCAGCTCAATTGGTACTCAAAGTAGTTTGAAAAATTGGTCTAATCCGACAGGCGCTTGAGCTTCAGTAAAATTTTGAAAAAAGTCAGCCAGTTAGAGAGTAATCTTGAACTGTACTTTCTTATCAGCCGTTCTACAGAAAAGGAGTCTTAAGTAATTAAGTGCCTGTGTATACTTTGTCGACATTTCGGGGGGGGCTTTAGGGAGGAGCAGGTATAGACTTTCTGTAGAGAGTAGAAAGATTCCCTCCTCCTAGGAGGGAGTTAGAGTCTAAATAGCTAGAGTTTGATTTTCTTTTTTAAATTATGTCTGGTTGCAGTAGCTTTGGCTGGTATAAGTGCTGCTGTAGCCGCACCTGTAGTATCTAGTGCTGCTCAATCTAGGAGTCGTACTACTTCTACTGGGTCAGCTTCTCAGAATCCTATAACTGTAGTTGAATGTAACCCTTCAACTTCAGGAGTGAGGTCTGCAATCTCTTTCGGTGCTGCAAATGTGAAGGAAGTGTGTTGAGAGGGAAGTTCTACCCAGGGGACTGTTTTAGTAGAGAAATGTTCAACTCAACAGGCTACTGCAGGCAGTAGTGCAATCAACTTTGGCGCCGGCAATTTAACTCGAGTGTGTTGAAATGTTGATAGTTCCACCCAGTTACAGTCAACAGAAGAGGGGAATATTACCCAGATTTTGCAAGCTTCCTGAAGTAGTCCTTCTTCTTGAGGGAATTTAGGTATTTCAGGAGTTAAAAGTTATTGTGACAGTTCTTCGAGCTCAGATGAAGGGGAAGAGAGTGATGATGATCAATCAGGCCAAGATGCAGGCTTAATTACGTTGTGGGCGGGAGGCTCACAGGGATGTAGTGGGTCAGAATATTTGAAACTAGGAAGCAGCAGTAATGCTTTTCTCAAGAAAAAAAGCGAGAGTGGCGACCAGTGAAAAGTATGGAGTTGTGGAAGAGAATGCTGGGAAGGCAGTCAAGCTTTTAGTGAAACTTCTCCAACCCAGAGTTTGAAGGAAAATGCAGATAAATGAAGGGAATTAAGCTTTCAGCAGCTATGAATTAATTAATTACATAGTTTTTAGAAATGTTTTTTCTACTCAAGTGATGTCTGGGTATAGCATTAATTGCAGGATTAAGCTCTGCTGTAGCAGTACCTGTGGTAGTGAATTCGAGGCAAGCTGTAGGTCCAACAACTAGTAGAGATGTTAATCACACTCAGTCAGTTTCAGTAAATATGTGTGGTGATACAGAAACTGCAAGCAATGCTCTTGAATTTGGAACAGGTTCACTAGGGGGAGTATGTTGAAATGCTGGAGATACTATTCAAGCATCATCGGATGGGCAAAACATCAGTAAGGCATTGCAGAGTGCCTGAGGTTCAGCTTCTTTTGCAGCTTTAGGATTAGAGGGAATGACAGATTATTGCGATAGTTCAGGAACAGAGGATTCAAAAGAAGAAGATGAAGATGGAGATAATCAGGGATATCTAACACTCTGGAAGGGAACTGGAAGTTCATGTAATGGTACTGAGTATCTAAGGTTAGGAAATAGCAGTAATACTTTCTTGAAAAAGAAAAAGGAAGCTTCAAATGCACAGTGGAAGACCTGACTATGTGTAGGCGATTGTTGAGAGGGTACGGGTTTTAACTCCGGTTCTTCAACAACTCAAGCTTCGGTGAAGGAAAAGCAGAATAGTTGGAGTGAACTGAAGTATTACAAACAGACAGAAGGGCTTAGCGTATAATGTTTTTCTAGCCGAGGTTTTAAACTAGAAGTTGCTCGTTTTATTCAAGCTGTGTCTGGCGTTGGTTGCAGTAGCAGGTATAAGTGCTGCTGTAGCTACACCAGTTGTTGCAAGTGCTACTAGCGCCGCTTCAGTAACTAGAGAAGTTGGGGAAGTAGCAGGGGTTGAACAAGTTGGTAGCACTCGAACTACCCCTAAAGTAGAAAAATGTGCTACTTCATCAACTAGTGGAGGTACAACCATTACATTTGGAAGTTCAAGTACCTCAACTGGAGTGTGTTGAACTAGTGAGGGAAGTGATAATCTATCAGCGGACTTGAGTGAAATTTTTTCCTCAACTTGAAATACTCCAGATAAGTGAGTGTACAGCGGAAGTACTGGACAGACTTACTGCAAGAATCGAGAAGATACTCCAAGTGAAGAGAAGGCAGACACAGAAAATAACGGCCTTATTACCTTATGGAAGGAAACAGATGGTAGTTGTAGCGGTACTGAATATCTAGAGTTGAAAGGCAGCAGTAGTCAGGCGACTACCTTTTTAAAGAAAGAGTTGTCAGCATCAGGCTCTGCTTCCTATAATGTTTGACTATGTACTGAAAACAATTGCTGAGATAGTTCTACTCCATTTAAGACAGCTCAGTCTCAACAGGTGGTTAAAGAGGTAGGTAGTGCTTGAAAGCCGGTTAGCTTTCAATAAAGACAATAGGAAGGAGCTAATACAAGTTGATTCCGGTTTTCAAGGGATGTCTAGGGTTATGTGCTCTAGCAGGTATTAGTTCCGCAGTTGCAGTACCGGTAACAATGTCTACTCAGAAAGGTTATTCAACTTCCGATTACGATTCTGGTAGTACGAGTGAAGTGCAGTTAGTATCAGATAGTACTTCTACAGTGGCAGCTTCTCAGAATCCTATAACTGTAGTTGAATGTAACACTTCAACTTCAGGAGTGAGGTCTGCAATCTCTTTCGGTGCTGTAAATGTGAAGGAAGTGTGCTGAGAGGGAAGTTCCACCTCCGGGGAAAAGGATAACTTGCAGGAATTTTTAGGAAAAGCTTGGTTAAGCGCTACCTCCTGAGCTAAATTAAATGAAAATAAGTGAGCTACATACTGTTATACTAGGGACTCAGAAAGTGATGATTCAGCTACGGAAAACAGAACGTTGTGAAAGGGCAATAGGGATGAGTGTAACGGCGTTGAATATGTAGCTCTTTCTCAGACGGAAAATAGTGCTTTTGTGAAAAAAGAGTTGAAAAGTGGGAGCAACAACACTCTTTTCTTCTGTGAGAGTAATTGTTGACAAGGCAATACCTTCAATTTAACTACAGCTCAATCTCAAAATGTAACTGAAAACACTGGGAGTTGGGCGGAATTGAAATTTTGAAATAGTAGTTCTGCAGTAACTCTGCAGAGTTAGAGTTTTAAATAGTGTTTTTGCTGAAATTATGTCTTATTTTAGCTGCGGTGGCAGGAGTGAGCTCTGCAGTAACAGTACCTGTAGTATTACACTTGCAGGGGAAAGCAGCTAGAGTGGATAGTAGTAGAGGGGGGGGCAATCAGTTGAGTTGAATGAGCTAAAAATGTGTACCTCTGTTGCTATTAAAGATAGCTTAGCTGCAGTCAATTACGGCGATGAAGGTGTTGCAAGTATATGTTGAGAACTAGCAGAGGGTAGTTCTCAGTCTGACATTACAGACCAGGGAGAAAAATTTAGTTCACTATTTAAAAGTGTTTGGAATAAACAAGATGAGGAGTGAAATAATAAGAGTTATGGAGAGTGAAAAGATGATTGTAGTTCTCCAACTCCTAATTGGACTGTGTTTAGTTCAGGAGAAGATGGAAATTTAGAAGCTGAGGAAGAGTATCTAGGATTATGTAGTGGTAACCAGGTAGAGAATACACCCTTTGTGAAGAGAAAGAAAGAGAGTGGTCAGTCCACGCATACTCTTTCAGTCTGTACAAGCAGTTGTTGAAATACCTCTGGAGTCTCTAGTCCTTCAAAACTAGAGTTACAGGAAGCTAATGAAAGTAATTGAAAGACAGTTAAGTTTTTTAAACAAAAGGTAAGTTAGTAAGTTATGCCCTTTCTAACTAGGTTTTTACTCTGTGCTTTAAGTTTGGCAGGAGTAAGTTCTGCCGTAGCGGTCCCAGTTTTGATAAATGTTAGAGGCGATAATGCTAGAGATAGTGAAGATAGTACTTTAATGAGAAATGTGTCTGTATCAAAATGTACTACTAGTGCCTCTGAATCTCCGCTTTTCTTTGGAGATCAACAGGTGACAGATATATGCTGAAATAGCTCAGAGACAGTGCAGCAGGAATCAGAATTAAGTTCTCTAATTAGTAGTGAATGAAGTAATAGAGAGTCTTGAAGTAACTACAGCAAGAATTCTTGAGCGAGTGAGTGCAAGACCCATTCTCCCGGATGGGTCATTTGAAGTACTGGAGCTCAAGAGGATGAAGAGCAGGAAGAGTTGTTAGGACTATGCAGCGGAACTGATAGTGTAGAAAGCACTATGTTTATAAAGAAGAAAGAGAAAAGCGGAACTACCACTATTTCAATATGCAATAGAGATTGCTGGGAAACCCCCTCCAGTCCGGTTGAGAATTCTAAACCTTGAGAACTACAGACAGCTAAAGATAGTAACTTTAAAGAATTAAAGTTCTATAGAAAGGGTTAAGCTGAGTATATGCTTTCTCCAATTAGGGTAGTCTGTAGTATGGTAGGCTTAACAGGAGGAGTTTGTGCTGTAGCTGTGCCTGTTTCCCTGAGTGTAGAAAAGGGAGTTACTGAATTTCCAGCTAAGTCTACTCCAGCTAGTCAAGTTTCAGCAGAAAGTACAGTTGGAGTAGCTCAATGTTCGTCGGATTTGTCTAATGAAGTGGTTGCTAGATCAAGAGATGTACTAAACAGTTGCTGAACTAGCGATTCCACTGTTAAGTCAGTAGAAATAGTCAACTCTCTAGTTTCAGTCGGTTTAAGCACTGATAATGTATGATCCGATTTGGAAAAGAGTAGTTGAATAGCTTACTGCAGGCAGAAAGATGAAGAGAGTCAAGAGGGAGATAGCTCCTCCCTTTGGGAGTTAAAGTCTAGTGACAGCTGTAGTGGTGCTGTATACTTAGGAAAGAGAAATAATAGTAGTTGAGTCTATCTTAAAAGGGAAGGGGGAACAACTAGTAAAGCTGAGCCAGTTTCAATTTGTGAGTCTAACTGTTGACAAACAGGGGGAGAGAAAGGAGATGGAAAGCTACAGCAGTGAGCTATAGAAGAGCAGGAAAATTGAGTTACATTACAATTTCAGAGAAAGAAAAACTAGAGGATTAGGTGGCAGTTCCTTTAAGAAGTATACTGGGAGGAGTAAGTTTACTAGGAGGGAGTTGTGCAGTTGCAACCCCTATAGCTATGAGTGTTACTGCAGGAGGAGTGTCTAGCTTACCAAAGATATCCCTAGTTAAGTGCGAAAATACTGATGCAGCTAATTTGGGAGAGGTAAGCTATGGAGAAGCTGAGCTGAGAAATGTATGTTGAAAGGAAGTAGATGCTGCAACCCAGGCATCTAGTGCAACCGGAAGTGAGTATACTACTTTATTTCAGAATCATTGGGGTCAGGGAACTCAAAATTGAGAGGTAGGTGCAGAACAGGAAAGGTGAACAGCTCAATGTATGATAGATGATTCACTTTCTAATAAGTGAGCAATAGTTGTAGGGACTGACACTTTAACTCAAATTAATAAATATCTAAGGTTGTGTAATAGCTCCAGTTACGATAAAACAGTTTATCTTAAGAAGGAAGATATGGTTTCAGGTTCTAATTCTACCCTAAAGTTTTCTATATGTACTAGTGACTGTTGAGAAGACCCTCAGGAAAGTTCAGGAGTTAAGATTTTAACCACTGAGAAAAGTGGTAGTTGAAAAGAAGTTAAATTTTACAATAGGGATCAGACTTCAGCACAAGAGCTAGCTTCTTAGAGGGGAAACAAGCAAATGATTTCAACGGAGATTCTAGAGTGTTGGAAATGGAATTGCATGAAGATAAAATTTTGCTTAAAGCTTAAAAAAGTTTAAGTGTTGAGGTTTAAGGTCAAGTTGTGCGGTTTTGAGGATGTAGTGAGTTATGGTACTCAAAAAGTGCTGTCTAATCGGGGGGGGGTGAACGGTACTACAGAGACTCTTGATGTAGGGAAGTTTAGTAGTAACTCCCCCTGTAGGGGGGAGGGAGGGAGATTACTGTTTCCCTAAGGACTTAGAGGGCTAGTATTTCTACACAGTAAGATAGGAGCTTAGATGAAGGGCTTTCTACTTTCTAGAACGATTTGAAGCTTGTGTGCCCTATTCGGTGCCGGCTGCGCCGTAGGAGTTCCACTATCTTTTGCTAGCACTGGGAATCAACTAGGCACTAGAGGTGTAGGTACTCAAGTCAGTGCTACTACAGGAGACTCCAGGGGGGGGGCAAACAGCATCAGCAGTATCTCTAACTAAGTGTGCAGGAAATGACCGTTATACCACCAAAATAGCATTTGGGGAACAGAACAAACAGTCTATTTGCTGAAAGTTGGAGAGCTCCTCTTCAGGCGGCACACTTCCAGGTAGTCAATCCGATGTGGCTTTAACTGCTTTGTTTCAGAAGATGTGAGAGAATGAAGTCACCAATTGAGAAACAAGTACTCCATCTACATACTGAAAATCTAATTGTACAAGTGGTCATTCACCTAAATGAGTAGTTGTTACCTCAGGTAATAGCCAGATATTGGGTTATTGCGATAATAATGCTCAAAAATCGTCGAGTAGTGAGGTAAGTTTCCTAGATATAGACAAAGATTCATCGAAGAGTAAAGTGCAAAAAGTTAGTTTTTGCGAGAAGGACTGTTTCAGCAGTCCAGGGAACAGTGGTATTGAAACACTGGAAACTAAGCAGGATAACAATTGAAGTGAGATAGGTTTTTACAGTAATTCCCAGTAGAGATGAAATTAACTATCCCTAAGGCGATAACCGCATGTGGTGTTTTAGGAGGAGGAGGTGCTATAGCACCGACTTTGATGTCTGCAGCTACTCAATCAGAAGAGAAGGAGTCATCGTCTACGGTTAGAGTTGGTCCTCAGTTAGCTTCGCAGGAAGGGTTAGAGTCAGCTCAATTAAAAATAGTTAAGTGTGCTGATCAGTCAAACTTAAGCGGTGCAGTTGTAGATTATGGGGATTCAAGTTCTAAAGATATTTGTTGAACAGTTGAGAGTTCCGGAGAGGAGATGAATGAGGAAGATAAGTATACTAACCTGTTTTTAAAAACATGAGGCTCTAGAAATGGTAACTGGAGTACTGCACAGTCAGATTGAAAATCTCTGTGCATGCAGGGTGAAGATAAGTGAGTATTTGCAAGTGTAGGGGAGGGAAAAGAATATCTAGGATTGTGCAGTAGTAGTGTTAGCTCATCTGATCAAGTTTGAATATCTATAGAGGGAAAGGATAGTAGCAAGTTAAGTATTCAGCATTGTAAGGGCGATTGTTGAAAACGTGAAGAAACAGGGAGCCCTAGACAATTGAAGGAGAAATCAGGAAACTGAAAAAATTTTCAATTTAGAACCCAAAATATCTTAGAAAGCGCTTCTTAAATGGTTGTAAATCCTAGGACTATAGTGGGAGTTGTAGGAACTGTAAGTGGATGCTGTGCAGTAGGTGTACCTTTAGGGTTAGGGGCTCAAAGCAGTGGAGAGGCAGCTAGTGTAGGAATGAAGGTTAGTGCTGAGAGTTCACAATTAGTTGGAGAGAGGAGTTCGAGTTTAGGTAGTAGCTTAAAGCTGCAAAAATGTAGTGGAAATGTAGAAACTGCTGCAACTTTTTCTTTCGGAGATACCACTGAAGCTGAGCTGTGTTGAAAGTGAAAGTCTGATGAGAGTTCCGAACGTTTGGATACTACAGTGGAAAATTCACTTTCTGAATTATTTAAGAGTATGTGAACTAGAGGCGGTCAGAATTGACATTCTACCTCTACTAGCAGCTCCTGAAAGGCTTTTTGTACAGGCAGCAATTGACCTCAATGAGTGCTACAGGTAGAAAGTTCAGCAGCCGGAAATGAGTATCTAGGTTACTGTGGAGGCAATCCTGCGAACTTCTTAGATATTGAAAAATCTACTGGAAGTGAATCAAATAGTGTAAGAAGCCTAAAGTTCTGTCTATCTAATTGTTGGAGTGATAGTAGTAGTCAAGCTTCAACCATTCCACCAACTTTCGGTACTAAAAATGAAGTAGGTTGAAGGGCGATTGTGTTTGTTAAAAATATGAAATAATTAGTTAAAGTTTGGAGTTAGCTATTAGACCTATTTTGTATCTTTCCTCTGCAGTAGGTGGGTGCTGTGCTATTGCAACCCCTATTTCCCTAGCGGTTGGAAGAGGAGTTGCTAGTTCAGTCTCTACAGCGGGAGAAAATACAGTTCAACTTTCGAGTGAACAGGGTCAGGTAGATAGAGATGTTGAAGTACCGCAAATAGTAAAGTGCGGAACTGAGAGCAGGAGTACTGAGGTGCAGTTTGGTGAAGCAGGAATAGCTAATGTATGTTGAAGAAGTGAGCTAGAAGAAGTACAAAATTCTAAATTTTCTGAATTGTTTAAGGCGGGCTGAACTAGTGATAGAAACTGGTCGAATTTAGAGCTGGAGAATGTAAAGGCTTACTGCAAGACTGAGAGTACTGGAAGTGAAGAGGATGGCAGCGCTGAGGGACTATGACCCATTAGTAGAGGTAATCCTGCATGTGCAGGAATTGAGTATCTAGAACAGAAGAATAATAACAGTTGAGCTTTCCTAAAGAGAGAGAGAAAAAGAAGTAATAACTATGAAGTGAGAGTCTGCACTTCTGACTGCTGAAGTAATAATGAACGGAATTCGAAACAGGAACTGCAGAATTGAGCTACAGAGAAATCTGAAGCCTTCAAGGAGGTCAAGTTTTACACTCAGTCGCAAGCTTAGTGAGGTAAGAGATATGTTCTAAAAAAATTAGCACAGGAAGAGAAGGGCAGTTAAAAGACACTAGATTTTGATAAACTGAGTTAAAAACATTGAAATATAGCATTTAGGTTAGGAGCGGTGGAGTGAGCATTTGAATTTAAAGTTTGAAATAGTATCTTAGGATAGTATGTTTTCTCTCCTGAGATTATGTTTAGGAATAGTAACTGTTGCAGGAATTAGCACTTCAGTTGCAGTGCCCGTGGTGTTGAATTCTCAGGGAAAGAATACTGTAACGACTAGAGTATCAACCGGGGGGGGGCGTTCAAGAGTAAGTGTTAAGTTAGAGAAATGCGATACTTCCTCTAGCTCTACAACGGAGGTAGATTTTGGTGCAGCTAGCGGGGGAGAAGTATGTTGAAAGATAGAGGGAGAGCCTCAGCTGTCTAGTAGTGAAACTAGTTTAACTAGTTTACTGCAGGATAACTGGAATATTACCTCCCAAGATTGAAATGAAGCTCAAGACTGAAAAAAAGAGTGTGATTCTAAGTGAGAGGTATGATCTACAGGAGAAAGTGAAAAGCAGCTGGGATTGTGTAATAGCAGTCAAGAATTAGCTGAAACACCCTTCGTAAAGAAGAAGCATGAATCTCCTAAAACCTCTATTTCAATATGCGCTTCCAACTGTTGAGAAGATAGTTCATCAACCAGCGGATCTAGAAAGCAGTTACAGTCAGAGCAGACTAGTAATTGAAAGCCAGTGAAATTTTTTAAGAAAGGGGGTGCATAATTTAGGAGATGGTGAATGCTTCATTGATACTTAAGGGAGCATTAGGGTTGTGTAGTACTGCGGGAGCGGTGCTTGCAGTGGCAGCACCGTTAGGGACTAATACTTCTGTGGAGACTGGATTAACCCAGGTAGATAGAGGGAATAGTGAAAATAAAGCTGCTATAAAAGCTCTTAAATTTTCAAAGTGTGGAGGAAGTAACTAGAATAGAACTGTAGTTTCATTTGGAGAGACTAGTGTGGAGGATATATGCTGAGAGAGTGAGTTAGCTGTTCAGTCTGAGGCAGAATTTAATTCGCTACTAAGTGAGGAATGAGGAAATGCTAGGGTTTGAGAGGAAGAGTATAGTTCCGGCGATTGGAAGTTAAGTTGCGAGAGTCACTCTCCTGGTTGAGATATCTGAAATACTAGTGCAGAAGGTGATGAGACTAAAGAATACTATTTAGGGCTGTGTAGAGGCGCCGAGTTAAAGGATACTCTATTTGTATTCAAAAAAGCAGAAAAGGGAAATACTACCATTTCAGTCTGCAGGGGGGGGATTGTTGAGAAAGTAGTAGAGCTGACACTCAGAGAGGGGGAATGCAGAAGATAAAGCTAGACTCCGCTCGGGAAGCTCAGTTTAAAAAAGTTAATTTTTATAGGAGGGATTTAAATTAAGGTAAGATTCAAAACTTAACAAGAGTATTGATAGGGCTAACTAGTTCTGTTGGAGTGAGTTCTGCTGTAGCCACTCCTATTGCATTGAGTGCAGGAAGGGCGCTTTCTAAGGTGAATACAGTTGTGGGCGATGAGCATAATCGGGGGGGGGCGTTAGACAGTGCTGAAAAACTCTCTGTAGAAACCTGTAGTTCTTCCCTCCCCCCTGAGGGGAGGATTGAATTTACACCCGGGAATTTAACTAATTCTTCGAAAGTGTGTTACACTACCGTAGGAATTCAGTTGGGATTAGAGGAGCAGAATGCATTCTCTACCCTATTGAAATCTGCTTTGAATAGTCAGCTCTCTTGAGCTAACTTAAGGGAGGGCAATCAACTAGTATATTGTTGAAGAAAGGATGAGTATGATAGTGAAGATGAGGGTAGTTTATGAGAATTTGGTCGAGGTGAGAGTTGTGAAGGTATAGAATACGTAAAGTTAGGACGGGAAAATAATGGCGCTTTTGCAGCGAGATTAAAGGACTCAAGTGAATTTAAGTTATGTGATAGAGATTGCTGGACAGGAAATAGTGTTCATGAGGGTTATAAACTGAAACAGTGAGCTAGAGAAAATAGTAATAATTGAAAGAATATAAGTTTTTATGATACTAGCAGATCTAAATTACATAGTTTTTAGGAGTTAAATGTTTCTAACACTGAGATCTCTGTTTGGTTGCGTTGGAGTGGTAAGTGGTGCGTGTGCAACTACTATTCCTATCGCAATGTATGCGGTAGGAGATAATACTGGAGGAATGATTCAAGCTTCTGCAAGTGGAGGTGGTACTCAAGTTTCCCAATTGCAGTTAACAAAATGTAGTGGAATAAATTCCGGTGGAGAGAATGTAATCTCTTTTGGTTCTAACACAAAGGGGCCACTCTGCTGAAAATTGAAGGAACCTAGTGAGAGTCAAACTGGAGAAATAGAGACAGTGAATACCTCCCTAACTGAATTGTTTAAGAAGGAGTGGTCAAAGACAGAAAGTAAGTTTTCCGGAGATACTAGTTGAAGGAGTATGTGTGTAGTTGGAGGTAGTGGACCTCAGTGAACTTTGTCTACTTCTGGAGGAGACAGTGAATCTGCAGGCACTGTGAAGTATATAGGAACATGTAATACTTCTACAACTCCTAGCGCTGCTGTAAGTTTTCTAGAGATAGATAGTTCCACTGAACAGGGTAAAAACCTAACACTGAAGCTGTGTTATCGAAATTGCTTTACTACCTCCTCAACAGGAGATAACCAGATTTCTACTTTCCAGAATAAGAATGATTCCAATTGAAGAGAGTTAAGCTTTGTATCACTATCATCAACTTAGCTATTTTCTGAATTTAATTGAACTTAGCTCCAGCTTTTAAGACTATAGTTAGTGTTGCTGGAGCGACAGGAGCGGTAAGCGCTGTGTCAGTGCCGCTTACTCTTACAAGAGGGAGTTCAACCGTTACTGATAAATTAAATATAGTGAGTTGCGATGGTTCAGTAGGAGACAATAATAGGGAATTAGTTTCATTTGGAGATAAAGATAGTCTCAGTGTATGTTGATCAGTGGAGAAGCCACAGGGAGAGGGAAGCGTTCAGCAAGTTGCTAGTGTAAATTCACAGGAGTTAAGTTCTCTATTTGCTCACAAGTGGAATAGAGGTACAGAGAGTTGGAAAAATGATAGTTCAACTCACTGGTTGCAGCAGTGCACTGACTCTGAATCAGGATGAGTTATTCTGACTACTGAGGGAAGTGCAGAATATCTAGGGTTGTGTAATTCAGCTAATCAAGAAGGTATTCCTTTTATTAAAAAGGAGGGTCAAGTTGGAGAGGATTCGAGTGTAGTAAAGCTATATGTATGCAGTACTAACTGTTGAGCAAAGGAAGAATTGTCTAACAGTACTAAGGTATTTAAGGCGGAGAAAGCAGGCAGTTGGAATAGTGTGTCTTTTTATAGAAATTAGAGATGGCTTTACTTTTAAATCTGTGTTTAGTGCTATTTGGTCTTGCGGGAGTAAGTGCTGCAGTAGGATTACCCCTAACACTAACTTCTAGGGGAAGACAGACTACTTCGACAGCCAGTAGTAGTGCAGGGGGGGGGCACCTCTACGGTTTCAGTAGAGCTGTCGGAGTGTCAGTCAGGTAGTTCAGGAAGCACTTCGACAGTGCAGTTTGGAGCTCAATCAAGTAGTAAGGTGTGTTGAAAAGTTCAGGAAGAGGGAGAAAGTTTAACTAATAAGGAGGACTATACTAAATTATTCAAGGGGGTTTGAGGTTCTGCTACTCAAGAGTGATCAGATGATACATTTGAAAACTGAAAAACCAGGTGCACAAACGGTACTTCTCAATGGGAGATTTGAAGTTCCGGCAATCAGTCAGACGGCGAGAATGAAAAGGATGAATACCTAGGACTGTGTGGAAGTTCTACCCAATCAGAGAATGTGCTCTTTGTAAAAAAACAGGAGAAGAACAGTAATCGTACTATCTTAGTCTGTAGGGGAGTGGACAATTGTTGGCAGCTAGAGTCAGGAAGTGAAGATAGCACCTCTCAGAAAAAGTTAGAATCCGATAAAGCTAACAGTTGAAAAACTGTAACTTTTCAGCAGGGTAATTAGTTTAAGTTAGATGTTTCTCTCTCCTAAACTGTTGCTTGCACTTGTAACGGCAGTGATATTCGGTTCTGCTGTAGGGTTACCGATGTCGTTTAGTGCTCAGAAGGGATTAGGAAAGCCCGGCACAGCTCAAACGGGGGGGGCGGAACTGACTCTGGACTTAAATTACAGAAGTGTTCGACTAGTGACAATTCCTACTCTACTACTGTAGATTATGGAGACTCAAGCGCTAAAGATGTTTGCTGAAGTGTAGAACAAGCAAGTACAGGTTCAGGAAACATTACTAAAGATAGTGAGTATTCGGAGCTATTTAAAAAAATGTGGTCTAATAAGACAAGCAGTTGGTCCTCAACCAGTGATAGCACCTGGAGAAATCAGTGTACAAATGGAAGTGGATATCAATTTATAATTTCAAACACTGGAGGTTCAGGAGGTAATAATCCAGAGTACATTGGAACTTGCAGTACCTCATCAAGTGCTGATAATCAAGCCTGAGTTTCCATAGAGAATAAGACTTCCGGTACTTTTCAACTTAAGGTTTGTCAAGGCTCTCCCTGTTGAACTTCATCAACTTCATCAAATATCCATAGTCTAAGTAGTACCTCTGGTAACTGAAGTTTAGTAAGTTTTAAAAAGAAAAATTAGAGGTGCTTAAAACAGCACTCACTTCCTTAGTTTCAAGTCCTATAGCGCTAGGCTCTGTAGTCACTCTCTCGGGGGGGGGCGCTCGCAACCTCTATCTCAGTACCCTTAAGTCAGAAGATACCGAATGGAGGAACTACAGGGATTTCAAGGTGGGCTTATCCCTGTTCAGGTTCTTCAGGATATAAGTTGATAAAGATATACGGTCCCTATACGAAGTACTATTACTGGAAGCAAGGAACAGGAAATCAGATTCAATTGTTTAATGACAGGCAGTGTAGTAGTAACTCTAGTAAATAGGATTGAAAACTTAAAAAGAGCGCGTTAGAGAATGAGTATATAGGGACTTATTTCCGATCCCGGGAATAGTTCACTTTTATACTAGAGCTGTAAGTTTAAGCTCAACAATTTTCAGTGCCTAGATAAGGGTTATCTTTAAGCAGTCACTTAAACTACAAAAGCTTTTAGAGCTCAGTGAAGTTGTTAACTCAAGCACTGGTCGGTGCCTTTAGTCTAGCGGGAGGATGTTGCGCTGTTGGAGTGCCTGTGGCGCTGAGTATCTCTAAAAAGTCAACTAGGAGAAATATAGAGCTAGTGAAATGTTCAACGGAAGTGGAAGGAATTCAGCGAACATCAGTTTCATTTGGAGATACCAGTCACCATTCTCTGTGTTATAGTTTGTCATCTTCTGACGATGAGGAGGGGGGAGAAGCTGAGGATGGTGAGCCCAGCTCTGGAAGCCTCTCTTCAGAGTTAGTTGATTTACTGAGAGAGACTTGGAATGGTTGAACAGGAAGTTGACCCTCAGGGGAGTATTCTAATTGAAAAGTGAGTTGCGGAACAGGCACTTCCGGTTGAAGACTTAGTTCCCTTGATGCAAGGAAAAGAGTACTAGGAAATTGTAAGCTCGAGTCTGGAATGAGTGCTACTGAAAGAGATAGTTCAACTAACTTTTTAGAGATAAGGAGTGGGGAGAGTGGAAAGCACAATACTCAACTTAAGGTATGTTCACAGGGACAAGAGTGTTGGAGCGATAGTTTTGATGGACAAAATGTTAGGGAATTTAAAACACCTGTGAATAATTTTTGAAACTCAATTAATTTCTATGAGAATAGTGATGGACAAATTAAGAAGTAATATTTTGAAAGGCATTTAGAAAGTGTAGTGTAATTGCTTTTTGGCTTTTCCCTATAAGCTTTTTAGTTTATTGAGTTTAGTGGGCGGTTCTTGTGCTGTAAGTGTACCTATTTCACTTAGTGCAAGTGGAGGTTCAAGGGAGATGCAAAAAGTAAGTATTAAAAGATGTTTAACTTCAGAGGATATAGCTGAAATCCGGTTGCCTGAGGACTCAAATACAACTCAGTCAGCTTGTTGAAAAATTATACAGGAGGAAGAGGAATCAGGAGAGGATAATAGTAGTAGTATTTTCGACACTTCTAAGGATGCTCTCTTAAATAAAGTATTAGAGACTATCTGAAATAGGGGAATTGAGTACTGAAATAGTGGGAATGATGGGATGTGAAAGAGTGAGTGTTCAGACTCAACTAAAGGTTGAAAGATAACTGTTGGGGAGAAAGAAACAGTAAAAGGCTATTGTGACGATAGATTTACCTCAAGTGTTGATTCTGATGAGTCCTCAAATCTTATGTTCTTAGAACACTCTAGCGATTCGAATCAGAATTTAAGAGTATGTGTAAGTGGTAACAATTGCTGGACAGGAAGTTACAATCCCCAGAGTCTAAATACATTTAGCACAAAGGCCAGTGATGAGTGATATGAGCTGAAGTTCTATCAAAGTTAGGGAATTGACTAGTTGATAGATAGGTAATGATTAGTGCTAAAACACTACTGTACATAGCTGGCGCTGCAGGAGGATGCTGCGCAATTGGAGTGCCGGCAACCTGAAGTACTGTAGGAAAAAATCGTATCAAATTGACTAAATGTGAAGATAGTAGTAGTCAAAGTCCAATCTCGCTAGATAAGGTATTACAGGGAGCTTTTTGCTGAAAACTTGATACAGCATCACAGGAGGAAGCAGGGGAGGAGAGTGAGACAGTTCAGACTTCAAGTAGTCAGCATGATACACTATTAACTAATTTGTTTAGCTCTATTTTTAGTAATGGAGCAGTAAGCGCTAATAACTGAAGCGAGAAGCGCTAATCCGGTTCTTTTAAGTGAAAATGGGAGAAACCTGCAGGAAATAGTGAAGCAACTAGTACAACCCAAAATTGGATAATCGGTTACTGCGATAATACCTCTGGAGCTTCGATCACAGAGTCAAACGTACCGTTTGTAGATATTTCTCAGGAACAAACTTCGATAAAGTCACTATCTGTTTGCGCAGCAGGTAAGGAGTGCTGGTCAGACTCCTATGATAGCGCCAAGTTATCTACATTTCAATCCAAGGTATCAGGGAAGTGAAAAGAGGTTAAGTTTTATAGTCCAACAAGCACTGAAACACTTTAAGTAGAGAGAATAGTTGACTGGCTTTTCCAAGGTGCTGTCGGGGCTGGCAGGAGCAACAAGTGTAAGTTGTGCTGTTAGTGTGCCTATCTCACTGAGTAGCTCTTCCCTTTCAGGAGATAGAGGAGAACTAAAGATAGGCAAATGCGAGAATGAGAATTATTCAGAGAAAATTTTCGTAGGAGAGGAGTTAAATAGCGAGCTTTGCTGAAGACTTAGTGCGCCCGAAGAGGGGGATGATTTATCAGAGAAAATGTCTTACATTTCAGGAGAATCTCAGTTAAATAAGTTTTTCAGTGAGATTTGAAAAGCGGGTTCAGGAGATGTAAATGTTGAAGGGTGAAAAAATGAGTGTATTGAAAGTGGAAAAGGTTGAAGAGTGAAAGATTCAAAGATTGTAGGATATTGCGGGAGTTCCGATTTGTCTACCCAAAATACTACTTTTGTAGATATTTCCAAGGGTGAGACTGCAATGAATTTCAGTATCTGCCTAAAAGGTAAGGATTGCTGAGCTGATGATTTTAATGCAGAGAGTATTTCTGAATTTAAGACTAAAGATGCAGTTAAGTGGAAAGATATTAGCTTTTTTAAGAAGGTAAGGGAAAATTAGTTTAAAGGCACTACTATACCTTTCTGGTGCAGCTGGAGGGTGTTGTACAGTTGCAATTCCAATAACTCTAGCTTCCACAGGCAGCAACTCTAGAAGCATATCTACTAGAGTTGAACAGTGTGTAGGTAATATGGGATCAGCCACTACTTCTCTGGACTCACTTTCAGCTAATTCTCACTGTTGAAAGCTGGAAAAGACAGCAGATAGTGAAGATGAGCAGGATAGTGAAGCTACTTCTATCGACTCTACTAAACTTCCAATATTAGGAGAGTTGTTTACTCAGGCGCTAAACACTCAGCAAGCAGGCGGGAATTTAACACCAATTGGGAATTGAGTTACTGAATGTCAGCAAGGGAAATTTCAGTGAAAGTTGAATTCAGCTAGTGGAGGAGGGACAAGTGCATCAATTCTAGGGTATTGCGGTCAAGAAGGGGAAAATAGCGCAGAGAACACAATTTATGTAGAGATTAAACAGTCCAGCGACACAACAGCTAAGACTCTTGATGTTTGTCTAAAGGGTAAAGATTGTTGAACTGATAATTATTCAGCAGGTACCCTCTCTACTTTCTCTTGCAAGGATAGTGATCAGTGAAATACAGTAAAGTTTTATGCAAAAGCTAGCTAGGGAGATTTTTACCCTCTCTGCAATTAGATAGATTAGTATAGCTGCAGGTGGCTTGAGTTTTAAGCATTCTATTGAGCTTTTTCGGTGCGTTAGGAGCAGGCTGTGCTATAGCGGTGCCGGCCATAACTTATGGGAGTTCAAGAAATGCAGGTAAGGTAAATTTTTCACTAGAGAAATGCGATACTTCAAATACTGAAACTAATGACAGTGTGCTATTTGGAAGTAAGGGTGCACAAAAGAGCTGCTGAAGAGTAGACAAGATCAACGAATCAGACCCAGAAGGAGACGATGAAACTGAGCCAATAAACATTGATACTACAGCTTCAGAGATAACAAAGTTGTTAGAGGAATTGTGAACTAAAACCGAACAGTCTAATTATGGAAATTGAAGCAGCGAATGTAGCAAGGGAAATCTTCATTGAAAATTAGGTACAACTTCAGGAAACTCAAATAATTCACGAATTTGAGGCTATTGTGGTGATAGCTCAAAATTAGATAGTATCGGCGATTCAACTATCAATTTTGTAGAGTTAAAACGTAATAGCACCGATAGTGTTGAACTTTCAGTATGCGCGAGCGGCAAAGAATGTTGAACAGATGATATTACATCCGAAACACCTGTTATTTTTAAGAACAAGAGCGCAACTCACTGGAAAGATATTAAATTCTTCAGCTTAAAGTAGGGGAAGAATGTATGGAAGTATCAAATTTAGTACAGGAAGTAGCTTTTTGGAAAGCTAGTTAAAGAGATTTAGGTAATAACTGTGTTTGGAGCCAGAATGTGACTAGCTCTTGTCACAACAGTGATATTTGGTTCTGCTGTAGGACTTCCCCTATCATTTGGTTCTAAAAGTAGAGTTTCAGCTTCTCGAAGCGCCCCCCCCAATACAACTAGCATTCAGGTGAATAAATGTGCTGCATCCGACTCTAGTGGATGAAAGGTTGTTCAATTTGGAGACAATAATGCTAAAGAGCCTTGTTGGTCTATAAGTTCAGATCAAGGAGGCAGTACCTCTCAAGTGGGGACTGAGGAGACTCATTTCTCTAATCTATTTTCTGAAAAATGAAACAGCTCAGATAGTAAATGAGCTACATCCTCGGCTCAGGGTCAAAATCAGTGGAGAACTATGTGCACTACAGGAGGTAGCAATCAATTTGTATTGCCTTCATCCTCTTCAGGAAGTCAGTCAGAGAACATAGAATATATAGGATTGTGTACCGGTACTTCAGGAACTTCACAGTGAATCTCCATTGAGAAACAACAACAGGGAAGCAGCGGTAAGAATTTAACTATTAAGGCATGCTCAGGAGATACATGTTGAACACCAGCATCAACTCAGGGATCAGAAAGTAGCGTCACAATTAAAAACTTTCAGTCTCCTTCCTCTAACGGATGACAGCAGGTGACATTTAAGGCAAGAAGCTAAACTCCCTTAAGTTAGTGTAGACTCAGGAAGTACTTTTAAAACTTATCTTTAGAGAGTAGATATCTAGGGAAGCTTCCCCCAATGAGGGGGAAATGCCCTCCTATTAGGGTTACACTATTAACCTAATAATCTTTAATTTTTAGGATGATTCTTCCAGGAGTGATAGCTTCTAAATTTTTGATTCAGGGATTACTTACTAAGCCCTATCTTTTAGGGTCTGCAGCCACTCTTATTGGGGGGGGGCGCTCTCTCTGCTTTGATTATCTCAGAGTCAACGAATGGAGCCCAGTTAACTAAAAAGTTAGGTCAATTTGGAACTCAACTCAGTTCACTCTTTACACCCTCTAGCAGTTCTACTCAAATACAGGCAGGAAACTCCAATTTCCTGATTACATTTTTTGGAAGCACTATTCCCTCTGCAGCAACTCAGCTGTGGAACTTAATTAAACAGGGAGTAGAAACTTTAAAAAGCTCAATTACTGAATTAATCAAGTTCTTTAGTTCACTGGGAGTAACTTTTAACTCCCTTAATGAGACCAAACAGTACCTAGATGGACTCCAACACTCTCTAGGAGACTGGTCAGATGCATCAGAGTTCTTTAGTGAAATACATACGAAGATTCCTAAACTAGTGAGCTTCTTTAGCGATTCAGCTAAAAGTGAATCCTTCAAGAAATTGTTTCAAGGCGGCGAACTAGAAAAAACTAAAAAGACCCTGAAAATCTTAAGTGGTGCTGATCAATCAGTTAAGTCAGCTTTAAAGGCTGAGCGAGGGCTAGCAGTGTTACTTGCGAGCGAATTTGCTAAGAACCCTGAAAAAGTTAGTAAGAAGATAGAGAGATTAGTGAAATTAGTAGATAAGGTGCTGAAACCTAGTCAGAACAACGAACAGGGAGGAGAACAATCCTCCCAATCTACTGCTCCCTATGAATTAACTAGGGAGAAATTAAAGAGCTTTTTAGTAGAGAGAGAAGATCGGGGTCAAGATGGTTACGAGTTAGGACTTATTCTAGAAATAGGTGCTAAAACCCAGGGAGTTACACTTCCTAGCACTACTGCTAATATCTTTGCATTACTAGGTAATTTACTAGGTTCTTCTACAGCTACTCAGACAGGTAAATAGTTAGAAAGATTTAGTAGTCCCCGATCAGGGGACTACTTTTTTAAAAGGCTACTCCTAGTATTTAAACAGGTACTGCTAAAAAGTTATTAACAGAGTATAGAGCATTCGATATAGGGGAAACAGTAGTCTTAAGGTAAATTTTCTTTACACTTTCCTTCAGTACTTTATAGAAGGAGTAACCAGATAGGAATATAGAACTTAAAAGTAAGGGTTGATATTTTTGAAATCATCTCCACAGGAAGATAATTTCCTGAGTACCGTTTTCGCTTGAACTTCCCTCTGTTTGAGTTTGACTAGAACTAGTTAGGGGATTATTAGTAAGTGAATGCATCTTTTCTATGGTAAATTGAATAGAACCTTCAGAGCCTGGAGTAGGTACAAAGTTATTAGAGGTAGTGGAGATATTAATAATATCGAAGTGAGTTAAAAAGTGATTATCTCCTTTTATTGCATTAGCTAGTAATGCAAACAGGGAATAATTAAGTACATTTTGAATAGTAAATACAGTTACAGTACGTAATGTAGTCAAATCAAAGAATATTCTCTTAAATTCTCTCTTAAAACTTTTATTTTCTAGATATTTTCTCTTTAACTCCTCTATAGTTAGTAGGACCGTTAAGTTAAAAAACTTACTAAATTTGTATTTCACTAGAGCTATTAGATAGTGTATTCTCTTACAATAGCTAATAGTGAATACAAATAGAGAGGAGATAGCATCTACTATTAGTCCTACTACTATCATTCAGTAGTATTTAAGTTCTGAAGCAGTGGAGGTTCAACTATTTTGAATGTGCAAGCTTATAAACGAGGGTCAGGTAATAACTCCTTGCGCAATAAATCAGCTTATTGTTAGGGCAGAGACTATAGCCGAACCTTGCCGCAGCGGCACTCCCTGTTTTTTGAGTCACCAGATCACATAAGGTTCTGAGCCTATAGAAAAAGGAGTAATAGAACGAATAAAGAATGTAATTGAGTGGAGTTTTATCCACTCTATTACTGAGATCTTTTTATTAGTGTTAGTTCTTATTCGTCCTGCAAAGGTAAGCTTAGCAAGTATTAAATCATTTATCAGGAAGAAGGAGAGTCCAAATATAAGTACACTGATAAAGGTAGTACTAGTTACATAATCTTTCTGAAATATAGCTTTGAAAGAAGATCATTTGATTGGTTGAAAGAGATAAAAGTTTAAAAAGATAGTGAGTAAGAAGAGAATAGCTCAAATGTTTATAAAGTATTTTTTATTGAAGTTATAAAATCTCCTTCCCGTCTGAACTATTCAATGTTTTTTATCTCTAGAGCCTGTTTTATATATTTGTACCGGCTCTCTTATATAGTTCTCCCCCCTAACTAGGGAGAGATTAGAGTAGTACAAGAGGGAGAGTCTCTTTGTTAGGGAAAATCCTCGCGCAGGAGGACTTTCCCGTTAATTGTACCTACAAAGTCATGCTTGCTTAGAGTTTAGTGTACAAGATAGGCTTTAAAAGCCTCTCTTAGGATTTAAAATGCTAGTTAGTGTATAAAATTTAAGGTTTTTAGTATTGAAAAGAGTTAAGAAGATTAAGCACAAAACTAAGAAAGCTCTCTCAAAGAGAGTAGTAGTGCTAGGATCAGGAAAGATAAAGCGAAAACACTCTCACAGAAGTCACTGCGCTTCAGCTAAGAGTACTAAGCAGAAAAAGCAACTAAGAAAGAGTACTCTATTTAATAAAGCTCAGGAGAAGATTACTGCTCATCTACTCCAAGGTAAGAGAAGTTAGAGGGTGCGAGCCACAAATAGTGTTGCTACTAGAAAACGTAGAAAGAAGGTATTAAATAGGGCTGAAGGCTACTGAGGTCATCGTCATAAAGGATATAAGGTAGCTAGACAGTCAGTATTTAAGGCTGATCAGTATGCTTACAGAGATAGAAAGAATAGAAAGAGAGACTTTAGGAGGTTATGAATTATTAGACTGAATGCAGCCTTCAGAGAGTTAGATTTGTCTTATTCTAAGGCAATAAATTGCCTTAAAAAGTCTAATATAAACCTAAATAGAAAAGTATTATCAGAATTAGCAATTCATCATCCCTCACAGTTTAAGACAGTAGTATTATCTGCTGTAAAACTTCAGGAGTCTAAATCAAACTAGACTAGAGGAACAGACAGCTCTAAGAGGAGTTATCTTAACTCCTCTAAAATAAACTTTTAAACCCAATTAATTTATGAGACTAGGTTCTCTAATTAAATTACAGGCTCAGCTAGACTCAACAGTTTTGAGTCTACAGAATATTAAACTAGAGGATCATTCAATTCTGCTTTCTCGAAAAGTAGCACTCATAGTTGAATTCTATGAATTTTTAAATGAGACTAAACTCTTCAAATACTGAACTAATAATCCAGTAAATGTAGAAAGATTAAGAGAGGAGTATATAGATATGCTACACTTCACTCTATCTCTTTCTATCATATACAAGAAAGAAGAAATAGTCTCTAACTATGAACTAGGAGTCTCTCCTAGTGAGGGGAGAGCTAATATGTTTGTAGAGGCTCAGTCTAGTCAGAGGGTCAGAACAGAACTATTGAACATTTTTGCTGACTGAATGAGGGGAATACACAAAGCTATAGAGGCTGAGTGCTTTGAAGAATGACTTGGTTGAGTTAAGACAATAAGTCACTGATTAGCACTTACGTGAGAGGAAATATATTCCCTCTATCTCGTTAAGTGAGAGACTAATTTTGCACGACTAGGGGTCAAACCTACAATTTAAACCTTAATTTGTCTAGCGACAAAATGATTGAAGCTAGAGAGTTGAGAGCAGGTCAAACTATAGTCTGAAACGGTGCGCCTCATCTAGTCCTAGATCACTCCTTCAATAAGACTGCCATGAGAGGAGGAATAGTCAAGTGTAAACTCAAGAATTTATATACTAAATCAATCTTTGTAGAGGAATTATCCAACTGAAGATTGGAAAAGGCTCAATTAAATAAGCAGGAAGTAGTATTTACATACAGAGAGGGAGAGTTTCTTAAGTTCTGTGATACTCAAACATATGAGGAGTACTCACTCCCTCTCTCAGAATATTCCTGAGCCTCTCCCTATTTAGTAGAGGGAATGACTCTTCAGTTAGTGTGATTTGAAGATCATCTTATTAATTTTGTACTTCCCGAAAAGGTCAAACTCTCTATAGTTTCTCTATCTCCTGTAAATGATGAAGTTCAAAAGGCTAGTTTCAATACAGGTCATGAGTGTTTAGTACCTATGTTTTTAAAGCAGGGAGATGAGGTATATATCTCTACTCAGGATGGAAAGTACAGCTCAAAGTAAAAGTTATCTCTCTCTAGGGATACTCCTCTCTCCGATATTTCTCCCCTTTTTGGGGTGCTTCTCTATATATTCTTGGAGGCATAGAAGAGGTTATAAAGGCCCTGAAGAGTATACAGCTAGATATTCTTTCTTTAAGAGAGTGTACTGAATAATCTCTCAGTATAGTAGACAGGAGAATCACCTCAGAATGGGAGACTATTTAACTCCAAAGCATAATCTAATAGTGTTTTATAGTCCTACACTTAAACTTGAATTACTCTCAATTAGTTTTTTACTCTCTGCAGCATATAAATCTAACTTTCAGAAGGGGAGAAGCTTTAAGTTTTGCATTCTCACCAATTCTAGACCTAGGTGATTATTTCTACTCTCTTCCCTAGAGATACTCTATAAGATTCCCTCCACTAGGTACTTAAAGGAATCCATTTATCCTTTAGTATGTTTTACAGACTCTATAGATAAACTTCGAAAGTTCACCTTAGAGTCTTATAAAACAGTTATCTTCTTTAGGGTGGAGAGTAGTTACACTTGATGAAAAGGTACGAAGAGAGAATTTCAGGCTATAGGGAGTTTAAATACCAGGGAAAGATTAGGGAATAGTGCTCAAATTGAGTTGAAATTAGATAAGATAGTAGAATTACTTAGTTAGTGCAGTGAGGCTTCTAAAATTAGTTAGAGATTCCCTGTATATTGGGGGAAAGGGTAGGTAGCGAAGTGGTTAAACGCATCTGACTGTAGATCAGATACCTTTTTAGGTTACGGGGGTTCGAATCCCTCCTTGCCCACCAGTTGTTGGGCTGTAGCCAAGCGGCAAGGCAATGGACTTTGACTCCATGATGCGATGGTTCGAATCCCTCCAGCCCAGCCAATGATTCACTAGCTCAGCGGAAGAGCATTTGGCTTTTAACCAAAGGGTCCTGGGTTCGAATCCCAGGTGAATCACCACTTAAGAACTTACGAATTTAACATTTTTTTACTGCTTTTAAACTTATCTAAGAGACTCACTAGCTCAGCGGCCAGAGCATTTGGCTCTTAACCAAAGGGTCCTGGGTTCGAATCCCAGGTGGGTCACCACTTTTAAAATTAAGCTATAATTTATTCTTTTATCTAGAATGTATTTTTTAAAAAGTTAATTTAGAATCTTTATAGGTATTGCTGGGGTGGCGAAATTGGTAGACGCCCGGGATTTAAGTCCCCGTGCAAGGAATTGCGTGTGAGTTCGAGTCTCTCTCCCAGCACCAGAGATTGTTTTTTTATTAACATAACCTTAGACAGCGAGATGACTGTGTGCAGCCATAGTTTAGTGATAAAATATTTGCCTTCCAAGCAAAGGATGAGGGTTTGATTCCCTCTGGCTGCTCCACTGTAGGAATGAGAGCTATATTTAATTGAGATACATTTAGGGGATATCTCCAAGAGGAGATATCTGATTTTGAATACAACTTCTTAAAGAGAGTATTTTCCCAGGCTGCATTAAGTTTTGGGGGATTTGGTGCTGCAGTATGTGCAATTTCAGCAATTAGTGGAGTAGGACCGTTTAAAAGTGTGATGGAAAATAGTGGATTTAAAGGAGCTTGCCTAATAGCTGCATTGATTTCAGGAGCTGCATTGATGTTGTATTATCTACCGAGATATCACAGTAATCCTATGGATGTAACTCCTAAATTTGTGAGGAGAGCTTATATTACATTAATGGTCACATACGGTACTATATTTATTGCTTTATTTAAGGGATTAGAGTTAATTGGAGTAACTTCAGGAGATTCAGGTTTTGCTAATGTAGGACTGGGCGGCGCTTTATTTGGTGCTACATTATTGGTGTATGCAATTCCAGCTGCAATAGGAGTTTTGATGCAACGTCACAGTACTGCTTTGAAATTATCTAGATTTGTGAAGAACTGCTATCTTGCATATCTAGGGTTGTTCCTTGTAGGGCTAGTTGTTACATTAGCTACATTTACATTAGGCGGAAGTGGAAGTTCTTCACTAAGTGGTCTTTGAGAAGCTAAGAAGATGTTAATGATGCTGCTGTACGGGGCTATTGTATTTGTTTCCCCTATACTCTCTATATACAGAATGAAGATGGTTACGAGATATGTAGATGAAAAAGATCCAGTTGCTATTAAGAAGTGAGAGCTCTTCTTTGTGTTTGAAATATTAGTTCAATTGATGCAAATGGCTATCTATATAGTGAGAATGGCATTCAGTTGTGTTACCTGTACAGCTAGACGTTAGAGGGTTAAGTTTTCCCTCAGTAATTTGATCGTATAAAGGACTGTAGCTCAATACCCAATTCTTAAAGCTGCTCTATTTCTAGCCTGACTTGGTTCGCACTGAAGCATTAGCTACAGCAGATGAAATTTTAAGAAACAAATTAACGGTTAGCTTGTAAGAGGAGAGGAACTCTCCTTCCCATATGGGAAGGAGAGTCCTTCAGGGGGAGTAGTACTATCTACTCAATTGGTTAGTTAGAGGTGCTTCTAATTTCTAAAACAGTTGTAAATCATGTACGCAATAATTTATTCTCTACCTCTGTTATTACTTTCTTTGCAGGTTGTTCAGCTTTTATTCAAATTTCGTCCGATAATATTCGGGAGATCGTAGATGCCTCAGTTAAACCGTATACCAAAATGCCTCGTCAAGATATGTTTATAAAAACAGGAAAGAAAGATATTTATTCAGGAGGATCCAGTTTTACAGTACCGGTAAAGGTGGAGGTCGAAGACTCTGACGCAAAAGAGTCAGAGTCTTCGACCATTACAACAACATCTACTCAAACTCCTAAGAAGACAAAGTTGAGATATGCTACTCCAATGGGATTCTTTGTCTCTTTTGATAATCAGCTAGGGAAGGACCGACTTAAAAAAGTCGGTCAAGAAGCAGCTGATTATGGAAAAGATTACTGTATTCCTAAAAAAGGGATTAAGTCTATATATACCAATTATTGATTTCGTCCCAAGGTCCGATTTAAAGGACCTTGGGACGCTGAAACGGAAGGTAAGGAAAAGATCATTCCTAAAGATAATGATACGTATCGGTCCGAATGTTCTGATTATACGGAAATTCGTAAAATGTTAGATCAGAATTTTATTGCGGGGTTTATGTATGATTACATAAATCAATGGCATAAAGATGAAACCCAAAAAACCAAAGGACTAGTGACTTTCATGGGAGCGGACGATGCTAAATTCATCGTCCGCTCCCATGAAAGTCACTCTCAATCAGATGGAGTTAGAGTATCTCGTTCGAGTGAGACGAATGAGATTCTAACTGCGAAAGACCGGTCCGGAAGTTGGAGTACTAAAGGGTTTACTAAATATTCATGAATTGAGCCGATATGGTGGTCGATAAGACGGGAGGTTGCCGGGGAAAAGTGGGAAAAGTGCGGGAGACATGAAACGAATGGGGCAGTGAGACGGTGCCTGCTAAGGGACTTCATCAAAGTGGGGCAGCTGGTTGGAATAAATACCCGTGGAGATGGATTTAGCGAGCTGACGGGGAGAAAATATGAAGAATACACCGGACGAGAATACATCAATAAATATCGGGAACGCAAAAAAGCCCGACTAAAAGTCGAGCTTGAGGAATGGCTTCTGAATTCAAGGCACCTTGATATCCGTAAACTGTTGCAAGATTACAGGGACAGTTTAGGACAATCAAACACCCAAATTTCCCAAGTGTCCCAGGTTTCGAGTTCTACTGTACAGACAAACAACAATGACCTTTGAGAGCCTATTACAAATGCACCGTGAATCAAAGAGATACTGAAACGTAAAGTACAACAAGATGTAGATGGAGAGAAAGTTAAAGAGCTTTATAAAAAGTACAGACAACTACAGGAAAATCAACTACTAAGGAGAAAGGTAGATCCGAATGAACGCAAGAAGTTGAAATTTAATATTCACAATTCCGTTCAGGTATCAAATACTACAACTCCTTCTTCTCAAGGACAGGGAAGTTCTAGTGCAGGACACTCTTTCAAAGTTATCTCTATAGAATCTGAACAAGATAGGGGAAATGTAAATCCCCTAGTAATACTAAGGGGAAATCCCCTATTTGAAGCTAGAGAAGATCAGGAACAAATGTTGAATGATTTTATAAATGCATATGACCTTCCTTTCTATGCACCCTGAATGGTACCGATGCTCCGTATGATTTCTAGAGCTAAATTCCCTATTCAGGAAGCTGACGCCTCAGCCTCCTCAGCAACACCAGCAGCAGGATCGACTCCTGCTGCTGCAGAAGAAAAGAAAGATGAGAAAAAAGAAGAACAAAAGCAATCTATTGTTAGGGAAACTCTACAGTGATGAGTAGACTACCTACAGTATCCCTGAAGAGATAGATGGAATATCCCAGCAATAAAAGCTAAACAATTTGATCCTGAAATGTATGACAAACTCCAACTTTGATTGAATGACATTCATGACAGAAACTGAAATAGAGTAGGGTCAAGAATCATATTTAGCTTTGAAGCAGACAATAGGTTCTACCCTCTAAGTAAACAGTTATCTACAAGCATATACATACCTATAGGAGATGTAAAACTAGTAGGTTATATAGAACAACCGACTTCATTCTTTACAGTTATTTCTCCGGAGTATGCAAAAATCCACAATCTAGAACCTATTTCAGACCAAAAATATAAGGAGTTCAGAAAGTTAGTAAATAATCTCTGACTCTCTCAGGAAGACTGAGAAAAAGCATATGATGACTTTACAAAGAATGACTCTAATAAAAAACACTATGTAGAAATTGGAAATAGAAAGATGATCATTGTAGGTATAGGTCAAACACCTGACCTAGTATTTCCTATGCAATCTTGATTAACTGTACAACCTGATAAATATAGAGAAGCACTAGTCTATGTAGATAAATACGGATTCAACGATCTAAAAGATAGAGGGACAGTTAAATTTCAGGAACAATACATCACTATTAGAGTACCGGAAGAGGTTAAGGAAAAGGGAAGAGATGCAGAACTTGCATATATGAATGGGTTGAAAACCTACTTAGACGGTAAGTTAGGAGAAGATAAAAACTATTATCTCCTAACTAAACTAGGTGAAGAAGAGGGAAGTGATCAGATATATAGTGTTAGAAGCTCTTATGTTCCTACTTTCCAATCTAGAATAGGTGCTGTATCCTATGTACTTACCTCAGCAGTGTATGCAGTAGTACTTCTACTACTTCTAATACTTATAAAGAAATATGCTCAGAGCAATATGTATCTCTTTGGTAACTTTATCGCTAATGGTGTTGTTAAAGCTGATATACTGATAAACATTTGTTTGTTTGCATTTATTCCCCTAGTAGCTGCAACTACTATAGGCTATCTATTATCTCTAGGACTTCAATCTACTTTCTACTCAATTATTTCTTCCTATTGGTACTTAGGAGTGAAGTTTAGCACACTAGGAGCTACAAATGCTCTCTACTTCATCTTTAAGGTACTCGCATTTGTAGTCCCTATGGCTTACTTCTGTTCGCTTTGAACACTCAAAGACAATGTGAGCGTACTCCTAAAGACTACCCTCTCTATGAAGGTGAACTATCTAACTATTTTGTTCTACAAGATTATGTACAAAATCACTACAATGTGAAAATTCCGTTCAGTACTTATCTTTAATACCTTAAATCAATCAGGGATACTCTCTATGTGTTCAGTTGTAGGATTTATATTCCTGAACTTCTTTTTGCACAACCACGGTAAGTTTGCAAAAGTAGGAAGAGCTGAACAGATAAGTAAAGAGCATGAATATGAATTTGACCTAGAAAGTCCTACGAAAGAATCAGGAGAATATAACTTAGCTACATATGCTGATTTAGGTAGAACTTTTGATGATAGTACTTCTCAAGCAGCAACTAATGGAGGAGGGACTAACGGAGGTTCTTCTACAGCTCAGCTACCGAAGGGAATATTTGCAGTCAATAAGGGAACTATTACAGATAGATACTATCAGTCATTTGAACGTGAAAATAAGATACTTGACTCAGTACTTGGTCAATATACTGGAAACTTCGAAGGTTGATGAGGAGATGGAAAAGCAGGTAAATGTGCTCAACAAACCGGAAAACCTGAAGGAGTTGATGAAAAGAGTTCAGGCTCAAAAGTTTGAGCCTGTTTAGGTTCAATAGGAGTACTTGAGAAAGATAACTCATCCTGATCTGTATATAAACCTAGTCAGACCAGACGGAAAAAGAGAGAGACTTCGGAAGAAGCGAAAACATATGAGCACTATCACACTAAAGAACCAATATTCAAATTCTGATCAGAGCATCCTAAATTTAAGGATCAGTCAAGCTCTAGTGGAGGAGGTTCAGGAGGATCTACCCCCTCTACTCTAGGTAAGAGTTACTCTGTGGCTTCAAAGAATTACTTTTTGCCTTCTCTTTCTACACTATTGAAGATGCACGATAATTACTGAATAATCTCCTCTAGAGACTATGACATTATAGGTAATGCACTAGACTTCTTTAAGACTAAGACTATTCTCAGAATACTACTAGATCTGAATATTGAATATAAGTCTGATGTAGGAAGATTTAGCTACAATGTCTGAGATTTAACTTCTAAAAACCTAGAGAGAGCTCAACCTATACTTCAGAAGATGGATGAACAAAATTACGATCAGTTCATCCAAGATATTGTTAGGAGCAAATACGGTCCGTTCTTTGTAGCTCGATTTATGACAGAACATGATGCTGCAAAAGGGAAGCAAAAGGAGGAGCTAAAGAAATTACTTGAGCGACAGGGAGGAGCTTATCAGGGAAAGAAAACCTTTATGCTTGAGGGTGAAAAAATTGGAAGGGAAGAGCAAGAAACAAATAAGAGAAATGGTTCGAGCGATGGTAAGACTGCAGAACCATCAACAAAGTTGAAGTCTAACGGTAATGGAGATGGTAAAAACGGAGATGACAAATTTAAGGATGGACTATACTACCTCGATGGGTCTAAGGTAATGATGGTAAATAGTTCATCAGAGAATGAGAAGGAGCTGATTTTGGTGTACCATCCTGAGTTCCTGTACTTAATGCTTACTGTACTAGCTGATTTTGCATCCCAAAAAGGGAAATATACACTTCCAATGAAGTACACCTTTGGAAATATAGTACATACTGAAGAAGAACAGTCAGATACAACCTCTCAGACAAGTGATGATTCTCAACCTCCAAAGCACTACTACTCAACTATTGCAGGACCTCAGCAAGCAAGTTCACGTAGAAGACGTTCAACTGATCAAACTGTATCCTTTGATCCTTCGAAAACTCCTAAGGGAGACCAAACATATACCTGGACAGCTGGTCCACTACAACGGGGTTCTTCTAGCCTGGCCAATGAAATAAAAATAATAGGACTAAAGGAGGATGCAAGAGGAGCTTTCTACAAACTATATAAAGATGGAAAACTTATAAATAGTCAACTATATAAAACTGAAAATATTCAACAGGTATCAGAGCAAAGTAGTAAGGAGTATCCAATAATTATCAATAAATATGCAGCCAAATATTATGGATTAAAAATAGGAGATACTATACAGTACACTCCTAATAATCACCTAACAAGATTTACATGCAAATTACTAAATGGAAATAGTTCTACTTCAAATGGTGAAACTCAGAATGGTGCTTCAGTATGTCAGAAGAACGGCGCTGGATATAAGAATACCCAGATAAAGGCTCATACTCTAAAGGTTGTAGATATATTTGACTCTTACTATAAGGATGCATTCTTTATGGCTCAAAAGGATGTAAATGAAATAATAGGACTAAATCCAGATACAGGCTTTAATGGTATTTTCACTCCTAAGAGAGAAGGGAAAATACCAGCTCAGATCAGTACAGCACTCTCTTCCTACTCAGTGTCAGGTATATATACTAACGTACAACAGAATATGGGTAACTATGCTTTCAGAAAATTAATGAAGTCTATACCTCCCTTCAAAACTGCTAAGGAAAAGAGTCATACTGATACTAAAGCAAAGAGAAACTATCACGTTTACTCAGAGGAGATAGGTAAAGGTGCTATAAACTATAGCACTTATACCAGCTCCAGCTCCAGCTCCAGCTCCAGCTCCAGCGGCTCTCCAACTGCTGCAGAGGATGAAAAAGCAGAGGATGAAGCTCAGAAGTTTATCTCTAATCAATTCTTGAATGCATTCCGGGAATATGTAGATCCTATGGCTTCCGTGTTGAAAACTATAGCTAACCACAGTATTGCGGGAGATGTAGTATTTAAAAATCTAGGAGATCTAACTAATAATGTGTCTTATCTCTTTATATTTATTGTTTTCCCTATACTATTAGTAAGTCTTATTACTATAGTTCACCTACTGGTAAAAGATCTAGAAACAGTATTTGTAACTATGAAGTTACTAGGATTTGGAAATAAAGAGAATAGTGCTCCTCTAATTGTCTATCTATTTACTCTTCTATTTGTATCTACATTTATAGGTTCTCTAGTAGTACCTTATGTGTTAGATAAATATGTAAATACTCTATTTACTAGTCAATCTATACTATTGCCTCTCTCTCTAGATGGAGGATTGATGACTGCAGTATTCTCTGTCTTTGCAGTCATCTATCTCTTCTCTATGTTTAGATCTTTTGTGAAAGTTAAGGGAATTAATCTACCTATGTCAGTCAAGCTTCTGGTAGGTTAGACTATTTAATTAATTAGAGAGACTTAGAAGGGAGAGAAATTCCTCTCCCTTTGGAGTTATTTAGGGTTTAACTAGAGGCTTTTAGAGTGTAAAGACTGTTTTTGTGTCCCTTGGATTGTAGTTAGGAGATTAAAAAGGCTTTATATATATGAGAAAAAGTACTGTAGAATCGGATTCGGTACTTTTAGATAGTGAATAAAAAAAAGGGGACCGGGAGGCCCCCCCCCTTCTTTTTCTGCTTAAGTTTTAAGAATCGTTAGATTGTAAAAAAGTTAACTTGATGTTTCAGAACCCTACCTATATCGAGCTAAAACCTTATTTATATATAGGAAAAAAATTCATCGGAATTAGTAGGTATTGAATTAATTTATTCTAGGATTACTTATATGAGATCGATTTTTTCCTCCCCAAAAATAGATCAGAATTTGGATAAACATTATTACGGTGCTTGAAGAGTATTGGCTGAAGGGTGAGGTGATGACCTTTACCTAGTTGATGGTGATGATAAGTTTCACAAAATCGAGGCTAAGGGTCATACGACTGATGTGAAAAGTTTATGAGCAGGTCGGAGATTGACGGAAGGTGACAACTACTGGTTTGGTCCGAGACTATTCCCTTTCGACGACAAGTCGTCGTCGAAAGGGAATAGTCTGGACACCTTTAAAGCAACCTTAGCTCTGGTTAAACAACAGTCGCGGGAGGAGCTGATACAACTTAGTGCGCATCTCCAGAACATGGGTGATGATTCCATGTGCGAAATTCTTGATGTGGTTTGAAGCTGCCAGGAGTTTAAAAAGAAATTAGTAGAGGAGAACCGTTCACTTAGCGAGGCTTTAACTTGGCAGTTAGCGCGGGGATATGATGCTCTGGAAGGAGTTGAGCCCTCTCAAACGTTAACTGAAATACTTCCCAAATTGACTCCTTTACTGTCGGAAACTGTAAAGATAAAAAAGTTAAGTGTGTTTCAAAAACCTGTAGCCAGTTATGGACAACGATGATTGACTGATGCTTTGACGGCGGGAGACGCGTCTCAGAGACGCGTAGACAATCCTGTGGTTTATCTCCTGGATCGTCTTAAAAATGGGGAGTTAGGATATAAGTGTGAGCAAGCACACAAACTCAAAAGGGAACTGGAAAGCTACATGGGTGAATGTAGAGAGAGTCGAGGGCTAGGTGGCTCGGGGAAGATCACTCATGTAATGAAGAGTACCTATAATGGAAGTTCGGCGGGAGGGGAGTATCGAAATCCTTCCAACGATTCAGAAGGTAAGTATTCTTGAGCAAATCAACCAAAGATCAAAAGAAAAATTTTAAATGAGCTTACGAGGGATTTTAAGAACTCAATCTATTCAAATGGTTACATTGATGAAGATTGTAACTCTTTGAAAAACTATATTGTCTTCGTCCCCTTTGATGGACCTGCGTCGAAGTTCTGTCATGAACTGAACAAGCTTTTCTTTGGAAATGTAGTTAGTGAGAAACTTTTAATTCCCTCTTCCCGACCACTTTAATCTTTTTGAAATTTCAAGATGATAAATAGTTACTCAATAGTAGATATACAGTTTAGGAGCAAATGGAGACTCTTCAACCTAAGTTATAAAGACATTTAAGTGATTAGTCGGAGAAATGATTGCAGGATAAATATATTTGTACATAAAAAAAGAACCAGACCTTTTATTCGTATTATTCTTGATATTCAGAATTTTTTTGTCTAACTCAACTTATAAATTGCTCATAAACTCTCACCCTTAATAAGACTCTCTTAAGGTAAAGTAATTTTCTCTCTCCCCCACACGGGGGAAAAAAACGATTAAGTTAAAACTACAAATTAATTGATCTTTACACTCTTAGAACCTTTAATCTCCATTGGCATGACACTTTGCCCAGAAAGCTTTTCCCTTAATTCAACGCGGAAAACTAAACATGTTAAAACGGTACGTTCGTAAATATCCGCGGGCATTGCTTATCTCGTAGCGACAATATCGTTTCTCACTAACTATATCTCCAAAGAAAAGTTTGTTTAGTTCATGGCAGAACATCGACTCAGGTCCACTAACTTTAAAGATGAACAAACCGCTCTTCAAAGAGTTACAATCTTCATCAATGTAACCATTTGAATAGATTGAGTTCTCAAAATCTTTTTTAAGCTCATTTAAAACTTCTCCTTTGATTTCTGGTTGACTTCATCAAGCATGCTTATCTCCTGAATCGCCTGAAGGATTTCGATACTTCCCTCCCGCCGAACCTTGATCATAGGTACTTTTCATTACATGAGTGATCCTCCCCGAGCCATCTAGCCCTCGACTCTCTCTACACTCACCCATGTAGTTCTCCAGTTCCCTTTTGAGTTTGTGTGCTCGCTCACATTTATAGCCTAACTCTCCATTCTTAAGACGATCCAGAAGATAAACCACAGGATTGTCTACGCGTCTCTGAGACGCGTCTCCCGCCGTCAAAGCATCAGTCAATCATCGTTGTCCATAACTGGCTACAGGTTTTTGAAACATACTTAACCTTTTTATCTTTACAGTTTCCGACAGTAAAGGAGTCAATTTGGGAAGTATTTCAGTTAACGTTTGAGAGGGTTCAACTCCTTTCAGAGCATCATACCCCCGCGCTAACTGCCAAGTTAAAGCCTTGCTAAGTGAACTGTTCTCCTCCACTAACTTATCTTTAAACCCCTGGCAGCTTCAAACCACATCAAGAATTTCGCACATGGAATCATCTTCCATGTTCTGGAGATGCCCACTAAGTTGTATCAGCTCCTCCCGCGACTGTTGTTTAACCAGAGCTAAGGTTGCTTTAAAGGTGTCCAGACTATTCCCTTTCGACGACGACTTGTCGTCGAAAGGGAATAGTCTCGGACCAAACCAGTAGTTGTCACCTTCCGTCAATCTCCGACCTGCTCATAAACTTTTCACATCAGTCGTATGACCCTTAGCCTCGATTTTGTGAAACTTATCATCACCATCAACTAGGTAAAGGTCATCACCTCACCCTTCAGCCAATACTCTTCAAGCACCGTAATAATGTTTATCCAAATTCTGATCTATTTTTGGGGAGGAAGAGGTTTGAGTTGTCTCAGGTCGCCCTGTCACCTGTCGGGTGCTGGCGACCTGAGACAACTCAGAGAACTCTCGCTTATACCTGATGATCGACTCGTCCTGATTAGTGAGCTCGTCTAAATAGCCCTCAGGACCAACGAAAATCCCTGTAATAGTAGACGAAAGGCCTCCCACCGCAGTGCCCAAAAGGGGGAGGCCTTTGCTAAGTAACAAAATGAGTTAGCTTATCTTTCTTGATTAGAAGAATGAAAGAACATGCTCCGATAAACGTTTTTATTCTCACCCATCTCTGGAATCCCCTTCGCTAACTTATTCCATCAGCCAAATGTTATAATTTAATTAAGGAGGTTTTTCTGTATTTATGCTATGATCTATTTATTACATGTCCCCTTTACCTAGCCCAATCCATCAAATACAACTTAGTTAACGAATAAAAAAAGAGGGGCATGCCCCTCTTTTTTTGGAATCCTTTCGACGACAAGTCGTCGTCGAAAGGGAATAGTCTGGATACCTTTAAAGCAACCTTAGCTCTGGTTAAGCAACAGTCGCGGGGCGAGCTGACACAACTTAGTGCGCATCTCCAGAACATGGATGATAATTCCATGTGCGAAATTCTTGATGTGGTTTGAAGCTGCCAGGAGTTTAAAAAGAAATTAGTAGAGGAGAACCGTTCACTTAGCAAGGCTTTAACTTGGCAGTTAGCGCGGGGATATGATGCTCTGAAAAGAGTTGAGCCCTCTCAAACGTTAACTGAAATACTTCCCAAATTGACTCCTTTACTGTCGGAAACTGTAAAGATAAAAAAGTTAAGTGTGTTTCAAAAACCTGTAGCCAGTTATGGACAACGATGATTGACTGATGCTTTGACGGCGGGAGACGCGTCTCAGAGACGCGTAGACAATCCTGTGGTTTATCTCCTGGATCGTCTTAAAAATGGGGAGTTAGGATATAAGTGTGAGCAAGCACACAAACTCAAAAGGGAACTGGAAAGCTACATGGGTGAATGTAGAGAGAGTCGAGGGCTAGGTGGCTCGGGGAAGATCACTCATGTAATGAAGAGTACCTATGATGAAGGTTCGGCGGGAGGGAAGTATCGAAATCCTTCAGGCGATTCAGGAGATAAGCATGCTTGAGGAAGTCAACCAGAAATCAAGGGAGAAGTTTTAAGTGGGCTTAAGAAAGATTTTAAGAACTCAATCTATTCAAGTGGTTACATTGATGAAGATTGTAACTCTTTGAAGACCGGTTTATTAATCTGGAGAGTTGTTGGACCTGCGTCGATGTTCTGCCATGAACTAAACAAACTTTTCTTTGGAGATATAGTTAGTGAGAAACTTTACACCCCGACTTTTTGGTCATCTTAATTTTTCCATTGAAATATAGATGAGTATTCATAAAGCAAATGTTCAGGGAAGGATAGTGAGAATCTTGTTTCAACTCCTAGGTAAAAACTAACCCGAACCCTCTAGAATAAGAGGATTTTTTCAATCCCTCGCAAGAGGGATTGAAGTGTTCTAACTAGATAAAGTCTTTGTTAAGTTCTCCTAATGCTTGAAAGTTTCTATATTTATGTTCACTATCAAGCCCATAACCTATTACTCATACATTCTCTTGGATGATTAGTCCATATCAGTTAACTAATTTAGATGCACTCTTATCTTTAAAGTTTTTGAAATTAAACTCAGTTAATTTATATTCCTCCTTACTTCCTAGATAATTAGGAGAGAATAGTGAAGGAGAGTAGTACTCTTCTGTATATAGAGGATCAATCTTTTGATCCACTATTTTTACAAATAAAGCAGCACTCTTTATTTCCTTCACATTTTCGATTTTTGAGAGAATCTTATATATTGTCTTAAGAGTAACCTTACTATCAACAATATCTTCTAGTATTAGTACCCTAGAATATTTAGAAGCTAACTCTAGTATTGTCTTAAATTCAGGAGTTCCAGAAATCTCTCTTTCTACATATTCCTCTATCTCTGCATCTGCAACTTCCTCTTTTGTTCTATTTTTAGTTAACTGCTCATAATATCCTGATACTGAAAAGTGAATAGATCTATATAGAAGGGGAAAATTTAATAGAGGTAAGATAGTTCCTGCAAGTGTAGTTGCGCCCTCTAATAGAGAGATAACTAACACTGCAGAACTATCGTACTTCTCTTCTACTAACTCTCTTCTAGAGTAGTTATCTTTCTCTTTTCAGTATTTAGCTCCTGTATAGTATCAGTTAATACGTTGAGCTAAAAAATATGTAGCATGTTCTATTTCTTCCTTACTAAAGATAATTCCCTTATAATACTTTTCTTCTATTTCTTTTTTAAAAATATGTTGAAAGACCTTAGGGAGATAGCTTAAGTGACGCTCTAGATTAAAGCACTTAGCTATCTCCTCTGGAGGTAATAAATTATTAGATTTAACAGCTTCTTCTAGAGAGACATATTCACCCCTTCTGACTTGTTTTACTAATTCTGACATCTTTTGATGAGCATCACTTCTAGTTAGTGTAGGGGAAGAGTTTAAGAGTGCAAGCATTACACTCTGGGAACATACAGCTCCCCTAGTTAGTGAAATGTTATCTAAAAGCTTTTCCCTATTGATTTCTAAATCTTTTAGATAACTATTTAAGTTGGAGACTACATTAAATAAAAGAGTAGGCGCATCTTCTAAACTCATACGTTCATTAGATGAATGACTAATATCTCGCTCATCTCAAAGTGGAATATTCAGTTGAGAGAGCTCGGCAATTTTAGTTAATCATCGCGAAAGACCTGCAATATTTTCCAATCTTACTGGATTAGACTTGTGTGGCATAGAGGAAGAACCTATTTGCCCATGACTTAATTTCTCAGATATTTCTCCTATTTCTTCCCTCGATAGGGTCCGTAGATTGAATGCTAGTGCATTTAATAATTGACCTATCAGAGAAAGAGAAAATAGGTAGGAGAAATATCTGCCCCTAGGTAAAGCTTGGGTAGAACTGTATACACTAAACAATTTGAGTCTCTGAGCTAGTTTTTCCTGAATTTCAGGAGAGATGTGAGCATAAGTTCCAGTAGATCCTTTAAGAGTAATAACTTCTACCTGTCTTCTTGAGTGATACAGTAGTTCAATCGCCTTCTCTAATTCTTGGTAGGTGATTGCAAACTTTAATCCAAATGAACTAAGTTCTGCATGACGTCCATGCGTTCTCCCTACCTGCAGAGTATCCATATACTTGTAAGCTAACTCATATAAAGTCTTTTTAAGTTCCTCTAACTCTTTAAGTAGGAGTAAATTAGCCTCTCTCAGTGCGAGAGAGGTAGCACTGTCTATTATGTCAGAGCTAGTGAGCCCATAGTGGATTCACCTAGATACTGGAAGGTGTTTAGTTTTATCTTCTAGTACTTGTAGAAAAGCTACAAAATCATGCTTAGTTTTAGACTCACTCACTTCAACTTCCTGAGGAGAAATAGAGGGAAGTTGAAGTTCAAATTCTAGAAGCTCTTCTTCCCTTATGGAGAGACTCTCAGAGAGAGCAAATAATACCTCTTTTTCTAGAAGTAATCATCTCTTGTATTTAGACTCTTCAGAGAAGAGTTTCTCTAGTTGAGGTACTCTGTATCTAGCTATCACTATCTAGCTAGACTAGTTGTAGGTTTTATAAAACCTAAATTTTAGTATGACAAAACATTTTAGCACTTGACAAAAAATATGCTAAAATAACCTTTGTATGTCAGTTAAAAAAGAAGTGATTCTAGGTATTGACCTAGGTACTACTAACTCTTGTGTAGCAGTAATAGAGGGAGGTAAATCTAAGGTGCTAGAAACCCCAGAAGGAAAGAGAACTATTCCTTCTATAGTAGCCTTCAAAGGAGAACAAATAATAGTAGGAGAAAGCGCTAAACGACAGATGGTTACAAATAAAAACACGATCTATTCTATTAAGAGGCTGATAGGTACTGACCAAAAGGTAACTGCTCAGGGGAAAGAATATACACCTGAAGAAATATCTGCATATATTCTTTCCTACATCAAAGAGTATTCTGAAAAGAAATTAGGTCATGATGTTCAGAAAGCAGTTATTACAGTACCAGCCTACTTTAATGATGGACAGAGACAATCTACAAAGAATGCAGGAAAAATAGCAGGACTTGAAGTAGTAAGAATAGTAAATGAACCTACTGCAGCTGCACTAGCTTATGGTCTTGATAAGAAAGATGGAGATCAGAAGATATTAGTTTATGACTTAGGAGGAGGAACATTTGATGTATCTATCTTAGAAATTGCTGAGGGAACATTTAAGGTGCTTTCTACCTCTGGAGATAATAAGCTAGGAGGAGATGATTGAGACCAACGAATTATTAACTGATTACTTGAAACTATTAAAAAAGAACATGGAGCTGATCTCTCAAAGGATAATCTTGTGTTACAAAGATTAAAAGAAGCAGCAGAAAAAGCAAAAATAGAACTTTCTTCAGTGCAACAAACTCAAATTATGTTGCCCTTCCTAACTATGATTGGAGGAGAGCCTCTAAATGTAGACTTAACTCTTTCTAGAGCTCAATTTGAATTACTAACAAAAGATTTACTAGATAGAACAGTAAGACCTGTAGAAGATGCTGTCAAAGAATCTCAACTGAAATTAAGTGATATAGATCAAATACTTCTAGTAGGAGGCTCTACTAGGATGCCAGCAGTGCAAGCACTTGTAGAAAAATTAACTGGAAAGAAACCTAATCTTTCAATAAATCCTGATGAGGTAGTAGCATTGGGAGCAGCTGTTCAAGCAGGAGTACTAGCAGGAGATGTAAAAGATGTACTCTTGCTGGATGTAACTCCCCTAACCTTAAGTATTGAAACACTAGGGGGAGTAGCTACTCCCCTAATACAACGGAATACTACTATACCTACAGAAAAGAAGCAGATTTTCTCTACAGCAATAGATAATCAACCAAGTGTAGATATTCATGTAGTACAGGGAGAGCGACCTATGGCTGCAGATAACACTACTTTAGGTACTTTTGCACTGACTGGTATTAAGATGGCACCTAAAGGCGTACCGAAAATAGAAGTTTCCTTCTCTATAGACGCTAATGGTATCTTAACTGTAAGGGCAGAAGATAAAGATACAGGTAAGAGTAACAATATAGTAATTAAAAATGCATCAGGACTCTCAGAAGAAGAGATAAATAGAAAGATTAAGGAAGCTGAAGAAAATCTAGAAAAAGATAAAAAGGTAAGGGAAGAAGTTGAAACAGTAAATCAGGCTGAATCTTGAATTTCTATGCTGGAAAAACAAATGGAAGACAAAAAAGAAGATGTTCCAGCTTCTCTAAAAGATGAGGCTAAAAAACTAATAGATGAAATGAGAGGATATATTAGAGATAAAAAAATAGAAGAGTTGAAGTCTAAGATGAATGAGATGCAGTCAATTAGTTCTAAGATGATGCAGGAAATTTATAAGAGAGAAGAAGAGAAGAAAAAGGGAGCTGCAGGAGGAGATACTAAGACTGAGAGTGCTGAAACTTCAGAAGTACAGGAAGTAGAGGTAGAACCAGTACAGGAAGCAGAAGGTTCTAAGTAAATTCTTGAATTTAATAGTTTTTTACTAGGGAGGCTTTAATTAGGGGCACTAGCCCCTAATTCTCCTTTTTAATTACATAGATAGTTTGATCCTTTTAGAACTTATTTCTAGAGATTATGAATTAGTTTTAGGCCTTTCCGGCACCCCCCCCCAGGGAACAAAATCTACACTTTAAGCGCTTAAAATTCAGTTTGTATCCCTAAAATAAAGCGTTTTCCAGCTTTTTCTCCGGAGGAACAGGCAAAATTAGAAGAGAAAAAAGACTGTAGAGAGAGAAGTAAAACTCCGCTAGAGGGAAAAAAGATAGAAGAGATGATTCTAAAGATCATCTCTCTAGATCCTAGACCTATTCCGTACAATGTTTTAAAATCCAAATTTTTTAGACAACTTAGACTTCACTATCCTGATAAGGGAGTACCGGATGAGCTCTTTTACGGAACTTTAACAGAATTGAAGGAAAAATATCTAGTAGGTTCTAATGCGTACGATAAATGGTTTATAGACTATCCAGACTTTAAACCTAATGGGATTACCGGCGCTGGATTTCTAGATATAGATAAAACCACCGGAAATGGTTTTATCACTGTTAAAGAAAAGAGAACAGATTTTAAGAAGTCTTCCCATTTTGTACATAAAAAAAACTTAAATGGTGCTAAAAAGGGAAATTATGTTAAATTCGTTGAATTAGAGACTTCATTCAAGAAGAAAAGAGCTAATGATTATGCACTTATAGATGCATCTATCCTAGAGATACTGGAAGAGCCTAAAGGGTAAGTTTATGGAAAAAGAAAAAATGGCAATAGAAAATAGACCTCCTCTGTTGTTTAAAACACCTAATGAAAAACCTACACTAGAAGAGCTATCTAAGTCTAAGATAGCTCATGATCTAGGAATAGCTGCAGAACTACCTAAGCAAACTAAGAGAATCTTTGCGCTTTATCAGCTATTCTCCTATTATTTCTTTAGATCTGAGACAAAAGCTTATATATCTTTAAAAATTATTGAGATAGCAGACAGACTTAAGGAGAGATATAGAGAGAATATGAAACTAATCAATGAATATGTATCCTCTTCTAGACTGGAAAATTCAGATAGTTTCAGAAAGTATGTAGGTTTTGTAAATCACAAGGATCTCAAAGAGTTTAGGGAGGGAGAAGAGCAGATTAACTTTTTTAAACAACTGCTTTACTATTATGACCAGAGAAAAGCTGGAAAAATACAGTTATCTGCAGCTGTAATCAAACTGAATATAGCTGCATTAAAAAAGATTGAAGAAGAAGCATTTGAATGTTGGTTAAGACTATTAGATGTAAACTATGAACTTCGAAATACAATGATTGGAAATGAAAATAAAAGGGCTATATATCAGTTAAGTCAAAAGTATGTAGACTTACATACTATTATTGAACAGGCAAGAGAAGCCTCCCTAGATGATTTAGAGGTAATTAGGGAAGAAGCTGTAAAAGAATACTACGATATTATGAGATACTTTCAATTACCTTCTAATAAACTCCTGAACTTTAGACTATTTCTGCAGAAGAAACTTGAATCTAGAATGTATGAAGCTCAGTTTTTGAAGCTTCAGTCAGGGAATGCACTCAACTATGAAATGCTTTCATTAGATAATAACTGCAAAGAGTTTAAGAGACAATATCTCTTAAGCTTAAGGGAGATAACAGCAGTAGTTAATCACTACAAGGAGGTAATTATTAGATATCAAACCTTCTTTAGTAGTGAACTAGATAAGTTAGTAGCATTTCTACAGGAAAGCTACCTAAATTTAATTAACTCTATATTTAAGCAACTGAATGAATGTAAAAGTTTTCTGGATGGAAAGTCTAATAAACTTTCCCCAGAAGAGATAGAGGTAGTAATTGCATTTGAAAAAGAGAAACTTTCTAGGGAGATAAAAGCCCTACAAGCTAAATACTCTTCTCTACTAGTACCTTTAGTAGACTCTTTTGATAATGAGCTAGAAAGTATAGAAAGTACTCACTGTTTCAATGTAGAGTATGCAGCAAAAAAATACTCTACATTGCAGAAACTAAAGAATAGTACTGTAGAAGCTTTTGTAGATAGATTTAAAGCTGAAAAGGAGAGAATAGAAAAATTAGCACTGGAAAAGCGGAGAATCTTGGAGAATATGGATGAAAAAATCTCAGAAGATGTAAGGTTAACAGTAGATCAGCTTCGAGAGGAATGTGGAGTACTCTGCGCTGATCTACTGAGGGAAAATCAATATTTCTGGGCTAGATTTAATGCTGAATTTAACTCAGTGTCTAGAAAGTATTTTGTAAGACTGTATTATGAGTATTCACCTTATATCTGCAGTTGAAAAGATGGAGAAGAAGGGTGAATGCATGAATACCTTAAACTTAAAATTAATTCAGAATATTTAAAGAAGATAGGTTCTACTGTTAGTGAGTTTTCTCCTGAAGGTAAATTTCATGAGAAGTGTTCTAGGTGAATAGCTAGTTATGCTAATTTCTTTAGAAATGTATGTATTAAGAGAGATAGAGTAGAGTTAGATTCTCTCCTAAAGTTAAATACTGTTCCTAGGGTAGATTACTCTAAGGTACAGGAAAAACTGAATAAGAGTTTAGCAGGGCTAGAAGAATATCATACTAAATGTTTAAATCTAGTGAATTCTTATTTGAATAGACAGTAGTGAAGTCAGTTATCATAAGTAGAGCACCTATTAATTGGGACTGCACTCTTTTGATTAATGCATTAGCTTTTGACTTTAATGAAAAAAGTAAGAGGGAGTATAAAGCACTATTAAGAGAAGTAGAACCGTGAATTCCTGAAGATAATAATCTGGAACGAGAATGTGCTGTTGAGGTAATAGGGAGAAATTTACATATCATTGCGATGGAAACTATAGTAAGCCACTATACTGCTAGCTATCATGAAAGTGATATTCAGGAAAGTATGGAAGCTTTAAGAGAAACTGTAAAGGAGTTAAATAAAGAGGGAGAAAATGCTCAATATGATGAGGAATTGTTGCGGGAAAAGGCTAAGGGAGTGATTTTGCACAATCTAGTTTATGATGATTTGGCGAAGATGTGAAATATAGTGGTAACTGAATCTCACCTAGTATTTTTTCTAAAGGTAGTGTGTGCAGGAAAATTTGGAAAAGATGCAAGCAAGTACCTAAATGATCCTAAGGAATTTGAAAAAATAAGACGGAAGATAATAGCTTCTGAGGTAGGTAAGAGACTGAGAAAGACTTTTAAATTTAAGATAACAGTGCCTAAGTATAGAAAATATGAAAAGTATATAATGCAGACTTTTGCTCAGCAGGATCCCTTCCCAAAACCGAGAGTACCTAAGATTCCACATAAGGGGAAGGTATATAATTAATTAGCACCTAAAAGGGTTTAATAGCTTTTTAGACTAGAAGATTAGTACTTTTAGTCCTTTAACTCGAGAAGTTTCTCGGGGGGGGGCTCTGTCAACTTGTGTTTTTAGATTTAGTCTAAAGTTTTCAGCTAAAAGGGGAGTCATCCGGTTAGAGAAGTAGGTTAAGATGGGTTTTCGAATAGAAAACCTATTTGCCTATGAATTAATTGACT
This sequence comes from Candidatus Mycoplasma haematominutum 'Birmingham 1', assembly GCF_000319365.1. Taxonomy (GTDB): domain Bacteria; phylum Bacillota_I; class Bacilli_A; order Mycoplasmatales; family Mycoplasmoidaceae; genus Eperythrozoon_A; species Eperythrozoon_A haematominutum. Next base: position 372,518 of record NC_021007.1, on the reverse strand, counting down.
CTAGAGGTAATCCTACTGTTGCCTGCATTGCTAAGGTATCTAAGGGAGGTGTGGTCGGCAAGAAGACTGCAACTGCTAAGGTTATGGTGCCTTCAGGAGCCTCCACAGGGTCCAAGGAAGCACTTGAATTGAGAGATGAAGACCCTGCTAGATTTATGGGAAAGGGAGTGAAAAAGTCAGTGCACTATATCAACTATGTTTTAGGTCCTTCGTTGATAGAAAATAATGTAAATCCTTCAAATCAAGCTGAGTTAGACCAATTCTTAATTGACCTTGATGGAACTGACAATAAATCCAGATATGGCGCTAATACAATATTGGCTGTTTCACTAGCTGTTGCTAAAGCTGTTTCAAAACTTAAAAATATTCCTTTTTATCAGTATATTGCAGAGCTGGCCGGCTCACCTAAGGTAAGTAGATTTGTACTTCCTCTACCTATGGTGAATGTAATTAATGGAGGTGCGCATGCGGATAATACACTAGACTTTCAGGAGTTTATGTTTGTGCCGGTAGGCGCTTCATCTATGCATGAAGCTATAAGAATCTCTGCCGAATGTTTTCACTCTCTAGCTAAGTATCTAAAGAAGAAGGGAATGAGTACTGCTAAGGGAGATGAGGGGGGATTTGCACCTAATGTTAGTTCTACTGAGGAGGCATTAAATGCTATGATGCTCGCTATAGAAAAAGCTGGTTATGTTCCTGGGGTGATGCATGGACATGTGGCTATAGCATTGGACTGCGCAGCTAGTGAGTTGTATGACAAAAATGCTGAGGCTTATAGATTTAAGAAGGCAATAAAAGCTGGGTTACTCTCAGATGTAGCAGGTACTAAAAGTAGTGCTGAAATGATAGATTACTATGTGGAATTAGTTAATAAATACCCTATTATCTCTATAGAAGATCCTCTAGATGAAAATGACTTTGAAGGGTTTACACTACTTCAGAAGAGACTAGGGGATAAAGTTCAGATAGTTGGGGATGATCTTTACTGCACTAATCCGCAGTTGACCCAAATGGGTATAGATAAGGGTTTGAGTAATGCAATACTCATTAAGGTAAACCAGATAGGTACTCTTTCAGAAACATTGAAGACAATGCAATTAGCTAAAGGTGCTGGTTGGTCCTGTATAGTTTCCCATAGATCAGGAGAAACGGAAGATACTACTATAGCTGATATTGCAGTAGGGACTATGGCAGGTCAGATTAAAACAGGGTCATTTTCAAGATCAGAGAGAGTCGCAAAGTACAACAGATTAGCTGAAATTGAAATTGAATTAACTTCAGCTAATTCAACCTTTTATGGACTTTACAGCATGTTTAGCTTAGACTTCAATAATACAGAGTTATTTAAGGTTAAGAGATATCTAGTTAATGAAGCTACAGGAGAGGTTAAATCTGAGATAGTGAAAGATGCTGTGGTAAAAAATGTAACAGAGAGAAGGGTAACGGAATCTAGGGAAGAGGAAAAGAAGAAGAGACTGGGATTTGGTAGAAAAGATAGAAAGGAAAGCGAGGCAAAGGTTGAGTCTAAAAAGCCTGAGGCGACTCCAACTCCTACTGCAGAGAAGACAGAAGCTGAAGCAAGTGTTTCATAGTTTTTACTCCAAGATAGAGGGATAACTATCTTTATTTAGGTAGAGATAACTTTCTGAGCAATTTATTTGCTCAGTTAGTATGAGAAAAGTGGCAATACTTACTTCCGGGGGAGATGCTCCTGGAATGACTAGCGCAATATACAGCTTTAGTATATTAGCTAATAAATCTAAAGTAGAGGTAGTGTATATAGAAGATGGTTATCAGGGATTGATAGAGGGTAGAACGATTGAGTTAGAGCTCAGTGACTTAAGACGGAGAGTGTATGATGCTGGAACAATTATAGGTTCTAGCAGGTCTAGAGAGTTTAAGGAGTCTGAAGCTGCTAGAAAGAAGTGTGTTTCCTTTTTAAAAAAAAGGGGAGTTGAAGCACTAGTAGTGTTGGGCGGTAACGGTTCCTATGAAGGGGCGCTTTTTATCTCTAAATTAGGAATTCCCGTGATATTGTTGCCGGCAACGATTGATAATGATGTGTCATCCACTGAATATACTATTGGATTTCACTCCGCACTTGAAGAAATAGGGTTAGCAATTAAAAAAGTGTGAGATTCTGCACAATCTCATTCTCAATTAACCTTTATCGAGGTCATGGGTAGAGATTGTTCTGATTTAGCTGTATTATCTGCTTATGCTTCTCCACTAGTAGAGTTAGTAATTACTCAGGAGAAAATTCCTACAGTGAGTGAGCTAAAAAAGAGATTTCAGACTCTTAGGAAAGAAGGTAGAAAGGGGATGGTTGTAGTGATTGCTGAAAAGATATTAGGTCAGAAGAAGTTACCTGAAATGAGTCAATTGACTGTTGAACTGGAAAAACACCTAGGTTGTGCTGTTAGAGGATGTGTATTAGGTCATACTCAGAGGGGTGCTACTCCTACCTCTTGAGAACTATATATATCAGCCAGATTCGGCTCTGAAGCCTTTAAGTGTTTTGAAGAAAAAGAATATGATCTCGCACTAGGTTTTAACGGTGTTGATTTTTATAAAACTCCTATTTCCAAACTTAAGAAGAGAGCTAAAGGAGCTAGACTAGAGTTAATAGAACATAAGAACTCTCTAAGTTAGGATATGCCTAAATTAGCTCTGAAATGTACCAAAATAGTCTCTACTATAGGTCCTGCTATTACATTGAAATTGAAAACGGACTCTCCTAGGGTTAAGTCCAATCCTGACTACCTGGAGGTATTAAATCTATTTGACAACCTTTTCTGTAAGGGTTTAAACTGCGTTAGATTTAATTTTTCTCACTCTAATAATGAGGAGAGAGCATTTAGACTCTCCCTGCTAAGGGAAACTATAGTTGAATTTCACTCTAGATTCAATAGGATAAATGAGAGAGGAGAATCTCCTCAAAAGCTACATTTTGTATTTCCATTTGCAGAAATGTGCGATACTAAGGGACCTGAGATTAGAGTCTGGAATTTTGCTAATACTGAACAGGCTCAATTGTATAAGAGAGGTCAGGTAGTAAAAGTCTACTGTAGGGAAAAGAAACTGGGAGATTCTAGTGGTTTTTCAGTTACAGATGTTACAGGTACGTACAATATGGCTCTAGATTGCACTCCTGGAGAAAAAATACTAGTAGATGATGGGAAGCTATCTCTCTTAATACAGAATGTTCAGGTTGAGGAAGGTATAGTGGAAGCAATGATAGAAAATGATCATATACTGAAGTCTAATAAGAGGGTAAATTTACCTAATGCTGACTATTCCCTACCTTTTTTAAGTGAAAAAGATAAAAATGATATTCTCTTTTCAGTCAGGGAAGGTTTTGACTGTATAGCTCTTTCATTTGTAAATAGGGTAGAAGATATAAGAGAGGTAAAGCAGTTAATAGAAGCTGAAGTAGGGAAGGGCAGAAAGCCCCTAATACTCTCTAAGGTTGAAACTTCCCTCTGCCTGAAGAATATAGATTCAATTATTGCAGAGTCTGATGGAATTATGATAGCTAGGGGAGACTTAGCCCTGGAGAGTCCATACTATGATGTGCCCTACTGAACTAGGGAGATACTTAGAAAATCAGCTAAGGTAGGTAAACCTGTAATTGTAGCTACCCAAATGCTTGACTCTCTAGAACGTTCTGTAGTACCTACTAGAGCTGAAGTGTCTGATGTATATAGAGCTGCTGAATTAGCTACTGACTGTACAATGCTTTCAGGAGAGACTGCTCAAGGCGCTTTTCCATTAATTGCAGTCTCTACAATGGGTGAAATACTTAGAGCTAGTGAGGGAAGATCTAACTATGATAAGTTTTACTCTCTCTTCTTGAGGGAATGTAGAAGTCAGAGAGTACTTGAAATAGCTAGTAGATTACATCAACGTAAGGAAAATTTTGGAGATATTCTAGCTTGCTTCCTCTGAGAAACTGAACTATCTCCTGAAGAAGTAGATGCTCTTCCTAGAATGAGATTTCCCTTCCCACTTATAGTATTTTCTAAAAAGGGTAGCTATAGGGAGGCAATTGCTAGCTATGAAAGTAGGAGAAGTGCACTCTCCAGGGGACTATATAGAATCTCTGTACTTAATATGTCTGGAGAGAGTCTTGAAGAATGTGCTAGAACTTTCCTAGAACTATGTGGTTATACCTCTGGAGAGAAAGAGATGAAGTTGATTGCACTTTTTCAGTCTATGACAATGAAGGTAGTGCCTTTCTAGTTGGATTACTCCTTTAAAGATGTAAACTCACTAGTACGTAGGATAGATTTTTCTAAGTTCTCCTCGGGAGAACTTAGTCCTCCTAACCTAAGGGGGATTCAGATAGAATCATACAATCAATTCTTAAAGCAGGGAATAAAAGATTTAATATTTAGATATTTTCCACTCTCTTCAGCTTCGGGGAATACCCAACTATTCCTAGAAGAGGTATTAGTTAAATCACCGGAAGAGACTGAAGAAGACGCAATTGATAAATCTAAGAGCTATCAGTGCTCTCTATATTTGAAACTCAAGTTAGTTACAAGACATGATGGTAAAGCTGCTAAAACTACTCATTCCAAGATATTCTTTGGAAATCTCCCAGTATTCTCCTCTTCTGATAATTTCATCATTAACGGTACTGAAAAATTTGTAATTAGTCAGATAGTTAGATCTCCAGGATTATATGCTCTCTTTAAGTCTCACATTAGATTGTCTAATTCTAGAAAGCGTAGTCTAGAGGGAATAGTATGTGAGCTTTTACCTGTTAAGGGAGTATTAGTATTATTTCATCTATCTAATGAGAAAAACTCTGACGGTGCTATTAAGTTAGTTGCTAGAACTACCTCCGGAATGAATGCATTTACCTGTCCAGTTTCTATTTTCCTGAAAGCTTTTGGAGTACCTCATAGGGCTCTAGAAAATATCTTTTCTGAGCATACTGAACTAACTAGATCACTGAAACAAGAGATGTATAACCCTGAAGCTATAAAGGGAGATCAGTCATTCTTAGCAATCATGCAGGAGATTAGTCATACTAAGAATCTCCAAAAGCTAAGAGACTTCTCCAGAAGTTGGGTAAAACAGACAATTTATAGTCTTTGCATTGAATACTCAGAATTAGAAAAGAATGCTAATACCTCTAAGAAGAGGGAATTACTGGACAAAATCTACATAGAGTTAGCTGCAAAACATATAGTTTCAGAGTTAGCAATTAATCCTGAAGTAGCTAGAAGAGAGGTTTACTCTTATCAAGAATTACTCTTCTCCTACTTTTTAGATAAGTATTACTATTTACTTCATCCTGCAGGAAGATATAAATTGAATCACAAACTCTCTGTGTGGGAGCGAATGAAAAATAAGTATTTAGCCCAAGATGTGTTAGATAAGTCAGGAAAGCTAGCCTTTCCTGCTAAGACTTTCTTTGACTTTGATACATACTCTAAATTTAGGGAATTAGCAATGGAAGGGAAACTCCAAATTCAACATCAGTTTAAACCTATACTCACATTCGATGATGCAGGAAATAGATATCCTGAACATAGGAAAGAAATTATATATGAAAAGGTAGATATATATTCTGCAGGACTAGACTCTGAGATTATTACACTTGTGGGAACTCCCTATCTTCCTGACCAGACACCACTGTATCCTGCAGACTTCCTAGCTATTATCTCCTACATTATTCAGTTGAAGCATAAGATCGGAGAATATGATGATATAGACAACCTAGGTAATAAGAGACTGAAGTTAGTAGATGAGTTACTGGAAAACAAGATAATTCTTGCAATGGCTAGAATGCAGAAATTCTCTATAGATAAGATGAATAGCTTAGAGGCTAAACTGAATTACTATTCACTCCAAGATGGAGAGCTAGAAAACTACTTTTCTATTAGCTCTATACTGAATACAAAGCCTTTCCAGATTGTAATTAAGGAATTCTTTAATTCTCACCAGTTAGTGCAGTTTTTGGATCAACAGAATGTACTCTCTGAACTAACAAATAAGAGAAAAATTTCTGCAATGGGACCTGGAGGAATAAAGAGGGAGGATCCAAACCTTCATATTAGGGATGTACACTACTCATATTATGGTCGTATCTGTCCTATAGAAACTCCAGAGGGGATGAATATTGGACTAATTATGGCTTTAGCTGCACTCTCCAAGGTAGATAAGTATGGATTTATAAATACTCCCTACTTTAAAGTGAAAGGAGGTGTAATTACTAAGGAGATAGTCTGACTAAGTTCTATACAGGAGCGAGGGTTCTATATAGCTGCAGCTACTACAGAGAGAGATGAGAAGGGAAGGTTAAAGGGTCCTGTCACAGTGAGACGAGACTCTGATGTAGAGACAGTAGAACCAGAAGAGGTTCACTTTATAGATGTAGATTGTTCTCAAATGACCTCAATTTCTACCTGCTTAATTCCGTTTATGGAACACGATGATGCTAACAGAGTGTTAATGGGAGCTAATATGCAGCGTCAAGCAGTCCCATTAGTTTCTCCTAAGTCCCCTATAGTGGCTACAGGTGCGGAAAACAGAATAGCGAGAGACTCAGGAGTAGTAGTATTTGCGGAAGGAGATGGAGAGATCACCTACCGTGACAGTAGTATTTTAGAGGTAAAGTATAATTCTGCAAAGTTGGGAACTAAACAGTATAGACTGCAGAAATTCCACAAGTCTAATCAGAATACATGCAAGAATCAGACTCTAATCTTGAAAGACTCTAAGACAGTTAAGAAGGGAGAGATTCTAATAGATGGTCATGCAATGCAAAATGGAGAACTTTCACTGGGTCAAAATATTTTAGTGGCATTTACTACCTGATATGGTTACAACTATGAGGATGCAATAATTCTCTCCTCTAAACTTGTACAGGATAATGTATACACATCTTTTCATATTCAGGAATATACAGTAGAGTGTATGAGAACCAAGATAGGAGATGAGGAGATAACAAGATTCATTCCAGGCTGTCTACCTGAACAGAAAAAATACCTAGATGAAGACGGAATTATACTAGTAGGAGCTTATGTTAAGGAGGGAGATATTCTAGTAGGAAAAACATCTCCTAAAGCCCTGGGAGATATTACACCTGAGGAGAGATTGCTGCAGGCTATTTTTGCTGAAAAAGCTAGAAGTGTTAAAGACTCTTCACTGAGATTACCTTCAGGTACAGAGGGAACTGTAACTAGAGTACTCAGATACTCTAGACATAAAGGGGATAGACTCTCTGATGATGTACTAGAAACAGTAAAGATTTATGTAACTTCTAAGCGAAATATACAGGTAGGAGATAAGATGGTAGGACGACATGGAAATAAGGGAATTGTCTCTAAAATCGTACCGGTAGAAGATATGCCTTACCTGGAAGACGGTACTCCTATAGATATTCTTTTGAATCCCCTAGGAGTACCTTCTCGGATGAATATAGGTCAAATACTGGAGAGTTATCTAGCATTCTCAGCTAGAAGATTGGTATTCAAGAAGGTAATAGATGCTTATTTCTCTAGTGAATTAACAGAGTTAAGCTCTCTTTTCTCTAGACCTAAAGCTGAGTTAGCTGTACTTAATAAAGTGATGAAAGCTTACCTAACTAAGAAAAAGATAAAGACTGCTGAAGAGGCTCATAGGAAGTTAACCCAGTTAGATTTTTCTGTAATACTTTCACAGTCTGGATTAAAGTATGACGAGTTAGAAATTAAGGTATTAACTCCGATATTTGCAGGATGTAAGCACCTAGATTTGATAAAGATTATGTCTGATGCTGGAATAGATCATGAAGCTCATAATGGAAGATTTACACTATACGATGGTAAAACAGGAGAAAAGTTTAAAGATCCTATTTCAGTAGGAATTATCTATATGTTGAAGTTAGACCATATGGTTGATGACAAGATATATGCTAGATCTGTAGGACCTTATTCTAAGATAACCCAACAACCGTTGGGAGGTAAGTGTCAAAATGGAGGGCAACGTTTTGGAGAAATGGAGGTCTGAGCTATGGAAGCATACGGAGCTGCCTACAATTTGCGAGAACTCCTAACACTGAAGTCTGATGATATTCAGGCTAGAAATATGATCTACTACTCTGTAATTAAAGGTCAAGCTTTGCCCACTCCGGGAATCTCTGAGTCATTTAAGCTCTTGGTGAAGAAACTTCAGGCACTAGGACTTAAGGTAAATATCAGATATGGTGCGAAAAAAGAGTTAATAGGGTTTGATGAATATCTAACTAAGAGAGTGCAAAATAGTGAGTATCTACAGTCTCTCACCTGGAGCAACCAGGCAGTAAAAGATGAGAAGGACTTTCTGAAGGGGTATGATATGTTCTTTGAGGAAGAGGGAGAACCGGAAGACTTAAGCATTAACGGTGTGCAGATAAGTATTACCTCTCCAGAGTATCTACTCTCTCTGTCCAGGGGAGAGGTTAAATCTTCTGAAACAATAAACTATAAGACCTTTAAGCCTGAGAAGGGAGGACTCTTCTGTGAAGCCATCTTCGGCCCTGTGAAAGACTATGAGTGTTCATGTGGTAAGTATAAGAGAGTGAGATTTAGAGGCAAATATTGTGAGAAATGCGGCGTTTGCATTACTGAGTCGATAGTTAGACGAGAGTGAATGGGTCACATTTCACTTGCATGCCCTATAGCCCACATCTGAATGATTAAGGAGTTGCCGCTGCCTTCTAAAATCTCCCTAATGTTAGGAATTAAGTATAAGAGTATAGAAGAAATAGTTTACTTTGTTAGCTATGTAGTTATTGAAGTGTCAGATATAGGATTTAACCACCAGAATTTATTCCAAAAGTCTGAGATAGTTAATGTTTCGGATCAAGATAGTCCACTTCGATCACTTTACAAACTTAGAAGACTACTGAGACTTATATGTGAGGATATAGAGCGTAAAGAACCGGAAGGTAAGGAAGCTATGACCTATCAACAGGGAAGGGCTTACTATAAAGCACTAGCCTATTCAAATCTTCCATTTTCACTAGCTGATGTGTTTGAGTATATATACAAGTTCAGTGGAATAAAAATAAGTACTGGAGCAGAGGCTATATATGAATTACTGAAAAAAGTAGACCTAGATTCCCTGGAATATGCACTTCAAAAACAACTGAAGAAGGATAGTGCAGGAGATGAATTAAACTATGGGGATTCTAGGATTAAACGCACTCTCGCGAGATTAGAGGTAGTTAGGTGATTTAAGCAGTCAGGAAATAAACCTGAGTGAATGATACTTAGAAATCTACTAGTGTTGCCTCCTAATTTGAGGCCGATAGTGCAGTTAGATGCAGGAAGATTTACAACTAGTGACTTGAACTTGTTTTATAGACGAATAATTATTAGAAATGAGCGTTTAAAGAGAATACTTAGTCTAAATGTGACCTCAATAATTGCTAATAATGAGAAGAGAATGTTGCAGGAAGCTGTAGACTCTCTAATTGATAATGCAAGTAGAAAGAAACCGCTAGTAGCTAAGGATAAACACTTACTTAAATCTCTAACCGATCACTTAAAGGGTAAACAGGGATTATTTAGACAAAATCTGCTAGGTAAGAGAGTAGATTATTCTGGAAGATCTGTAGTAGTAGTAGGACCTGAATTAAAACTTCACCAGACAGGATTACCCATACTCATCGTCTTGAAGTTATTTAAGCCTTTCATTATTAGAGAGTTGATTAGAACTGTTACAGATGAGATAACAGGGGAGAGAACTCAATTAGCACCTAATATACGTATAGCTGAAGAAATGATAGAGAATCAATCAGATGTAATTTGACCTATAGTGCATAGGGTGATGAGGGAAAGACCTGTATTGCTTAATAGAGCTCCTACACTACACAGTCTTGGAATTCAAGCGTTTGAACCTGTGCTAGTAGATGGTAAGGCTATTTGTCTGCATCCTTTAGTAACTACTGCATTTAATGCTGACTTTGATGGTGACCAGATGGCGGTTCACCTTCCACTCTCAGATGAAGCAGTAAAAGAGGCTAGGGCAATGTTGTTAGCTCCCTGACATGTGTTAGCTCCAAAGAATGGTCAACCTATACTTATGCCTTCCCAAGATATGGTGCTAGGACTATACTATCTAACCAATACTAGAAAGGGAGTAAAGGGAGAGGGTAAACTATGTTCTAGTCAGGAAGAGGTAATTTACCTATATAGAACGGGAGGCTTAGACTTGAATGCCCATATTGCTATTCCTACAACAGCATATGCTAAGAAAAAGTGAATTAAGGAGGGAATGATTATCACTACTCCTGGAAAGGTAATATTTAACTCTATACTTCCTCCTGACTATAGATTCGTAAATGAGTCAGGAGGAAGTTTCTTAAGTGAGGAAGATATAGTTCCCTTTGGAGAGAAGGTAGATAGTAAGATTTCAGCAATAGAGGAGAAGTTGCCATTCAATAAGGGAGTGATTCAAACTATTATTGAAGAGGTGTTTGGAGCTTATCCTATAGAGGTTACTGCAACAATGTTAGACAATATTAAATCACTAGGATTTGAATACTCTACTAAATCTTGTGTAACTATTTCTCCATTTGATATTCCTAGATTTAAAGATTCATTTAAGTCTGATTTAATTGAAGCTGCAGAAGCTAAGGTTAGGGAACAACGAGAATTTTTTGAATTAGGAATGATTAATGATGATGAGAGATATCAGAATGTTATCTCTCTCTGAAATGAGGTAAAAGATAAGGTATCTGATAAGGTAAGAGACTGGTTTAGAAGTAAAGAGTTTAGGGATAATCCTATGGCTATTATGGAGCGATCAGGAGCTAGGGGAAGCTTATCTAATTTTGTACAACTTTCAGGAATGAGAGGATTAATGAATAGGTCTTACAATTATGGTCAAAATGTAGACTCTGAGATAGTTAGGGATACTATAGAAGTACCTATTAAACATTCATTTATAGAGGGATTAAATATGATTGAATACTTTAATTCTTCCTATGGTTCTAGAAAGAGTATGGCTGACACTGCTGTGAAGACTGCTAAATCAGGATATATGACTAGAAAATTAGTAGATGCTTCTCAAGAGGTAATAGTTAAGGAGCTAGACTGTGACACTAATAGATCATTAAGGGTAAGTGCTATTAAGCTTGAAGGTTCTGAGAAGGAAATTAAGACACTGGAGGAACGTATTAGAAATAGATGTGTCTATAGTGAGGTAGTTCATCCAGAAAGCGGTGCTGTATTATGCGCTAAGGGAGAATATATTACTAAGGAAAAGGCTAAAGCTATAGTTGAATCAGGAATAACTTCAGTTGAGGTGAGAAGCCCTTTTACCTGTTTTACTGAACAGGGAATTTGTCAGAAATGTTTTGGAATTAACTTGACTACAGGCGCACCGGTGGAGGTCGGTACTGCTATAGGAGTTATTGCTGCTCAGTCAGTAGGAGAACCTGCGACCCAGCTAACTATGAGAACTTTTCACTCAGGAGGAGTTGCGGGAGAACATAATATTACACAGGGGTTTGAACGAATTAAGCAGATATTTGATATAGTCTCTCCCCAGAAATTTCAGGAGGCAATTATTACTGAGATAAGCGGTACTGTTAAATCTGTAGATAAAAAAGGAGAACTTAATGTAGTAATAGTGAAAAATGAGAAGTGTACTCGAAAATATGAGATAGACTTTAGAAAACCACTATTGGTTTCAGAGGGAGATAATGTTAAATATGGAGATAGACTTTCAGAGGGAATAATAGATTTGAGAAAATATCTCTCTATTGCGGGATTAGATCAAGTTAGACAGTATATGGTGGAGGAAATATTGAAAGTTTACTGATTGCAGGGAATTGACTTGTCTGACAGATACATTGAGTTAATAGTGCGTCAGTTAACCTCTAAGTGGAAGATTATCGATGCCGGTGCCTCAGGATGAAGTGTAGGAGATATAGTAGATGATGAAAAATATAGGTGAAATGTGAAAAAGTTAATGTTAACTAAGAAGGCCCCTCCTGTTGCAGTGCCGGTACTCTTCGGACTTGAAGATGTACCTTCGAGGTCCGGTTCTTATTTGGCTGCAGCATCATTCCAGGATACTCGAAAGAACTTGATTGATGCTGCAGTGCAGTCTAGAACAGATGAGTTAAAGCACTTGAAGGAAAATATCATTGTAGGTAATTTGATTCCCTCTGGAACAGGCCATCTACTTGATTGAGTAGTGAGAGAGAGATTGATTGAAGGAGCATTTGTTTAGTCTAGATGGCAATAGGTCCGTTATCTACTTCCCTGTTAAAAGTACTATTGATAGGGAGCTCTGGTACTGGTATTGTCGCAGCCGTTTCAGGCGTCTGGGCCGGTTCAGGTGTTAAAATAGATCCCAATGCTGGTTTTCTCCAGTTGAAACGTGATAGTGGAGTTTTAATTGGAAGAGCCAAAACAGGTACTGGTGACTTAAAAGTCCCTCAGGGAGCTACTGCCTATCTCTTAGCCTACGGAGATCACTGTAAATGAGATAATACTACTTCCAAGAAACGTATTTTGGGTCCTGTTGGAGAGTATGAAGTTACTACAATGGAGCAATCAACTACTAATGGAAAGATAATTTGCTTCAAACTCTAATTTTGGGGATTGATGAAATAAAGTCTAGAAATCGATATATCGTAGTGTAAGCCCTCCCTAGTACTGTGCCGAGCTTGGTGACTGTCGGTGCCCTTGCAGTCACAAGCCTCGGGGTTCTTACCTCCTTGCTGACCGGTCAGCAAGGAGGTAGTAAAGCTCCCCCTAAATGACTAGATAAGATGAAAGGACAATCGGGAGTTTTGGTTACTTTTAACGATGAGGGTAGAGAACTTGAAAATGACAAAATCTGTAAGGGAGTTGAGAATGAATTGAGACAGAATGGAACTGATCAGGACCGGAAATTTGAAGATGATTTACTTTTAGGAAAAATTAGAGCTGGGGACTTTTGTAATAACGACGAGGAAGTTGAAAGAAATGATCAAGAAGGAGTAGGACAAGAAATTTACTTTGGAATCTATTTCAGAGATAGGAATAGTGCTGGACGTTGTGGTGATCTAATAAAACGAGACATGGTTGTTATCTATGTTAAAGAGAGTGATAAGAATAAATACACAAGTGCTGGCTTCCATGAGTGGAAAGACAGCGGGGGATGTGGAGTAGAAAAACCTGCACGAGAAGATTATTCCTTATTGGTTGGGAGACGAGAAGATCTAATGAATTTGTGGTTGCAAAGTGGGAAGAAATAGACCTATCTTAAATATGCATCAAAGATGGCCAACAAAAGGAACCGTAACTTACTACGTTTAAAAAAGCGGATTTAAAGAGCTAAAAAGGGGGTTTTTTAGCTCAAAAAGCTGTTAAAAAACTAGTTTTTAGGTAACTAGGTAATATTCCTTTTCTCCCCCAAATGGGGGAGAAAGAGAAGTAAAACTCTACTCTACAAGCTTAAGTTGTTTTCATCTACAGGGACTCCGGGTTCTTCCAGCTGAATTGTAGATAAGTCTACAGTTTGGGTGGAAGAACTGGAGCTAGAAGATGACGATGACGAACTTGTAGCAGAATCAGAGGAAGAACTGGAGCTAGCATCTGCTTGATTGCTATAGTGATCTTGAACTTTTAAGGCTAATATTCCTGTAGCAGAGCTAGCTCCAGCAAGGGCAGTAATTCCCAGTATCTTAGGAATCATTCACCTGGGAGAAAGAAAATACATCATCTATAGAAAGGTAGTTGAAATTTTAACTTTTAGTAGGAGAGTCCATCTTCATCTGGAGTTGGACCCATTTCTTCAAGTTTTATATCGCTTAAATCTACAGAGTTTTTACCATTATCAGTAGCTTTTCCCTCAGAAGGAGCTCCAGATGAGACTGCAGGGGCTTTTGGGGAGGAAGGGGAGATAACCTGTTTTGTCTCATACAGCTTTTGGGCTAGGTGTACTACTGCAGTTGCAGCACCGGCTAGGGCTTTTAAAAACAATAACTTCGGAAGAAGTCACTTAAGGGAGAGTTGAATCACCTAGCCTGTTGATGATTATTTGCAGTTTTAATTTAAAGTTTCCAGGGAAGTGAAGTAGGTAGCTGTAATTTCAAAGTGGTTGCAGAAAATCTCGGTAGAAAGAGGCTTCTCCCTTTTTATAAAGGAGTTGAGAGTCGAAGCGGCCGCCCCCCCCAAAAAAAAAATATTCTTCCCACTTTGCAACCACAAATTAATGAATTCCTCACGAGGACCCTTTAAAAATTTTTTACCTCCATTACTTCCGTTTAGGCTACAGCTACCTGCACCATTTCAGTTTTCTATCTGACCACCACTCCCCGTTAACCTTCCTGAATCTCTTTCTGAAACATAAGCGACGACCTCGTCGCGTTTTCCAAGGTCACAACCTCCCCTACTTGCTGAATTCTCAAAATAGACACCAAGGTAAATTTCATTGCCTTCTGTATCTTTCTTTTTTAGTGAGTTACCCCCACTTCCATTACAAAGTGTACTCTTCTCTCCATTTTTTAAAAATGAATTCCCACTTAGAAAATTATCAGCCTTTCCCCCTTCCTTTCCTAAAGCTTCTACGACCGAGTTACAAATACTTTCGTTGCTACCACCTTCATTCCCCCTTGTGTAAGTAACCAAAACTCCTGATTGTCCCTTCATCTTATCTAGTCATTTAGGGGGAGCTTTACTTCCTCCTTGCTGACCCTCCGCCGGTCCGGCCGTTGGTTTGCCGGATAGTTAATTTCCTAGCTTTCACTTAAATTATTCACTGGTAGCGAACCATATGAGAGCTCAGCAGCATCTAGGGTTTTAGTTCAGTAAGCTAAGATGTTTTCAACCCAATGTTTCCTACTGCGCTGTTGATGAAACAAGCCTCTGAAACTAAATAGCTTGCTAGGAAGGCTTCAGCCCCTCTTAACTCCCCCTTCAATAATGCGTGCTGCAGCGTTCCACAGTTCTGAGAGGGTGAAACTGCAATATAAAACAAGCACGAGGTAAAGCAACTTAAAAGAAAAAACTTGAATAGTATTTTCACGCTTATTTTTCAACACTATTAAATTAAACAATCTTAGTTGGCTTTTTAGAAAATGCAGAAAAAACAGGAGGTCAACTTTTCTTCCCCTTTTGCAACCACAAATTCATTAGATCTTCTCGTCTCCCAACCAAAAAGGAATTACTATCTCCAGCATTTCCTTCTACACCACACTCTCCTCCCTCATTCCAGTTACTGAAGCCAGCACCTGTGTATTTATTCCTACTACTATTTTCAACATAGATAACAACCCGGTCACGATCTTTTAGGGCGCCACAACTTCCTGCGCTTCTTCCACCTTCAAAATAGATTCCAAAGTAAACTTCCTTTTTATCCCTATCTTGATTTTTCCAATCATCCTTCTTATCTTCTCCACAAAGTTCTCCACCCTTAAACTCCTCTAAAAATGAACTATTTTCAAAATTTAAGCTCTGATCACTCTCACTCTCCTCTAACTCTTTCTTAACTCCACTACAGATGTTGTCATTATTATTTTCCCTATCTTCAGTGCTAAAAGTAACCAAAACTCCCGATTGTCCTTTCATCTTATCTAGTCATTTAGGGGGAGCTTTACTTCCTCCTTGCTGACCGGTCAGCAAGGTTGAATTTCAGCCTTTTAAGGTTGGTTATTTTCTCCTTTGGATTAATATAAATCTTCCTTAAAACGGCCTAGCTTAATGCCTCTCTAGTTGACTTGTTATATGTATTCATTACACTCTTAATTGAAAAGGAGCTGTTTAGTAACCAAAGTACTTTCAGTCGGTTTAGTCGACATCCTTTTCGTATTTATAGAAAAAATTTGGAAGATTGATCCCCCTCTTTTAAGCTGAGAAAAACAAGACACTTACAATACCTAACTAGATAGGGTTAGCTTTTTTCTTTGTCCCTAGCGGACAAAGTAGAGCCCACATGTAGTGTGCGTACTCCCTAAACCCTCAGCTTTCTGAAAGTCTCAAAAACTAGGGCTATTGCAGCACTATTACTTCTAGGAGCCCCTACTAGTACAGCACTATCAACTTTAGATATAAATAGTTTTTCACTAGATCATCTTTTTAACACTTCGGGGGGGGGGGGCATTCTCCAGTTTAAAGGAATCAAATATAGAGGTAGAAACCCAAAGTCTTAACCTAGATGAGAAAGCTAAAGAGTTAAAGGTAAGAGAAAGTCAACAACATTCAGCTATCCAACTAGACAACTTTAAGGAAGAGTCGATTGATCTAACTAATCAAGAGAAGGTGAATGAAGCAGACCAAGGCAATACTATTAAGACTATTTATACTGAGAATACTAAAGAGGGAAATACACTAAACCTAGAACAAGAGAGTCAAGTAGAGGTATTAAAAATTACAGAACAGAGTAAAAAGTGAATAGAAGATTACCAGTCCGCTAAGTCTAAATTGGAGTCTTTTGTCAGCTCAGCTGCAGGAAGTGCTAGAAGATCTAAGAGAAGTACTTCCTCTAGTGTAGTAGCTAGTCTCACTCAAAAGGAAAGAGAAGCTATTTGAGAGATGTACAAACTTTTTGAAGAGATAGAACGAGAGCGTAAAAAGTTAATTCCTAAATTTAATGAAATAGATAATTCTTTAACTATTACTGAAGCTACTAAAGATCGCCCTACTCAGTCTACATTACAGTCTGCTTTAGCTAAGATTCAGTGAACCACCCAATCTAAAGTGAAGTGGGAGAATCCAGCTCCCAGAGCCAAGTTAGGACGTTCAGCTTCAACTCCCACCCACCTTTCCTGAGAGCTCTGAACTAATAACCCCTTTAAATCTTTTATGGAAGAAACCGACTATAAGCAGTTAAAACGGAAGATTAAGGATTTAGAAGCACAACATCACCAACAGAAGAGAAACGGTATGGTCCGCAGGGGAATATATCAGACAGCATATAATCCTACTGCTCAAGATAGATTAATAGCTCAGAGGTTAGAAACGGCAAGGGAGGAGGTAACTTCTAGGGTAGCTCTCCAATTATTAAATTGAATGGGTCAAAATAAAAGTTATAGATAAGTGTTTTCCAGGAGAACTAAGCTGTTAGGTGTAGCTACAGCACTTCTAGGAGCTCCCTCAGGAGCTTCTCTATCTATCCTAGATTTAGGTAGTGTTTGAATCCCTACGGGGGGGGGCACCGACTAGCTTACAGAATTTAGACTATGGGTCACCACAATCTGAGTTAGGGTTAGAAGAGGAAGCTAAAGAGTTAAAGCTTACTACTCAGAGAGAGGTAGTTGCGACTGAATTAATTAATACTGAATCCTCTATAGATTTAACTAGTAAGGAGGAAATTAGAGACTCTAATGCAGGAACTACTATAAACACTACTTTTTCAGAAATCAATAGGGAAACTCAAACTTTAACTCTTGAGAGAGAAAGCAAGTCTAAGGTGGATAGTACTAGAGCTGTATCTAGCAAACATCTATCTAATTATTTGAAAGGTAAATCTAAGATGGACAGTTATCTTCAAGCTCAACAAATTAAATCAGCTAAGAGAAAGAGAAGGGCAGTACAAATTACAGAGTCTGCTCCTAACCTAACTAGAGTAGAGAGGGAAGCATTTCTAGAAATGTTAAAGCTCTATCAAAAACTAGAGGAAGATAAAGACACGTTTGTTCCTAGACTTCAGAAAATTGAAGGAGTAGAAGCTAAGCCTTCTACTCCTACTAAGAGATATCCTAGAAGTACTGAAATAGAGCAGAAATTAAGAGAGATAGACTGAACTACTAGGGATGAAGTTAAATATACTTTGGAACGCTCTAGATCATATGGGAGAAGTGCAAGATCATCCTCTGAATCTAGGTGAGATAACTGAGAGAATAATCCCTATCAGTTGTTCTTAGATAATAAATCAGTCTATGATGGAGTAGTTCAAAATGTTAAGCAAGCTGAGAAGGCTAGAGATGATTATTTAGCAGCTCATAGACTAACTGGATTATTGTCTATCTTCGGAGGCTCCACCACCGTTAACTCTGCCTACTCAGCTAAAGCAGTATACGATAGGAGAATTACAGCCGCTAAATCAGATATAGCACTGAAAGTAGCAGCTAAGCTACTTTCCTGAATGAATCAAACTCCAGTCTCTCTGAATAGTTAGGTATCTAGATTTATTAAGATGGAAGAAAAGATAATTAGGTTAGGATTATGTGTATCTGAGAGAGGGGAACTAAAGAGGCTCTTTATTCTATTATTATTGAGGAATTAAGAAAAGAATTAAATATAGCCTGTATGATGCCTCACCTGAGTATCGAAAAATTCCTACCTCCTGATAAGTTAGCCGAGTGAAAGAGAGCTCAAAAAGCCAGGAGGGATAAGATACTTAGACTTCTCAAACCTCTTAACTAGGAGGATTTAGATTTTCTCTTGTCCCTTGCGGGCAAGAGATTGGGGGCTCTAACTATACTCCTCGGATTAACCAGTTCTGGAGTTTCTCTCTCTTCTCTGGATCTAGGGAGACTTTCACTAGACAATCTTTTTACCTCTTCGGGGGGGGCTCTAAGCTAGTGGATAAACACTATGAGTTTGAATCGAAAGAGTTAGCATTTAAAAAGCCTAGCAAGGAGGTAAAACTCACTAAAGCTAATGAAATTGAAAATCCAGAAATTAGGGATCTTCAAACTAGTGCAATAAATTTATCTAGTCAGGAAAAAATAGGTTCTGCTCAAGAAGGAGTTACTATTTCCAATATTTATACTGAAGCTGATACTGAAAATTCAGCTATTCAATTAGATGTAGAGAGTCAAGCTGAAGTTAAAAAATTTACTGAGCGGAGTCGCAGTTGGATATCTAATTATCTATCAGCTAAAGCTAAGGTAGATGCATGAACTAGAGCCAAGAAGGGTAAGACTCGTAGAAACAGAAGGAGCGTTTCCTCCTCTTCTGTTACAGCTTTAACTCAAGGAGAGCGCACAGCTATCTGAGAACTCTATAAACTCTTTGAAGAGTTAGAGAAAGCTAGAGAAAAGTTAGTACCTAAATTTCAGCAGATAGCGAAAACCGAATCAACTTTTTCCACCCTGAAAAATGATAGACCTCAACAATCTAATGTAGAGACTAAGCTGAAAGCTATTAACTGAACTAATCAGAGAGAAATTAAGTATGAAAACCCTAGACCTAGACAGAGATTAGGGAGAGCTGCAACTCCCCAGATTAGTTGGACGGATTGAAAAGAGTGAACGCATAATCCCTACAGTCTCTTTCTAGAAAATCAGCAGGATTACAATTCCTTAATCTCTAAAATTCAGCAGATTAAGTCAAATTTGCAAGTTCAACAGCGAAGAGGATTTTTCACTTCAGGAGCTAGATCATATGTTTATCCTCCTAGTTCAGTTAGGGAAGAGCAGCGAAAGTTGGAGGAAGCCAAATCAGACTTTTCAGCCAATGTAGCTTTTAAATTACTAGACTGAATGGGTCAATCTCTGCAACTTGCTCAGTAGGAGAACTAAGCTTTTAGGAGGAGCAGCGCTCCTGTTAGGAGCTCCCTCTAGTACTGCATTATCTACTCTAGATTTAGGGAAACTTTCACTAGATCATCTTTTTAACACTTCGGGGGGGGCTCTAACTTAAAGTCAGGAGAGTATGAATTTAAAGAAAGAGCACTACAGTTAGAAACATTAGCTAAAGAGTTAAAGGTAGGAACAGATTGGGAACCTAAAAAGGCAGAGTTAAAAGGTACTGAGGCAGAGACAATAGATTTAACTAAACAGGAGAGGGTAAATGAATCAAACCAGGGAGTAACTATCAGTACTATTAGAGCAGAAACTATTAAGGAGGGTGAAACACTTAGCTTAGCTGCGGATAGTCAACTTAAAACTAAATCATTTACTGAAAAGAGTAAGCTTTATTTAGCTGATTTTGAATCAGCTAAGTCTAAATTGGCTAATTCACTAGGATTAGGAAGGTCTAGGAGACAAAAGTGAGCTGCAAGGGGAGCTGATACCTCTTCACTAACTACTGGAGAACGTAAAGCGCTATTAGAAATGCTTAAGCTTTTTGAGGGCCTAGAGAAAGAGAGGGAAACTTTTTCGCCTAGGTTGCAAAAGTTAACGGGAGCTTCAGCTACATTGTTTTCTTCCATTCAGAGACCTAAGAGAGCTGAAATAGAATCTAGCTTGCAGCAACTACAGTGAACTACTGCAGCTAAAGTTAAATATCAGAATGCACCGGAAAGAGCACGTTTTGGGAGAAACACTCCAGTTAAACAGGCTCCTACTTGAACTATTTGGGAGAACAATCCCTTTCACTATTATCTAGACAGTCAGCAAATTTACAATGCATTGATTCAAAAGGTGCAGAAGGCTCAACAAAATGTAAAAGTTACCCAGCGATCAGGAGTATTCAGTAGAGGATATCAGTCTTATGTTTGACCTTCTCAGGAAACTCAAAAGTATCAACAGGAGGTAGCTAAGGCTGAAGAAGAGATTACCTCTAAGGTGGCTCTAAAATTACTAGACTGAATGGGTCAATCCCTTCAACTTGCTCAGTAGGAGGACTAAGCTTTTAGGAGGAGCAGCGCTCCTGCTAGGAGCGCCCTCTAGTACTGCATTATCTACTCTAGATGTAGATAGCTTTATAACAACCTTTACGGGGGGGGGCGACAACTAGTCTCAAAAGGGAAGATTATGAATTTAAAAGTAAACTCCTGGAAGTCGAAGAGGGAGTTAAAGTACTAGGAGTATCTAGTCAGAATAAAATTGAAGCTCCACAATTAGGAGAAATGAAAGAGGCAATAGATTTATCTGCTCAGTCTACTGTAGGTAATGAGAAATTAGGTCAAGATATTAAGACTACATTTTCTGAAATTGAGAAGGAAGATAAGACTTCTAAACTAAATTCAGAAAGTGAGTCTAAATTTAGAGAGGTTTATAAAAAAGCTGAAAAGCACTTAAAGGACTATTTAAAGGGTAAAGCCAAAATGGAGGCTTATGTATCCTTAACTCAGAGCCAGGGGACACGTAGGAAGAAGAGAAGTGTCAGTTCAACTAATTATTCCCCTTTAACTAGAGAAGAACGTACAGCATTATCAGAAATGTATAAATTTTTTGAAGAATTAGAACTGAAACAGAAAGAGTTTTTACCTAAACTCTATGGAATAGAAGGTAGGGAAGCACCTACAGTGGTAGTTTCACCTAAACCTAGGAGTTCGGAATTAAGCTCTCACTTAAATCAGATAGGTTGGGTCTCTCAAGCTCAGGTGAGATATACTACTGAACGACCAGGAGGATATGGAAAGAAAAATACTCCTAATCACTGGGTAAATTGAGAGAAAAATCCCTACAAACCTTTTTTAAGTCAAGTCTCGGAGTATACAGAGTTAGTTAATCAGGTAAAACAAGCTGAACAGAATAGGAATTCCTACATTTCAGGTCAGAGATGAAAGGGAGTATTGGCTTTGCTTGCAGGACCAGGATCAGTTAGGTCTACTTATGCAGGAGCTAATTCTTACAATAATTACCTCCAATTAGCTCAAGAGGAATTTAGCAATAAAGTAGCACTGAAATTTTTAGAGTGAATGAATCAACTCCAGAGAGATAGCAAGTCCTAAGTTAGATAGTTAGAAATCTCCTAGACTCCCCTGGTCAGGGGGGGGGGAGTGGATGTAAGGACTTATCTTAAAACTACTGTTTTAAGTTTGAATAGCAGAGTTAGGTTAGTTTTGCCTGCGGGAATTTTACTTGCAGGAGCTGGAAGTTCTCTTAGTTCAGTAACTAATTTTTCTACTCCTAGCCTATTTTTCGGGGGGGGGGGGGCGGTTAACTTCTTATGTTTAAATGGTGAAGCAGGAATAGTAACCCA
The DNA here is from genome assembly GCF_000319365.1 of Candidatus Mycoplasma haematominutum 'Birmingham 1'. Classification (GTDB taxonomy): domain Bacteria; phylum Bacillota_I; class Bacilli_A; order Mycoplasmatales; family Mycoplasmoidaceae; genus Eperythrozoon_A; species Eperythrozoon_A haematominutum. The sequence continues at coordinate 350,724 of NC_021007.1, read as the reverse complement.
AGAGCTAGAACTGGAAACAGAAAAGCCTAGTAACTTAAGCAGTAAAGAGTACCGCAATAGAGATAATTTTTCCCTAGCATCAGCACCTCAAGTTTTAGAGCTGCAGCATCAGGTAGAGACCCAGAAGTCTCAATCAAGTGTAGTAAATATTTTTAGAGAGGCTAAAAAAGAGGTTAAGGTTAGGGACATAGAGAGGCAGAGTATAAGTCAGGCGAGAACTACTAGTGCTGGAGTGACGGCTAAAGACTATCAGGGATTTAAAAGTGGAGTAGACAAGGTGAGAGGATTTAGGGCAGGAACGTCTAATATTCAGAAATTAAGTATTGAAGAGAAAAAAATAATTAGTGATTTTTTCAGTAAGTTTGAACACCTAGATAGGGAGTCTCAGAAGTATTTTGAAGAGTTAGAGAAAGTTCAGGGAGAGAGTAGAGAGGCTCAAGAGTTAACCAAAAAGCTGCAGCTTTCCACCTATGTAGAATCCCTTCAAAAGATAGGATTTTTTAATCAAGATTTGAATCTTTTTGAGAAACAGACTTCCTTTAAACCTAATAAGATGAATAGTCACTATCATTATTCAGCTAATAGGGCTCCAGATAAAAATAAAGCTAAGTCCACCTGAGGTAGTTGAATGGAGCAGCATCCCTACTATTCTTTCTTCGAGGAAGAAGGTAAGTGATTGGGGGCTGTAGATAAGATTTCTGATGCCTGAAAATCCTACTACAGCTATATGAATAATAGTAGTAGAACAGCTATTTCATTTTTTAGTATGGGCAGCTTCGGTGCAGGAGATAAGGGGAAATTAGAGAAAGCAATAGATGATGCTAAGGCTGAATTGGAGTTACAGATAGGTACTAAGTTAATGAATATTATGAAACGGAGCTAGTTTCTGATAAGATAGAAAAAAAGAATGTAGCATTTGTTTTTACCTAACTTACTAGCTAAACTAGCTAAAAGAGACTAAGTCTTCCCTTGGCCCTTGCGGGCAAGAGGCTAGGAGTGTTAGCTATAGGTTTAGGATTAGCTAGCTCAGGAGCTTCGCTATCTAACTTAGAGCTAGGGAGATTATCTCTACCTGATACTTTTTTGAGTTTGGGGGGGGGGCTTGAATAATTTAGGAAACTCAGATTATGAGTTGATTCAGGAGGGACTAAAAGTTGGAGAAGCAACCACCAGTTTGAAGTTGCACCAAAATAGGGAGTTAAAACAAACTGAGTTAGAGAATGTGGAGATTCAAAAGATAGACTTAGAGTCTCAATCTAGAGTAAATGAAAGCGACCAGGGAGCTACAATTGGGAGCATATATTCAGAAAACAAAAAAGAGGGAGAGGTGCTAGCTTTAGATCATGAAAGTATGGAGAGCACTAGAGAATTTCAGACCAAGAGTAGTATTTACCTAGCTGACTATTTATCTGCTAAAGAAAAATTGTCAGCTTTCGCTAGTAGAAAAGGAGGAGCTCCAAGAAGGTCTAGGCGAGCCGCGTCTCCCTCAACTTCTTCTCTGAAGTTAACTAAGAAAGAACGTACAGCTGTATGAGAGCTATATAAGCTTTTTGAACAGATAGAGTCTAAAAAAAAGGAGTTGACTCCTAAACTTCAACAGATAGATGAGCAAGTAGTAATTACTGAGTCTACTAGAAGTAGGCCTTCTAGGTCAGCATTAGAACCTAGTTTAGCTAAAATGAAGTGAACTACCCAGGAAAATATTACATATCAGAATGATCCTCCTCGCGGGAGGATTGGAGCCAGATCAGCTTCTAATACTTCTGGATATTGAAATGTTTGAACTAATAATCCCTTTCAGTCTTTTGTTTCAGAGTCGAGTTATCAGGCTTTGATTGCAGAAATTAAAAGGCTAGAGCAAGCGGATAAACAACAGGGGAGACAGGGTATTATGCAGCGGGGAATGTATAACACGATTTATCATCCTACTGAACAAGCTAGATTGATAAAGTCGAAGCTGCAGGAAGCTAGAGAGGCTGTAGCCAATACAGTGGCTCTGAAGTTTTTAGAGTGAATGGAACAAGCAGATTGAATCGGCCTTAGACCTTAGAGATTGTTCTCTAAAAGGACCAGATTAGGTGCAGCAGCTTTACTCTTAGGAGCCCCTTCAGGAGCTTCGCTATCTAACTTAGATTTAGGTAGTAGCTGAATTCCTACGGGGGGGGGGCGCCGACTAGTCTATCTCATGTAAGTTATGAGAGAGAGGAAAGTCAATTAGGATTAGAAGGGTCAGTTAAAGAGTTAAAAGTGAGTAAACAGAGAGAAATAGTTGCATCAAAATTACAAGAAATTAAACAGGATATAGATTTATCTAAAGAGGGAGTAATAGATGATAATCAGTCAGGGATGACTGTAAAAAATACATTTTCTGAAATTAATAGAGAGGAGAAGGCACTAGAGATTCAGCTAGAGGGAAAGTCTAAAGTTGAGGAAGCATTACAACAATCAAAGAAGTATATAGGTAATTATTGATCCGGTAAACAAAAATTAGAGGCTTATGCTTCAAAACAGTCAACTTCTTCTAGCAGGAGAAGAAAGCGTAGTGTCGAACAAAACACCTCTACAATACTTTCAAAAGATGAGAGAGCAGCTTTGTTAGAAATTTACAAGATTGTTGAAAAACTATATAAAAGTAGGGGAGCTTTAAATCCTAAATTGCAAACTATTGCAGGAGAAGATGCTATTTCACTAACTTTACAGTCCATACCCGAAAGTAAAGAGTTTGAAAAACAGTTAAGGCAAATAGATTGAACTACTCAAACTGAGGTTAAATATACTACAGTTCGGCCCGTAGGATTAGGAAAGAAAGCAAAACCAGATGAATGGGCCGATTGAACTAAGAATCCCTACAGTAAGTTTTTAGAAAGCAAAGATAAGTTTGATGAATTAGTGAACAAACTTAAAACTGCTGATTCAGGATTGAAAACTTATTTGAGCAGAAATAGACTAAATGGATTAGCAGCATTGCTTAGGGGCCCTCAGGCAGTCAGAACAGCTTACTCCGGAAGAGCTCAGTATGATAAACAATTGGGAGCCGCTCGCTCCGATTTCGCAAACATGGTGGGACTTAAATTACTTATCTGAATGGGTCAACACGGGAAACAGTCGCTTTCTTAAGGGTTGTTTTCTAAAAAGACTAGATTAGTCGCAGCAGCTTTACTCTTAGGAACCCTTTCAGGAGCTTCTCTATCTAACTTAGATTTAGGTAGTGTTCGAATCCCTTCGGGGGGGGGGGCGCCAACTAGTCTATCTCACATAAGTTATGAGAGAGGCGAAAGTCAATTAGGTTTAGAGGAACCAGTTAAAGAATTAAAAGTAAGTAAACAGAGAGAAATAGTTGCATCAAAATTACAAGAAATTAAACAGGATATAGATTTAGCTCAAGGGGGAGTAATAGATGATAAACAGTCAGGGATGACTGTGAAAGATACATTTTCTGAAATTGTGAAAGAGGATAAAACACTGAAGTTAGATAAAACCAGTGAAGCTAAATTTGCAGCTGCCAGGGGTAAGGCTCAAAAACATTTAGATAATTTTCGTTCCGGAAAAACTAAGCTGGATGCTTACGTGTTGCAAAGTTCAGCTCAATCGCCTAGAAGGAGAAAGAGAAGTGCGCCTTCTCAAAATGCCCATTCTCCCTTAACTCATGAAGAGCGTAAAGCTTTCTTTGAGATGTACAAAATTGTGGAAGAATTAGAAAAAGAACAGGAGAATTTACTACCTCAGCTAGCTTCAATAACTGGAACCCCAGCTACTGCAATACCCCTCAAATCTAAACCTAAAAGTTCAGAATTGCAGTCTAAACTTACCCAAATTAACTGGAATAATTCAGGAGAGGTTAGATATTCTACAGAACGGAAAGGAGGTTACGGAAAGCCCGACACTCCTAATTCTTGATTAGACTGAAATTCTAATCCCTTTAAGTCATTTTTCAGCGAAGCTCAAGAATATACGGAATTGATAGATAAGCTTAAAAAATTTGAGAAAGATAGAGACTCCTATATTTCCGGAAGAAGACTTTGAGGATTAATTGCTACAGGCATAGGACCCGGAACAGTTCACTCTACCTACTCAGGATTGGGTAAATATGAGGGAAATTTAAGTGCAGTTAAGGAGGAATTCTCCAATAAGGTAGCGCTTAAATTCCTGGAGTGAATGGGTCAAAAATTAAGTATTTCTACCCCTTAATTAATGAATAGGAGAGCAAAGTTATTGGGAGGAGTTTCCATTTTACTAGGAGCCCCCTCAGGAGCTTCTCTATCTAACTTAGATTTAGGGAAATTCTCTCTAGATCATCTTTTCAATCCTCGGGGGGGGGCTACAACCTCTGTCTTAGATAGCGATAATTACACATCCAAGACCCAAGAATTAGAGCTTAAGGAGGAAACTAAGCAACTACAAATCTCTAGGAGCAAAGATGTTAAAGAATTATCTCTAAGTGAACTGAAATCCTCAACAGTAGATTTATCTAAGCAGGAGAAAGTAAGTGAACAGGATCAAAGTACTTCAATTAGTTCGATTTATGCAGAAAATATTAGGGAGGGAAAAACTTTAGCGCTAGATAGGGAAAGTAGGGAAAAAACCAAACAATTTCAAGAAAAGAGCAGTAAGTGAATAGAGAATTACAATTCAGCTAGAAGAAAATTAGGATTAACTACTTCTAGAAGAAGTCGTAGAAGTGCTAGTCCCTCTAATCTCTCTCAGTTAAGTAAAGATGAGAGAACAGCTCTTTGAGAAATGCTTAAACTTTTTGAAGAATTAGAGAAAGAAAGTGCACAATTATTTCCTAAATTTAGAGATATAGACGACAAGATAAAAATAACCATCGCTTCTTCTACTAGTAGACCTGCTCGTAGCGTTTTAGAGACTCATTTAAGTCAAATGGATTGAATGTCTAGACCACAGATTAAATATGAAAATCCTCAACCGAAACCTCGTTGGGGCAGCTCTCGCATCGTAAATAGTACTGGCTACTGGACTCACTGGGCTGTAAATCCCTTTAGAACTTTTATGGAGGAAAAAGACTATAAACCCTTGATAGACAATATAAAAAAGTCTGCTCAAGACAAAAAAGTACAGAGTCGATTAGGAGCGTTACGCAGAGGATCCTATTGGAATACCTACTATCCTACACATGAAGACAAGTTGAGAGAGCAAAAACTTGCTAATGCTAAGGAAGAGCTTGTTCACAAAGTAGCGCTACAACTTTTGGGATGAATGGGCCAAGCCAAAAAACCCTTATACCCCTAGGATTACTACTTGTTAACTCGAAAGTCTAAAGGTGTAGTAACTCTCCTACTTCTAGGAGCTCCCTCAGGAGCTTCTCTATCTACCCTAAATTTAGGTAATATTTGAGTTCCTTCGGGGGGGGGCGCTAACTGGTACACAGAGTAGTAACTATGACTTTCAGGAGCAAGTCTTAAATCTTGAAGCTGAAATAAAAGACTTAAGCGTTCCTAGTCAGAGAAAAATTATCGCTCCTAGTTTAAGAGAAGTACAGGAGAAGGTCACATTTACTGCTCCACAGCATTTAAATAACCATTCTTCAACCACTTCTATTAAACACACTTACTTAGAAATAGATAAAGAGGGAAAAGCTATCAAACTCAATGAAGATAGTACTAGTAAAACTAGAGAATATCAGTTAAAGAGCAAGAAACATTTGCAAAAATATATCTCAGGAAGAGAGAAGGTAGAAAGATTTGCACAGTCTCTAGAGAGCAAACCTAGGAGGTCGAGAAGATCAGTGCAGGCGCAAGAATATCCGAAATTATCTCAGGAAGAGCGGGAATCTCTGCTAGAAATGTATAAATTATTTGAAGATTTAGAGAAGGAAAGAAACAAATTAGCACCTAAATTTAATGAGTTAGATCAGACTTCTTCAATCAATTTAGAAACTAGTAATAGACCAAATAGATCAGAGCTAGAGTCTAAGTTAAGACAATTAAGATGGTCTACTCAATCGGAAATTGAATATACTACTGAACGAGCAGCACCTTATGGCAAACCTAAGATTCCTAATTCTTGGTTAGATTGGAGTAAAAATCCATATAAATTATTTCTGGAAAGTTCCTCCGAATATACCACATTAATAGATAAAATGACCAAAGCCTCTCAAGATCGAGATAGGTATTTACAGCGACAACTCCCCTGAGGATTTTTTAGCACTTTAATAGGTCCAGGTACTGTTAAATCTACCTATTCAGCTAAAAATTCTTTCGATAGTAAAGTATCAGCCGCTAGAGCAGACTTCTCCAATAAAGTGGCACTCAAACTACTAGTTTGAATGGATCAACATAAAAAACCCATATATTCTTAGGACTACTATTTGTTAACTCGAAAGTCTAAAGGTGTAGCGACTATTCTACTTCTAGGAGCTCCTTCAGGAGCTTCTCTATCTACCCTAGATCTAGGTAGTTTTTACTCCCCCTCTACGGGGGGGGGCGCTAACTGGTCCACAGAGTAGTAACTATGACTTTCAGGAGAAGGCCTTAAGTGTTGAAGCTGAAATAAAAGACTTAAGAGTTTCCAATCAGAGAGAAAGTAGCACTCCTCATTTAGCAGAAGTTAGTAGTAATATAGATTTTTCCCAACAGTCAAAAGTAGATGAACGGGAAAGTTCAAAGATTGTTGGTGAATTAAAGTCTCAAGTTCAGAGAGAGGGAAGAGTCTTGGAGATAAATACAGAGCAGAGAGGAAAAGTTAAATCAGCTCTCTCTAAGTATGCAAGAGATTTACCTAACTTTAAAGTAGCTAGAGAATATATTCAGAAAAATTGAGAATCGTCTAAGCCTAATGAAAGAACTAGAAGATCGATCAATGCTAGACAAACTCCGGATGTTCTAGACTTGGAAAAACGTAAATCACTCTCTAATCTCTATAGAGGCGTTAGTCAACTATTTAGAGATAGAGAGAAATTGAATAATAAATTAAGTAAAGAGTCGGGAAGCTCCTCTAATTTGTCTGTTAGCGAAGGCCCTAATTCTGGAGAGGTAGAAAGGTCACTGCAACGCATAGGATGAGAAGTTCAAAGAGAGTTAGATATTAAATCTAAGCGGAATAAACCTCACTCTAGAGCTAATCAATATGGTTGAATAAGTTGAACTCAAAATCCCTACAATCTGTTTTTTGAGAGCGAAACAGACTTTTTAGCCCTTGTTCAAAAAGTTGGAGAAACTGAAACAGCACTGGCACAATATTTGTCTAGTAAGCGAGCAGCCGGAACTTTTGCACTCCTACTAGGTCCTGACACAGTAAATAGTGTCTATAGGGATAAACATAAATATGAGAATGCTGTATCCACAGCTAAATCAGATATATCTATTAGAGTAGGTGCTAAACTCCTAATTTGAATGAATCAATTAAAAAAGGAGTCCAGTAAAAATTAATTTAAGATTAGGAAGCATTCTAGATTATTAGGAGTTTTAGTAGTATTATCAGCTCCTTCAGGTATTGCTTTTTCCACTCTAGAGCTAGGTAGTTTTTACTCCCCCTCTACGGGGGGGGGCGTCAACCAACCTAATCAAACAGAACTATAGCCTAGGCTCTGAGAAGTTAGAGACAGAGGATAGTATTTCTGCAATCAATATAAATCCTGAGCAAAAGGTTGAGTCAATAAGTTTAGCTGAATTAGCACCAAAGTTGGAATTACTAGAGAAAAATAGCATTGAGAGCCATCCCTCCCTATTAATTAATAAGTCATTACGTAGTGAAATAGGAAAAGAGACTGAAGTGCTCGAAATTAAATCAGATTCAGCTAAAAAATATGAATCAGTGTTAAAAGAAACTAAACCTTATTTGAGTGATTTTCATTCGGGTAAATCCAAAGTATTAAGTTTTCAATCACAAGAGAATCGTAGTAGGTCAAGGCGAAGCGAAGCCAATAGTAGAACTTCCTTGTTGAATGTTAGAGAAAGAAGTTCTTTTTTAGAGCTTTATAAAAGTTTTGAAAAAATGGAAAAGGATAGCTTGGGATTTCTAGAAAAATTACAGAAAATATCTAGTTTAGAGCACGATCGCTCTAAATCTTTAAATAAACCTCGACATTCGGAATTAGCACAAATTCTTAATAGAATAGGATGAAGTAAGCTGCAGAAAATCCAGCTTATTAGACCTCGCAAAAAAAATGAACCTCAAGTTGCTCCAAACAGAAGAAATTCTTTCAATTGAAAGAGTTGAGCAGAAAATCCCTATAAAAAGTTTTTTAGTAGTGAGGAAGAATACTACAAATTAGTAGAAGGGGTTAATAAAGCTAAACAAGAATATGAAAACTATATGAGAAGCAAAAGAGGAACTTCGTTATTAGCTTTAGCGTTTTGCAGCACCTGTCAAGATTCTATTTTTAGTGAAAAGTCTTATTATCAGAGCAAAGTAGATTATGCTAAAAGTGCTGTAGATATGGTAATTTCCTCTAAGTTATTCTCTTGAATGAATTTATAAAAGACCAAAGAATCTCAGTAGAGTAGTAAGGGTGTAGGGAGAAAAACAGGGGGGGAAAACCCTCCCTTTTTTTCTTATTTAATTAAGTTATTTTGATTCTTGAAGATCTTATCTGTATAATTATTTTTTTATGCATCTAGAGCTGTAATTTTTTAGTTTATGTTGTTGAAATACAAGGTATTAATTCCAGCAGTTTCTGTTGTTACCGCAGGCGGAGCTTCTTATCCTCTACTATTTAGTGGAAGTAATTCCACTTTTGCAACAGGAAATTCTACAGCGCTGAAATTAGAAGGCCCAGAGATTGGGAGCAACAATAAATCTTTGGGAATAAATTCCAGCCAAGCCTCCTCCCTGTCTGTTTCAACCTTAAATTCAACTCCAAACACCTCTATGGAGTTAAAAGCAGAGTCTAGCGAAGTATCAATTGATACTCAATCAGGGATTATGCAGTCAGATTCTTTACCAATTCAGAATCTTCAGGGAGAATTACAGAAGGAAAACCAAGTAGGATCTATTTCGGAAGAACAGATGAAGGAATTTCAGGAAGCGTTAGCATATGTAAAAGAATCGCAGCAAAAATTTAAGATGCTGTCAGATAAGGTGAGCGAGTACAGAACTACTCTGACAGCTAGGGGAGACATTTCTGCTACTAGAACTTTCCACGAAAGCGGGACACAAGCTCTTTCACAACAACACAGAGAAGCTTTAATGAAGTTTTATGAAATGTATGCTAAGTTGGAGAACTTCAAGTCTGACAATCTTTTAAAATTAAATTCTTTTTATCCAAACTCTAATGTCAATAAATTATTTTTGAATAAAAAAGTTACCACAGAAGTAGTATTAGACAGCTTACAAGCTATCGATTGAAAGGAAAAAAATATCAGAATATTTCAAGACAAGGAAAAAAGAAATAATTGAGGCTGAGGGGTTTGAGATAAAAATCCTTTTAGAGTGTTTTTTGTTGGAGAAGGAATTTGAAAGAATAAGGTAGAAAAATTTCAAGATGCTTTAGATATCGCGAAATTAAATAGAAAAGATATTCAAGCGTGTTCGTCTCCTGCTTCTGCATCTATGACAGAAAGAGATCAAGCAATTCAAGCGTGATGTAAAGGAGACAATGAAAGATTTGCACAATTAATAGAAGGTTACAAATCTGAGATAGAACTTGATATAGCTTCTTGACTTTTAGATCAAATGAAATTAATTCAAACAGAAAGAGAAGAATCGCAATAAAAACTCTCTAGAGTAAAGAGTATTTAAAAGGAGGCTATAAGCCTCCTTTTTCCCCCTTTAGTCTAGGGAAATAAAATTTCTTATGAATTTTCAGACCAATGAAGAATTTTCTAAGTTATAAGAGGGCTCTGCCCGCCTCTTTAATTCTCACCATCCCCACTACCTTTAGTTATTGATCTTTTGAAAATTCAAATATAGATTTATTATCTTGGATTAATCGGGGGGGGGCGCCAACTTGAAATAAAAAATAAAGAAATAGCACCAGTTTTAGGTTCACTACCCGTAAAAGATGAAAAGCCTACATTTTTATCTGATTTCAAGCATCATTTAAGTAAAGATTCAGAAAATTGAAAAATACGAGAAATTGTAGAAAAAGATTTAACTATAAAAAATCAAGTGGATGAAAAAGGCCATTCAGTAGATTTAGTAAATAATTTGAATTCTCAAGTAAGCCTTGAATCAGGAGTTTTAAAAGTAGATCAAGATACAACTCAAAAATATTCAGATCATACAAAAGGACTTTTTATACACCTAAAAGATTTTCAAAAAGGTTTAGAAATGGTTTCAAAATTTCAACAGAAGCAAAGGCTTCGATCTCAAAGAGCAACAAAACCCTCAAAAAGAGAAGATATTTTAGTACTTAATAAACCAGCGAGACAATCAATTAAAAAATTTTATGAATCTTTTGACAAATTATCTAGAGAAGAAAAAAATTTATTAACCAAATTAAATGAGGTTAGCGGTCACAGAGAGAAGTCTAAAAAGAAATTTGATTCTCGTTATAAATTACAAGATGTACTTGTTGGTCTAAAAAGAATGGGATGAGAAGATGATGCAGTAGGTTTAGTTAGTAAAACATTGAGTAGAAAAAGGATTAAACCTACTTTAGCAAATTGATACGGTTGAGGCTCTTGGGAATCAAGTCCCTGAAAATATTTTTTTGATTCTGCTGAAGAATGAAAAAGCAAAATCTCTGTGGTCGATAGAGAGAAGCAGGCATTAGAAAAATATCTAACAAGTAAGAGAGGCTGCATAGCTTCGATGATTTTCGGAAAATGGGGAGTTGACAGGTGTTATAGCGAAAAATCTAAATATGAAGGCAAAGTTTCAGAAGCGGAGGAAGCGATCAGCCTGCATATAGCAGCTTGAATGCTGAGACAAATGAATCTTTTAAGTTAGAGGGAGGAATGATTTTATGTAAAATTATTTTTTTAAATTTTTTCAATGTTCTGAATATTCAAAACTAAATTGGGTCTATTAGTACCTTTATCAACTGTAGTTGCAGGAACTCCTATTTTTTTGTATGCAAAACCATCTTTAACTGGTACTACAACCGGGGGGGGGGGCGTCGATAAGGCCCTAACTGAGAAGGACTATTCTTTAGTAGGCAAAGAGCTTAATCTTAGCTCTCCCGGGATTCCGGGGGTCTTTTTACAGCAAGAAGGAAAGTCTAATTCTTTTTATATTGCGGAGAATCTCCAAGGCTCTTCCTCCAACAATCTACAGGAAGGTTTTAATTTATCAAGCTTTGATGATAAATCTTGATCTCAAAGTTTAAATCAGGAAATTAAAAAAGAGCAAGATATCTCAAAAGTAGGAAAAGATCAAAAACAATTGTATGAAGATGAAGTTAAAAAAATTCAAAATATAAAAATTAATTTTCAAAGCGCCCAGGAAAAAGTTAAAAAATATTTAGATTCCAAAAACGATTCAACTCCAAGAGTTAAAAGGGAAAGTCAAGATAATCAAGAAATTTATTCTCTGACTCCAGAAGAGAGAAAAGCTTTACTACATGTTTTTGAGGGCTTCTATCACTTAGATCAGCAGAAAGCTTCTCTATCCTCTGAGTTGCAAAAAGCAAGCCAAGGCAATTTGGAAACAATAACTTCCAATTTGGATGCAGGTTTGAAACAAAAAGTGAAGCAGGATTTATCAAAAATTAATTGAAGTTCTGGAGAGGTTAAGTTAAAAAAATCAGGAGAGCAGCCAAAAAAGAAAAATAATTTTTATGGTTGAGGAACTTGAGAAAGAACACCTTTTCAAAACTTTTATGATAATCAGCAAGAATGATTAAATGCTATGGAGCATTATGAAAAAACTTTGAATTTACAAAATAAGCAAGTGTCTCGAACCAGAAAGAAATGCGGTTTTGCCAATATTGGATTTAGTGGAAAAAGAAGTTCACACTCAAATACGTGTGATCTCAATATTCAAGGACATAAACAAGTTGTACAAAAACACAAAGATGTAATAGAAATGCATATAGCTAAGTGACTTCTCACTAAAATGGGTCAGTTATCTTCAGAAAAGCTAGAAAGGAAATAATTTAAAAAAAGGAAGGTAGGGGGTACGACACCCCCCCCCTTCCTTTTTTACTATTTAGCTAATAAAATAGAGTCGAATTAACTTATATTTTTTTGTGAAAGCCGATTGAAAAGTCCAGGTTGCATTACCAACCTTATTAATTAGTACAACTGTTCCCGGAATTATTTTTTCTGCAGGGGATAATTTTATGAATAATACTTCATTTGCTGTAAATACGGGGGGGGGGCGTCAACCCAGGAAATCGATAATCCTGAATCTAAAAAAATTAATTTAGAACAACTCAAAATTCGAGATTTAGATCTTCCCAAAAAATACGAGCACAAGATAATGGATTTACAGACTACATTCAATGAAGAAAGTTTTTCATTAGACAAAGAAAGGATGTTAAATAAGGAAGACTCGGAGAGATTTATTCAAAAAGCTTATTCAGAAGTCAATAAAGAAATATCCACTCTGAAAATAAAAAGCGCTCAAGCAGAAAAAGTTACAGCAGAAATACAAAAATTAAAAAATTATTTAAAAGACTTTAAAAACGGAGTCCAATTAATTTTGGATGCCGGAAAAACAAATACTCAGCTTAAATCTAAACGGTCAACTAAACTAGAGGCTGCTCCATTAAGCCAAAATCAGAGAATAGCTTTCAAGAAATTCTATGAAAGTTTTGACACTTTGAATTCAGAAGGTAAAAAATATTTTTCAGATTTAATCAAGACTAGTGAAATGACCATCTCAAAAATACCTCTTTACACTTTGAAACATAATTCCAGAGATATATCGAGACAATTGCAAAGAATTAATTGAGAAGGTAAATCCGTTGAATTTAAATTCAAAAATTTAAAGGGAAAGAAAAATTCCAGTGATGGAAATTACGGTTGAGGTAACTGGTCTAGTAACCCTTTTAGTTATTTTTATGAAGATGAAAAAACCTGAAGAGAAGCAGTATCTACAAACGATGAAGCTGAAGCTGCATTTGAATCTTATATGGCAAGAATGAGATTTCCATGTTTAGGATCTACTTTATTGGGAGCCAAAATGGTTGAACATTGTTATTCTTCTAAGAGTTGATATGAATCTCAACTAAATAACAGCAGAAGTAGTGTAGAATATCATATTTCTCGCTGGATGATTAGTCAAATGAAGTATTCGTTATAAAAAGCTTTCCAGCCGGTATATTAAAATAGTTTCTACCTGGAGGTGGTATTTGACTAATTTTGAGTCACTCTTTCGGTTCGCGACCAACTTCCTTTCGCACTTGTATCAGTATTAGCTCATTTTAAGAGGGGGTTAACCCCCCCCTCTCTACCCTCCCCCTCAGACAGTTTGCTGGGTTATAGGATATAAGAATAATCACTTAGTTTTCTTTTAAAGTTGAATCTCAACAACAGAACATTATTGACCTCTCTAGGAATTTTGTTAGCCGGAGGAGGACTTTCCCCTGCATTATCTAATCTTGATACAGTATCTTTTACCCTTCCTTTCGGGGGGGGGCGGCACTCAGCCCCTAACAGGTAAAGAATTAGATAACTTGAATTATCATCAAAACTTAGCTTTTGAAGGAAAACAATTGTCTAGCCTAAATATAAGAATGAAAGAATTTAAAGCCCAAGATATAAAAGAAGTCAGGGAGCAGATTTTAGAGTTGAATAAATCAACTCAACTGGAAACTACAAACTCTGCAGAAAAAGCTTTAGGAATAACTAGTGAAATAGGTCGAGAGACTCAAACACTACAAATTGATAAGAACTCTACTGATGAGGTAACTACAGCTAAGAGTAAAATTTCTTCTCAACTTTCTAACTATAAATCCGCACTTCAAAAAGTACAAAATTATCAATCTACAACTTCCATGAGAAAAAAGAGGAGTACCAAAAAGTCATCAATTCCTGAATTAACTCCCCAAGAAAGAAAAGCTCTTTCCGACTTTTATAAACAATTCCAAGAGCTTAAACAAAAGAAAGGTAATTTTTTAACTAGATTACAAAAAGTGGAAAATTCATCGGAAGCTATTTCAGACAGCTTCAAAACTGACTGCGAATCTTGTAAAAATGTTGAGGCTGCACTCCAAAAAATTAATTGAGAGGGTCCAACTTTAAATATTTTCACTAAAAATGATCGAAAATGAACTGGAACCTCCCCAATCCCTCAAGCTGAGAGCTGAAAAACTTTATGGGGAGATTGAGATAAAAGAGAAAATCCTTATTCACATTTTTGGGAAGTTACTAATTCGGAAAGTGCTAAAAGTTCTGCAAAAAATAGATGAATTTCCGCAGTCGACAAAATTTTTCAAAACAGAAAAAAATATTACCAAACTGTAAACAGTTCTAGTTGAAGAGCGTGCGGGTTAACTATAGGTTTATTTGGAGCTGATTGCGGTTACAGCAAAAAAGGTTCAATGGAACAGGAAATTAAAGATTCACACTCCGAGATAGAGCTGACAGTAGCTAAGGCTCTGTTAACTTGAATGTCTCAACTTAGTTAAAAATGATGTTGCACAAAAATAATAAAGTTGCATTAGCATCACTAGGTGCATTAATTTTAGGGGGCGGTACTTTGCCAGCTACTTCAGGAAATTTAAATTTTTCTCTTGATTTATTGCATTTGTCGAGGGGGGGGGGCAACCACCCAATTACAAGAATTAAAGCTTACTAGTAATCTTTTGCAACTAAATGATACTCCTACTAAAAATATGAATTTAACTGGAAAGTCAAAAATAGAAGCTAGAAAATTAAATGATATTCCAACCGCAGAAATCAATTTCCAAAAGATAGACAATGTAGAAACGGCAGAGCCCTCCCAAAATGTTAGAGAGGTTTATTCAGAAGTCAAAAGAGAAAATACAGCCTTAAATATTAATTCAGAATCAGCTACCGAAGTGAAAACAGCTACTCAAAAAATTTCTGCAGCCGAATCAGCAGCTTACAAGTCAGCTGTAGCAAAAATACAAAAATATAATGCTCCCTCCAGGAGAAAGAGAAGTGTAGCTCAAATGAAGCCTCAAATAGAAAAATTAACAGTTACAGAGAAACAAGCAATTCAAAAATATTATGAGCAGTTTCTCTATTTAAATCAAAAAAGAGATCCTCTCCAGACTCAGT
Organism: Candidatus Mycoplasma haematominutum 'Birmingham 1'; assembly: GCF_000319365.1. Classification (GTDB taxonomy): domain Bacteria; phylum Bacillota_I; class Bacilli_A; order Mycoplasmatales; family Mycoplasmoidaceae; genus Eperythrozoon_A; species Eperythrozoon_A haematominutum. The sequence goes on along the minus strand of NC_021007.1, from coordinate 335,632 downwards.
TGAAGACAATAGATAGCAATACTATTTCAGAGACTACTATATCTGCTCAGAAAGATTGTGAAATTTGTCCAGAAGTTGTAGATGCAATCAAAAAAATTAACTGAGGCGGAGAGGAATTAAGTTTGTTCAATAAATCCAAAAAAGCTTGGAGGCAAACAGATAGACCCCCTCAGGAAAGTCAGGTGGTGACTACTTGAGGCTCTCAATGAAATAGAAGTCACCCTTTTAATTTTTTCTATAAGCAGGAGAATAAATTTAAAGAAGCTGTGAAAAATGTAGTTAATACTAGAAAGAAATATTATGACACCGTCAATAGCAGCAGTTGAAGATTATGCGGTTTAACCATTAGATGAATAGGAGCCAGTTGCGGCTATCAAACTAAAGGACCAATGGAACAAAAAATTAAAGATGCTCATTCAGAAATTGAATTGCATATAGGTTCTACATTATTGCAATTTATGCAGCAATTAGGGAATTAATCTAAATCTAGCCAGGATAAATATTGGATAGTTGTTATGAATTAATCGTTAAAGAAGTTAATTTTTTTCAGAAACCAAGCAAGAATTAGCTATATTTCAAAAAACTCTTGAAGCTTAGATTTAAAAATTATTTTCCATTAGCGATATTGTTGGCTGGAGTTAGCGGAGCCACTCCCTCTTGAAGCTATTTTTCCCTACCCAACTTAGCCTCGGGGGGGGCTCTCCCAGTTTAGATTTAACAGCTCAATCTTCTAGTACAAAATCTATTAATTTTGGAACTTCATACATTTCCAATATGACGGCAGTAGGAGAACAGAAAAGCCTCAAGGATTTAACTATTAAGAATTATCTGACTTCCCAGGAAATGGAATTAGCAGAAGCTATCTCCGATTTTGGTCTCTCGAAATCTCAAGAAGATTTACCTTCCCTTTTCAAAGAGATAACGAAAGAAAATAAAGTGACGGAAATTAATTCAAATGCTAAGACTTTAGTACTTCAGAATCAGTCAAAATTACAGCATAAGGCAAGATCTAATTTTCAAAAGGCATTAACAAAATTAAAGGCTTATTCAGGATTGACTTCTAAAAAAGGAAATAGTGAATTATCTAAAGACGAACGTACATCAGTGCGAGACTTTTATGAATCTTTTAGCACCTTAAAAACAGAGTCATACAAACTAAATAGAAATATTAGGAACGCAGAAGGTTTAGAAAGGGATGCAAAAGTAAGTGCAGATAGCTGTAAGGAGTGCACTCAAATTCTTAGCGATTTGACAACTGTAGGATGAACACAAGATGAATTAAATGTATTGGAAAGAACTAGAAGTAAAAGGGTTAGTTACAGAGCTAAAGCGCCTTTAAATTTAGAGCAAGTAATTTCAATGTGGGGAAAATGAGAAGCAGGCACTAATCCTTTTTATTATTTTTTTCAAGACGAAAATGACTACAAAGGAGAATTAACCAAAATGTTGCAGGCTGAAACAGCATATTTCAACGATATGAATAATGCGGGCAAAGCTTTTTGCGGAATTTTATTTTTACCTATTCAGTCCTTAAGTCGAGCATGTTACGGAAATAGAGATTCTCTTAAAAAGGCTGTTGAAAATTCCAAATATAGTTTTCAGTGAAAAATAGGTTCAAAATTAATGAAAAATATGAATCAATTAAGTTAACTTTTCTTTGCTGCAGCATAAAGTCAGGTGGGTAATTCCTGTAGCTTTATTGTCAGGGGCGGGAGGAATTGCTCCCGCATTAGGAGAGCTCTCCCCACCAACATGACCCACACTGTTCGGGGGGGGGCGTCAGCTCATTTAAAACTTTAGGAGAATCTCCACTTAATAAAAAAGCCTTAGAATTAGAAGTCCAAAAGCCCACAAATGTAAAAAATAAAAATTTTTCAACACTTGAAACTTCTGCATTAGATATAGAAGTTACTAATATTTTGGAGGGCGAAAAGATAGATAAATTGGAAATAACACAAAATGCACAACAAAACGTACCCAAGCTTTTTGCAGAACTAAAGAAAGAAGCTAAAGTTGTAGAAATTGATATTCAATCCAAGAGTAAAATTTCCTCTTTTCAAAAAGAATTAAATCGCAGCTCACATCAAAACTTTCAAAAAGCACTAGGAAAAGTAAAAAATTTTAAGAGAGAAAGTTCTAGCGCTGCCCCATGTAGCAGGCAACCGAGATCAGCTGCTACTCAAGTGCCAAAATTATCATCACAGGAGAAAAAAACAATTAGTGATTTCTTTCAAAAGTTTGAAAATTTGAGTCAAGACAAGACGAAATTTTCTGATGAATTAGAGAATTTATCTGGAGAGGTAAAAATATCAAAATTAACTGAAACGATATGTTTAAGTTGCATTCCCAAAAATCTTAGGGAAATAGGATGAAGCGAACAAGAATTAAATATTTTCGAAAAAACACCTTCTTTTAGGAGAAATCCCATTTCCACCCATATGTACTATCAGCAAACTCAAGCACTCAATTCTAGTAAAGCTAAGTCCACCTGAGGAGCTTGGGAGTCTAAAAATCATCCATATCATGAGTTATTTTCTACTGAAGAAGAATGATTAAAGTATGTAACTCAAATTAGTGAAGCTTGGAAGAAATACTATAGCTATATGAATAGTCCCAGCAGAATTGCTACTACTGTTTTTACTTTTGGAATGGCAGGAACAACTGAAAAAAGTGGACTGGAGAAAAAAATAGATGAATCTAAGGCATCTCTAGAACTGGCGATAGGCACTAAACTTATGCAATTAATGAATCAATTAAGTTAATTTTTAATTGATTCGAAATAGACTAAGGGTAGCAATTCCCCTAGCTTTGCTCGCTTCTGGCGTTGGGGGAGCAACACCGAATTTAGGGGCAATTTCACTTCCACCTTGATCTATCGGGGGGGGGCGCCAATGCACTTCAAATTCAGAAGGAAGCATCTGTAGGGCTACAAAAATTAGAGCTAGAAAGCAAAAATATTAATAATTTAAGAGATAAAAATTATGCAGAAATTTCTACCACCACAATAGAGTCACCTCAAGAGAAAATAGCAGCATTATTAGAATTAAATACTTCAGCCGAAATAGGAGCAGATGCCACAAATATTCCCACTATTTTTAAAGAAGTAGATAGAGAGAAAAAATTAGAGCAAATAGATAGAAAGTCTAAAAATAAGGTGGAAGAAGTGAGTAAACAATTAAACTTCAATGATCGTAGGAAATTTCAGTCAGCACTAGATAAGGTTAAAAATTTTGGAATAACCAACACTTTGCCCGCTCCAAGGATAAAGCGATCCCCAAAATCTATGACCACCTCTCCCCATTTGGATTTACAGGAGAAACAAGTAATTAGTGCATTTTTTAGTAAGTTTGAAAGCTTAGATAGCGAACAATCAAAATTATTTTCTGAACTGTCTAAAACCTCAGAAGTTGAACAGTTAAAAAAATTAAATTCAGCTTCCTGCATCTCTTGTATTCCTAAACATCTAAGAACAATAGGATTTACTAGTCAGGAGTTAAATATATTTCACCAGAGAACTAGACATCGTTCCAGTCCTATAAATAAATATCAATATTATTCGGATAATCCTCAATTTGAGAAAGAGCAGGCAAAAACTACTTGAGGAGCTTGAGAAAGTTCCAGTCATCCCTATAGATATTTATTCGAGTCTGAACAAGATTGACTTGATGCAGTAGGGAGAATATCTGATGTTTGAAAAGCATATTACAGCACTATGAACAGTAGGGGAAGAATTACATGTGTTGTTACAAGTATGGTGCTGCCTATAGGAAATTTATGCAATGCCGGGAAGGCGGCTTTAGAAAAAGAAATTGAAGACTCTAAGGCAGCACTTGAACTAGAAATAAGCACTAAATTAATGAATATTATGAAGAGACTGCAAACTTATAAAAATTAGGGTGAAAGACTAAATGAAGATTTAAGATTTTTTGATACTAGCTAAATTAATTAGCTCAGGCTTAGCCAGCCTAAGCGCTTCCGGATTAGGTCTTTATTTCATACCTAAGTTTTCTGATTCAAAAAATTCAACAGCTGATTTCATTTATTCCACCGGAGAAGCATTTGATAGTAAGAAATTTTCAACTTTAGAAAATAGTAGAACCTCTCTTTTACAAACGTTAGAGGGAATGAAACTTAAATTCCAGAAAATTACTGAAGAATTAAAAAAACAGCGAGAGGAGAAACACAATTCCCTGAACACTACTTTTCAGAATATTACACAGGAAGAGGAGAAACTGAAAGCTGAATATGAAAAGGGTCAGAAATGATTAACTGAAATTGGAAAAATTATTAAAGGTATTCAAGGAGCAAATTCTAAGAAGTTACAACTGGATGCAATAATTGCAGAAATTGATTATCTAAATGAATCGCTCGCAAAAATTTATAGTAATTTCCGAACTTGAGGTTTTGCGCTAGAACAGTTTATCTGCGCTATCGACAACCAAACTCAAACTAAAAAATGTGATAAAGAAGAACTTAAAGATTGATTATTAACTTCCACTAGTGAAACAAGCGCTAGAAACATTATTGCGCAAACTTCCTCGGGGGGGGCACAAAAGCCTCTCAAGAAGCACTTACTCAATTAACAGAGTCTAAAAAAATCTTGAAAGAAAAGCAGGAACAAATTAAAAAAGCACTAAAAGCATTAAGAGACAAAAATATCTCTAAATTACTTGAAGGCTCTTTATTGAAGGCTGCAAGAGATTCACTCAACAGAGAGATAGAGCTGCATAGTCAATTTTTAAAAACTTGGAATGATAAAGGATTAGAAGAATCAATGAAAGAAATTAAATCACAAACAGAAAAATTAAATTCTTCCTATCAATCTTTGGAGGAAACTTATAAAAAATGAGAGATAATTAAGCAGCATTTAAGCTCGATACATTCTTATTCATCATTGATAGTTAATTCCATTTGTAGTCAAAAACAAAGTCAGGAGCAGCAGAGCGGAGAATGTTCAAACATGTTAAATCAAACAATTTAGAAGTTGATAGGATTAGCAAAGTTAGTCAGTGTGGGATTGTCAGGACTAAGCGTTACCAGTTTGGGAGCTTTTTTCATACCTAGTCTCGCAGAGCTAGATAGTGAATCTACCGACCTTGTTTATTCGGAGGCAGAACAGGAAATTTCTGATTCGAAGTTAGTCAATTTTGAGACCAAGGAGGCAATCGTATTAAAAAAATTAGCAGACTTACTGGAAAAATTTAAGACAGCATTACAGGGAATAGGCACTACTACTAGTAAGACTCACTCCGAAATATTGACACAATTTTCGAAGGTTAAACAGGAAGAGGTAGAATTGCAACAATCGTATGAACAAAATAAATCAAAATTAGCTGAGTTAAAGAAGTTAGTGGAGGATCATTATTCTATAAATCAAAGAAAATTGCGAAATTCTGCAGAATTGCAGCAAACTCAATTTATAAATAAGTCCCTTCATTCTATTGGAACTACTGTAGATGCTTGGGGCAAGGCTATAGAAACTATTTTGTGCGAAATTCACAATTCAGCTGGAAAAACTCAATGCACAAACTTAAACAATTGACACAAAGATGACCAATATGAGAAAACCACAACATTGGAAGTAAACCTCGGGGGGGGGGCGCCAACACCACACAAGGCGAAGGCTCAAAACAAGCTATAGATACTCTTAAAGGGGTAGTTACTCAATTAGCTGGAAAAAAGCAAAAGTTGAAAGAATTAATAAAGACAAATGTAGGCTTAAATATAAAATACTGAATTCAACAGTGAAATCAAGAGCAGACAGATAAGTTCTATAGTCACCAATTGACATCTTCCCAAACTAAGCTTCAGTCCATGAATGATGAAATTCAAAAGGGAGTTACTGAGAGTAATCAGAAGGCAGAAAAATTAAATGAAACTTATACCAAATTAGCTTGATCTAATAAAAAATGAGAACAGCTGAAGCAGGCATCTTCTACTATTTATGCCTATCAAGGATTATTAAAAAATGCATTGTGCACTAATCTACACAATATAAATAAAGACGGATGTAAAGAATTAACTATAGCTAAATAAATTTATGTCATTTCCATTAGCTAAATTAATTACTTCTGGAGTATTAGGACTTAATACTTCTGGACTTGCGCTATATTTCGGCCTTCAACTTTTTGAAGGAGCCTCCACCTCCCCTCTTTTTGATTCTTCTAGTTCAAGCAATCTAGTATCAGAGGGGAAAGCATTAAAAAAATTCATAGATGGGGAAAAATTAATTATTGAAAAAATAAATGCAGAAATTTCTAAATTTATTGAAACTCTCAAAGCGTTAACTACAGAAAAAACTCAGGAATACTCTAAAATCAGGGAATTTTTTGAGAAAGTGTCTAGTACAGAACAAGAGTTAAAGACGTTTTATGATAGCAATAGGGAAATATTGGAGGAAATAGGAAAGTTAGGCAAATACGAACACGATGTGTCTGCTAAAAAATTGGAGGCAGAAGAAAGTGCTAAAAGGCTGGAATTTTTGAAAGAGAGTTTAAAGAAAGTTAGTGGGGTAATGCATGGATGAGGCGTTTCTGTGCAGGAGTTGATATGTGCGCTTGAAAACGCAGCAGAAAATAATTGTCGCTCCAAAGCCAATTCATGATTCAGCTCAAACAGTTCAGGAAGTACTAGTAATTTAACCGGGGGGGGGCGCCGACAGTTCAAATCCAGGAACAGGCTCAGATCAAGCCAAAAAACAGCTACAAGATTCCAAAGAAGAGTTAGAGCAAGAGCTTCAAAAACTCAAAAGAGAGTTCTGAACTAATTTAATGAGTCTTTGAGCCAGAACTCATGAAAAAGAAATTGTAGATACTTTTAAAAATAGAATAGAAACAGCATTAACACAGTTAAAACAACAATTGAACACCCAAAAAGAGAAGTTAGACTCTAACGCGCAACAAACTCAATTTAAGACTGAAGAGTTAAATAAGTTTTATTCCAACTTAAATGATTTTTACAGGAAGTGAGAAGGTATCAAGATGCTTGAGAGCAGCATTTCCCAATATAAGGGAGTTTTGGAAAATTACAGAAAGAAGAGTCTAGTTAGTGAGGGAGATTCCTCCCTAGGTAGATAGTTTTGCTTTCTCTAGCTAAATTAGTTAGTTCAGGTTTAACTGGACTAAGCGCTACTGGTTTAGGAGCTTACTTTACTCCCGGGCTACTTACTGATGCGGGAGAATCTTCCAATCTACTGTATTTTTCCAATAGTGATGAATTTTCTGAATCTCAATTAACAAGACTTACGGATCAAAATAAGGCAAATTTAGATAAACTAGAGGAAATATTTAAAAATTATTCAGCTTCGATTGCAGCATTAATTGACTCTATTAAGAGCGAACATAAGACAATTACATCTTTTTTTACAAAAGTGCAGGAAACAGAATCCAAATTACAGCAGCTATACGAAAAGAATGAAACTTATTTAAAACAGTTGCAGGAATTTATGAAAACTTACTATGAGACTAGTGAAAAAAAATTACAGATAGAGCAATTATTACATCAGACTAAGTACTGAAATAAATTTCTTCTTTCACTAGGAAATGTAATTTCCGGTTGAGGACTTTCCCTAGAGAAATTTTTGTGCGCCATTAATGATCAACGGGGAACTAAAAATTGTGATACTGAAACAAAAACTTGAGTTACAGAGAGCGAATCTACAGGAAATACTACCGTTCAAGCTCAGTGGGGGGGGGGGCACTGAAGCATCCAGCACTGCACTTAAACAATTACAGGAGGCAGCAGAAAAAATTAAGCAGGAAAAAGAAAAGCTAAAAAAATTATTTGTGGGTACAGGAGCACTAAATTTCGCTACTATTCATAATCAATCCTATTTGGAGCGAAAACACTCTGCATATGAAAAAGGATTATTAGCACTTCAAGAATTACAACGTCAATTTAATGAGGAAATTCAAAAGATAGATAATTCTAGCAAAAGCGAGACAGATACCTTAAATGAAAATTACACTAAACTTCAAAGTTCCATTACTAAATGAGAGGAATTTAAAAAAGTAACTTCTGCGATTCACAGATGAAGGGGAGATATTCAAAATTCAATTTGTGTGTTATCCCCCTCTTCAACTCAAGGCAATTGCGTTTTTCCCAAAAACCTTTAGTTAGAATCACTCAAAAATGCCTTTTTTAGGTTTATCTAAGTTAGTTAGTCTAGGACTTACAGGGCTAGGCTCTACAGGAGCAGGAATATACTTTACCCCTTTTTTAATAGAGGGGAAAAGTTTCCCAGGACAGCTATCGAATGATAGGGGAGAGGAAATTAATGTTTCTACCTATCTAGAAAGCGCAGCAGAGCTTGAGTCTAAATTATCGGGCTTGTATAGCAAATTTGAGTCGGTGCTTAAAAATACTCAATCGAAAAAAGAAACTCAGAGGAAAGAAATAGAAACTAGTTTTCAGAAAGTAGCTGAACGGGAAGAGAAATTGGAATCAGAATATAAGCAAAATGAAAAGTTAATTCAAGAGATGGAAAAAATTTTGAAATCTCTGTTTGAGAACAATAAAAAGAAATTAGAAGTCGAAGCAGCCTTGAAAAGTTTTTCAACCTATAATCAGCTCATGTTTCAGGCTAATTCTTATATGCATGAATGAGGTAGCTCTCTAAAGAAATTTATCTGCGCTATCGATAATAAAGGAGCAGCTTCAGATTGTGAGTCTAAAGCCAAAGAGTGATTGAAAAATCAAGGCAGCACTCAAGACGCCGAACCAGTTGCATTGGCTAGTACTTCGGGGGGGGGCACAGAAAGTTCGAAAGCGGCACTTAATCAGTTAGAACAGTCAAAACAGGCGCTTGAAACCAAGTTACAAGCATTAGCTACAGCACTAAATAAAAACTTAATTCAACAACTTAAGGTAACAGTAGCTGAAGCTTTATCTACTCAGGGAAAACAGCACTATGAAAATAAAGCAACTTTTTTAACTTCACTTTCAAATTCTTTAACTCAGAACTTACAGACTTCGGTTGCAACAAGTCAGGAAACCACTAGAGAATTAAATAAGTCTTATGAAAACCTAAAGACTAATTATCAAAAGTGGGAGATAATTAAATCCAATGAAACTGTATTACATAGACATAAATCAAGTATTCAGTCTTTTTTATGCAATGACCTCCATCCCAGAGAATCAACTGTCTGTCCCAAACAGCTTCACTAATTAATTTATGTTGTCTTCATCAACTAAATTAATTAGCTTAGGACTTACAGGGCTGGGCTCTACAGGTATAGGAGCTTACTTCACCCCTCAATTATTGGTGGGGAAAAATAGCGATTCAGACTTAATATATAGTGAATCAGCTTCTCAGGAGCTAGATAGAAGTTTTTCGAAGTTTCTCTCCTCGGAACAAGAGCTGAAATCCCAACTAGAAGCGTTGATCTCAAAATTTAAGACAACTATAGGAGATACTAATAGTAAGAAAAGTAAGACACACTCGGAAATACAACAGGAATTGCAGCAAGTGTCAGAAACAGAGGGGAAGCTGCAGAAAATCTATCAAGAAAGTAAAGATATACTCTCTAAACTAACAGAGTCATTTAAAAAGTTACATGAAATGGAGGGCAAAAGATTAGGACATGAGGCAGTACTGCAGAGTTTGGATTACTCCAATAAATCACTACATACCTTGGGAAGCGCAATTTACTCTTGGGGAGAATCACTCGAGAAAATTGTATGTGCACTAGATAATAAATCTAATTGTGATAGCTCCGCAAAAGAATGATTTAAAAAGACAATTGATGCGGCTCAATCTTCAGTTAGTGCACAGGGGGGGGGCACAGAAAGCTCAACAAATGCACTCAACCAAATTAAAAACTCAAAAGAGGAACTTACTAAGAAACAAACTGAATTAAGAGCTTTAATTACAAAAATTAGAGATGCTCACTACTCAGGATTATTGCAAGAATTATTTAGAAAAAATTTCCTCACAGGTTTTAAGGACAAAATAGAGACTAAAAAAACAGAAATTAAAAAAATTGAAGCTGAAGAATTAAAGACTAAGGTAGACGAGGGAAATCAGACAGTTCAGACTCTCAATGAATCTTATGGAAAATTAAAAGATAGTAATAGAAAGTGGAAAACCTTAAAGTCTAATGCTGCTGTTTTAGGAAGATATAGTGGTCAATTACAGCATTATCTATGTATGCTCTCTTCAAGTCAAAGTCCAGCATTATGTCAGATGGATTCAGTACAGTCTTAGAATTTTTACATTTAGGCTCTAAAATCTGCTAGTAAAGTCTTTACCTAGTTAATATGACATTTTCTCCACTCTGGCTAAAGTATGCAGTTATATTTGCGGGAGTTAGTTCTGCTTCAGTAGTTCCCCTAGCGTATTCATTTGGAGATCACTTAAATTTCTTTAATTTCAGGGGGGGGCAGTTAATTAATTCTGCAGAAATAGGGAGAGAATTAACTACTAAAGATACAGCAGGCTATGCTAATACTCTTGCGGGAGAAGCTGCATGAAATGATTTAGCTGTTAATCACGCATTCTTTGAAAATATGAAAAGAACTGTAGATTTGAGTGAATTTAAAAAATTATATGGTGCTAGGGAGTTCAAAGAAGAAGCTCTCAGTGGAGCTCGAATAACTAAAAAAGATGAAGGACCTAGTGGAGCGAAAGAGATGACAATTTTAGATGCTTGGGAAAAATTCTTCAGGGAGGATAATAGGAAAGTACCGGAGGGGAAGATTTTCTCTTACTTTAGGGAAGGTCAGGAAAAATTACCTTTTTGAAATTATGATTTTCCATACATTGCTGTAGAATTTCCCAAAAATTACGAGTTGCCTAATAATCTTGTGAAAAGCACCCTAGAAGAGGGTTGAGTTAAGGTGGATCAGCATTCACTACCTACAGAATTGGAGGAATACAGTACTAAGTGAAAAGGTTTTACAGCTTCAACTGATAATTTCCAGAAGGTTATGTCTTCTAGCGGTGCTGAGAGAGAAGAACATAAGAGAAGAGATACTCTAAATAAGATAGTTAAAGCATCTGACGATGCGGATCTATATTTAGTCTCAGCTCCGGAAAAATTACTGAGACTCTGGCTCTCTGAGTGAAAAGATTCTAAAATCACAGAATCTCAGGGAGAAAATAGTAAGTATGCTCTTTTCAAAAATAATCACTATCAAGCTACTCAGTATCATCCAGAGGTCTCAGTACTTTCTAGATGACATGAGGGCAAAACTTATAGAATGTGAATACATCACAAACCTCTTTCTGAATATCAGGCGAGAAATAATAATTCTTGAAAGCGGGCGGTAGAAGGTCGACAGAGAATTTCTGTAGGCAAAGATAAAAAATATGTAGATCCTAAGTTAAAGTGAGGAAATAACTTTTTATTAAATCTGATGAGCTGATATGCTTATACCTATAAACTAGAGGGTATAAACTCTCCTGCTAGAATTACGTACCAAAATATAGCTAAAGCAGGAGCTTGAAACCTACTAGATATTTATGAATTAGATCGTGGAGCTAATTCTAAGAATCTAGGATATAGGGATAATTTTGCAAAGTGAATTTCGGACTGATACTCTGGAGTTAATCGAAATACTCAGAGATATTGAGAGAATGTTTACAACAAGTTCAACTTAACAGATATGACTCACTTTTCGAACAGATGGGAGAGAATTCAGTGAGTAGGTAAGACAATGGATGAATTAGAGCGGGATTGAGGTCAGGTAAAGGTAACTAAACCTACATTGAAGCGGAAATAGTTGAGTGGGATAATTCCAGAGAGAAAGAGAGAGTCAAATTAGTCATCTCTAGCAATTTAATTCTCCGGAAATGCTTTTTCTCCCCAAACTGACTAGTTTAGGCTTAACAGGATTGAGCGCTTCTGGATTATCTGCATATTTCCTACCCCAATATTTGAGCAGTAAAGATACTAATTTAATTTATGAAAGAGAAGAGATTAGCGAGTTAGATAAAACTCAGTTTTCCAGATTGCTAGCAACTGAACAGCAATTGTTGACTCAGATAAGGGAAAAATATCAGTTGTTTAATAAGGCTATTCAGGGAGTAGCTAAGACTAAAAATAAAACTCATACTGAGGTAGAAGCACAGTTAAAGAAGGTAAGTACAGCAGAACAGGAACTAGAAAAAATTTATAGGGAGCTTCAGGAGTTAGTACAACAGTTGGGAAAATTAGGAGTCCAACAAACTAGGATAGCTGCTCAAAAGTTAGATATTGACTCACTAGTGTCAGCATTAAAGTACTACAATGATGCTATGCTAAAAACCGGTACTGTTATTTCTCAATGAGGAGCAGCAGTAAATCAGATTTTGTGTGCTTTTAACAATAATGACGGAGCTAAAGACTGTGCTAGTGTAAATCAATGACTATCAAACAACACGGAAGGAGTGACTACTGAAAACTCATCTCCATCCGTTAGTAGCTCCGAGGGGGGGGGCACTCCGGCCTCGAAAGAAGCAAAAACTCAACTAGAAAGCTCAAAAACAGTTTTAACTCAGCAACTGGATAGTTTGAGAAAATTGGTGAGTAAAAATGCAATTAACCACTTGTGAGGCTCATATCAAGAGACAGCTTATACTAAAGTGCAACAAGAATTAAAGACACTATCTGATGGACTTAAAAAAGTTTCAGAAGAACACAGTAAGACAATTACCACTAAGATAGAAAGCAGCAAATCTAAAACAGAAACTTTAAACCAATCCTATGCCTCTCTGCAAGAAATATACAATAAATGAGAAGCATTAAGGCAAGGAGAAAAAACCCTTGCCAATTGATTAGGTCAGCTTCAAAACTCTATCTGCAATTCTCCATTAACTCCGGATAGCTCAGTTTGCAAAACGACTAGTTAATGAGATGTCTAAAAAATCTAAGAAAGAGTCGAAGCCACAGTTAACAGAGGAGGAGAAATTGAGAAAACGATTAGAACATTTAGAAGCTGAATTAGACCAACAGGAGGTAATTATTGATGCTGCAGAGAAAAAAATATCAGAAGCTGTTCAAGAATTAGATGAAATAGAGGCTAAATTATATGAATTGGATTTAAAAGCCAAAAAATCTTAAATTTTTAGACTTTTATCTTTAGTTAATCTTTATTTTTTAGTAGAAATTTAAAATGATGTTTTCCCTTTCTAAATTTTTGCTAGGAGGAAGCACTATAGCCTCCTCTGGAGGAATAGCTTCATACTTAGTTCCCTACACATCGGTTTCTGGAGAAACTTTTTTCTTTAGATCTCAAGAAGGAGTAGACTTTCAATTAGAAAAATTAGAACAACTTCTAGGGGAAACTAAACAAAGGCTAAGTGAGTGAAAAACTAAATTTAATAAGTCCAAAGAAGCTGCTGAAGCTTCTAAAGATCAAGAATTTACTACTTCTCTAGATTTATTTGAGAAAATAGCTGTTAATGAAGCAAGCTTGACTTCCCTCTATGAAACTATTAAGTCTAAAATAGAGACTCTGAAGTCTAAGTCTGAAGAATTAAAGCAGCAGGTAGAGCAGAAATTGAAATTAGAGTCAGATTTAGCACTAGTAAAAACCTCTCTGGACTATGGGAATCAATTAAATAGGCTGCTAAGTACTTGGGAATCTTCCATGTCTAAAGTAATTGCAGAATTTCAAACTAACCAATCCTCAAGCGAGTCAAGTAGTTCGGGGGGGGGCGACAACAGAAGGTCAAAAGGCTCAAGAAACATTAACTTCAGTTAAGTCTAAGTTCGAAGAATTAAATAAAAGCATTACAGAGACTAGATCTAAAATCACCGAACACCAGCTAGGTACTGTTTTGCAGGATTGGCAACTTTATGCTCAAAAATTAAAAACCACTGCGATTATTACCTGGCTTGAGCAATATATGCAATTAGTGAATAGTACTATTCAGAAAACCAACAATAGAGCTTCGCAGACAACCAGCGAACTAAATACTAATAGTGAAAAATTGAAAAAAAGTCACGAAAATTACAATAAATTTAAGACTTTACAGGCCAATTTTCACAGTTTTGGAGAAAAATTCCAGTTAGAAATTCAAAACATTGAAAAATTTTTAGGTAGTTAATTTTTTAGAAAACCGGGGGAAAACTACTTAAACTTACTCTTTTTAAGGGTAAAATTTAGTTTTTTACCCTTTTATTAGTGAGTTTTTTAGAGTCGTTATTAGAACAAATAAGAAAAACTTTAATCTTGTTACCGTTTGCGGACGGTAACAAGATGCAGTATATCGGTGCCGGTGTAGCTATGTTAGCCGGTTGCGGTGCCGCGTTGGCTCAGGGTTTCATTGGAGGTAAGGCAATTGAGGCGTTGGCAAGAAACCCTGAGGTCGAGGCTCTGATATTTCGACAGTTCATTGTTGGTGCAGCAGTGTGTGAAAGTGTTGCTATATACGGGCTAATAATAGCGATCTTACTTATGTTTGCTGTTAATGGCTAATAATAGCGATCTTACTTATGTTTGCTGTTAATGGCAAAATTTTCAATTTTGACAAATATCAGCAAACATTACAATCAACAACCTCCAGTAAATAAGAAGCTTTTTTCCTAATTAAAAGGCGCCTTTTTCAAGGCACCGAAAAACATCTCTCTACTCTCTTGATTACGATTTATTCGGTTTTCATAGCAGCTTGGTTTTAAAGCTTTAGATAAAAAGGGAAGGAGGAGATGAGTTTAAAGCTGCAGCTATTAGGTACTTTTTTAACTACTAGTGCAGTAGCTACAGTTGCAACTCCCCTAACAATGATTTCTAAATTCTCTGTTTATGATGAACCATTCTCGGAATTAACTTTGCAGAAAATAGTTGAGGAGGCTGATAAAAGTTATAAATCTAGAGGAGGTACTAAAAAGATAGAAGATATTTTGACTGCAGAGAGAATACAAGAATTTTCTCAATTAATGGGTAAGGTAAAGTTACACTCTGCTAACAAGAGAGATATGATTAATCCACCTATAGAGTTAAGCCAAACCGAGAGGGAGTTGATAGTTAGTTTTTATGCAGCTTATTCTCTGTTAAAGCTAGAAAATACTGAACTTTTCTCCCTCTCCAGAGAGGTCGATGATGATAGCTTTAAACCTTTTGAGGGGTTGAAAGCTGGTAAGGTATTGCAGTCATTAGATAGGTTAGATTGAACTTCAGAAAATTTATCCTTTTCTAAAGTGTCAGAAACAGAGGAGGCGGGAAACAGTTCAGCAAGTTTTAACACTCTCTATTCAGAAATTCCCACATTAAGGGAGAAGTTTAAAAACCCACAAATAGAACACAGTGAAAAATTGAAGAAAGAGGCAATTTGAGACATCTCAAATTGATTAATTAGGGAAATGGAGGGAATTCATAAAGCTTACTTTTAGTGTCTTTGAGTAAAAAACATGAGATATTAATTTTTTATTCTTTTTAAAGATGTAGAGGCCTCAAAGGGCGGCGGTTTGCCGCTTGTTTTTTGAGAGGGAGGTAAAATTTTTTTACTGCATACATCTACTAATATCTAAAGGTAGTTTCTAGTTGCTTAGAAGTAGAACTAAATTAGCTCTTCCAGTAGTTGTCTTAGGGTTAGGAGCTAGTTCTACCCCTTCACTAACTAATTTCTTTTCACTCTCTTTACCCTTTCTTACTTTCGAGGGGGGGGGCACCGGAAAATTAGCAAATAACGAGCACAGCTATGTTTCTCACACTCTTTCCCTAGAGTCAGAGCTTAGTCAAGTGAAGATAAGTCCGGAGCGAAAGTTAAATGCTGAGGAATTGAGTCAAGATAATGTTCAAGTGCTGGATTTATCATCTCAGGAACAAGTGAATGAATCAGACCAAAAAGGAACTATACAGTCAATTTATTCTGAAAATATAACAGAGGGTAAAGCACTTCAGTTAGATGGAGAAAGCAAGTTAAAAACTCAGGAGTTTGCCTCCAAAAGCCTTCCCCATTTAGCAGATTACATTTCTGCAAAAGATAAAGTTGAGAGATTACTAGGTAAGCCTACCAGAAGAACAAGGAGGAGCGCAAAGTCTAATCAAGAAGTAGGACTTACATTAAAGGAGCGGAAGGCTTTGCTAGCAATGTTTAAGTTATTTGAAGACTTAGAAAAGGAGAGGGATAAACTCTCTCCTAGAGTTTATAGTCTGGATGGAAGTGAGGCGCAGCTCACTTCTGCTCAACGACCTAGTCTTGCTGAAATTGAAGCCAATTTGAGTAAAATGCAGTGAACTACTGCACCTCAGGTAAAGTATTTAGAGAATTCTGGAGGAATTTTTAGAAGGACTTCTACCTCTAGTTGAAAAACATGGACTAACAATCCATTTCATGTTTTTTTAGATAGGGAATCAGACTACACTTCTTTACTTACTAAGGTGTCTCAGGCTGAGGCGAAACTATCTAGACAGAGACAAGCTGATTCAGTTAAGGGCGGACTAAGGTATAAAGTGATACTCTCTCCAACTGCTCAGGGATTTAAGCAGGAGGTAGAGGAGGCGAAGGCAAAAATATCTATGCAAGTAGCGGCAAAATTACTGCGCTGAGCCAATCAGTGAAATTTTCAAACAGCATAAATTTAATAATCAGTCTTGAGTCATGCTAGGACTAAATTGATTGGAGCACTATCTCTATTATTAGGAGCCCCTTCAGGGGCTTCTTTGGCTGTTTCAGAGCTAAATTTTCTTGATTTAGGTAAACTGTTTAGTCCCTTGGGGGGGGGCTCCAGCTTAACTACTTCGGACTATCCCCTCAACCGGAATACTTTAGATTCAGGAGATAAAGTTCAGAGCATAAAAATAGAGCTTAAGGAAAAACAGAGCCCTTCAAGCTTGGACAGCATTAACGGCGCTGTAAATTTCACTGATGAAAAAGATATAGATCACAAATTTAAAGACTTGAACATTCAAGACATTTATATGGAAGCTGAAAAGGAGGAGAAGACATTAACTCTAAGGGAGAAGGGAAAAGTTAAGGTAAGGGAATCTCTTTCTAAAGTTCAGAAACACCTACCTAACTATCAGACAGGAAAGACTAAGTTTGACAGGTGATTGCAAATGCAGTCTAAATCAAGTAGACGAAAAAGAGCAGCTGCACATAATAGTTTCCTTTCTCTAACAAGAGATGAACGTACAGCGCTCCTAGAGATGTTTAAAGAATTTGAGAAGTTAGAGGGCAAACAAAGCATACTTATCCCTCAATTGGCAGAGATAGATAGTAATTTAGCTGGAGTAGCTGCAGCTCAGAAAGTTAAGCCGAAAAGTGTTGAAATTGAGCGAAAACTTAGGGAGATAAATTGAATGACGGGTTCAAAAATTAAATATACCCAGCCTACAGTCAGGAAACGTAGATGAGGGGCCAGCTCCCCCGCTCTCCCTGATTGAAAAAAGTGAGAACTTAATCCCTTTAATCTTTTTCTGGAAAATCAGTCAATTTATACTTCCCTAATTCGCAAAGTAGAGCAGGCTAAACAAAATAAACAGTACCAGCAACGCAGTGAGGTTTTTTCAAGGGGAATACAGGCAAAATTTTGACCCTCTTCTCAAACACAAGAATTTCAACAGAGAATAGAGAGAGCTGAAGAAGATATTACTTTCCAAGTTGCATCCAGACTTTTAAGTTGAATGAATCAAATATAACTTCTACCATTTTTTAGCCTTAAAAAAGTTTGGTTATAAACAGAAGAGTTCAACTTATGGGAGGAATGACAATCCT
Source organism: Candidatus Mycoplasma haematominutum 'Birmingham 1' (assembly GCF_000319365.1). Taxonomy (GTDB): domain Bacteria; phylum Bacillota_I; class Bacilli_A; order Mycoplasmatales; family Mycoplasmoidaceae; genus Eperythrozoon_A; species Eperythrozoon_A haematominutum. The sequence continues at coordinate 317,994 of NC_021007.1, read as the reverse complement.
TTTAGCTGCACCTTCTAGCACAGCACTAACAACTCTTGAGTTAGGTAACTTTTCGCTGGGCAATCTTATGGCTTCGGGGGGGGGCTCCCATCATCTAGAAAATAAATATCCTGAGCGGACTGCTCAAACCCTTGAGTTAGAAGGAGCAGCTAAGAACTTACAGTTGAACAAATCAGAGGGAAAAGTACAGGACTACAAATTGAAGGAGAGCAGCACTGTAGACATAGATTTAACCGATAAGCAATCGGTCAGCGATTTAACTGAAGGAGATACTATCAAAACTATATATTTAGAAGAACATCGAGAAGGTGAGGTACTAAGTTTAAGTGAAGAGGGCAGGGAAAAAGCCCAATCTATTATTACTGAAAGCATTCCTCACTCTAGGGATTATTTCGCAGCTAGAGAGAAGGTCAATGCTTTTTTTAAGTCCCAACAGGTAAGCGCATCTAGGAGAAGCCGCAGAAGCGCTACTGAAAAAAGTAAAGTTATTACCTTAACCCAACATGAGAGAAAAGCTATTCTAGAGATGCTTAAATTATTTGAAAAACTAGAAAAAGAAAAGGCAAATCTTACCCCTAAAGTAAATAAATTAGATAATTCAACCCTCCCTTTAACTCAAACAAGCTTTAGACCATCGTTATCAGAGATAGAGCAGAATTTACTTCAAATTGGCTGAACTTTCCAACCCCAGGTGAAATATGAAGAGAATTCATCCAGATGATCTAGGTCAAGCACTCCAAGAAGATGAGCCAATTGAGAGCACAATCCCTACCATGTTTTTCTCTCCAGTAAGCAAGATTATGACTCCCTGATCAGAAAAATTCAAACCACTCAATCTTCTTTACAGGCCCAAAAGAATAAAGATATGCTGACAGGCGGACTACGCCGCAGAATGATACTTTCTCCTGAGGCGAAAAAGATAGAGGCTCAGGTGGAGGAAGCTAAGTCAAGAATAGCTATGAAGGTTGCAGCTAAAATGCTTATCTGATTGAATCAATTTGAAACTCCATCTATATAAAAAGGCTGATTAGCCCTACTTGCACTATTCCAGAGTTAAGTTACTTGGAGCACTTTCACTATTATTAGGAGCTCCTTCAGGAGCGACTCTTTTATCTTCAAATCTAGGTAGTCTCTCCCTAGAGAATCTATTCACCCCCTCCTTCGGGGGGGGGCTTTATCCTAGGTTAGATAGAAATATGGATCAACCGCAAGAGCTGCAGCTATCGTGAGGGGAAAAAATACAGTCTCGAAGCATTGATAAAAATTATTCAGTCGGTTCGACTAAACTCCCATTAATGTCTGAAGAGAGAATTGTAGACATGATGCAAGAGCCAATAGCTGAAAATAGTATTGCCTCTTGCACCGCAAAAACTATTGCACAAGAGGCAGAGCATGAGCAAAAAATATTGAAATTTCAGGAAGAAAGTCAAACCCCCTATTCTCAAGTGAAACAAGAGGCTAGCAAATACTTAACCCCATATAATTCCGGTAAGAAGAAGTTAGAGGCTTTTCTAGGGAAAATTAGAGGTAAGAATCAGAATATTAGAGTAGATAAGCTTTCGAAATTAGAAAGATTAGCTTTTTTGGAAATGTATAGACTTTTTGAAAAATTAGAAAGTGCTAGAGAATTATTAATACCTAGTTTTCAGGAAATTGCAAACGTAGACGCCATCTACTCGATTTCCAAGGATAGACCTAAGATTGAGAAAATCCAATCACAATTAAGGGAAATGAGTTGAACTGCTAGGGACCAGATAATATATTCTGATACTACCTCTAAAACCAGATGACCTAGACGCGCCAGTCCCTCCAAGTGAGATAATTGAACTTCCAATCCATTTAATTTATTCCTATCCAATAAAAGAGAGTATGATGATTTAGTAAATAAGGTAAAGAGCGCTCAACAAAAATTAGAACGGCAAAAACAGACCGATACTTTTCACAGGGGGAGACAAATGAGAGTTTGGCTTTCCCCACAAGCTTTAGCAATTCAAGCTCAGGTAGATGAAGCTAAAGCTAATTTAGAAATGAAAGTAGCTGCTTCGATGTTAGGCTGAATTAATCAAATAGACCCCACTCTCTTATAGGATGCAACTGCTGCTGAAGTAAAGTATGGTAATACTCCATTTCACTGAACCTGCTTTTTAGTATTCTGTAGGACTTTAGAGAGAGTCGCGGGGGAGACTCCCCCGTCAACTCTATGTAGCATTAAGGGTGCGTTAATAAATATTTTTTAGAATCACGTTTAAAAACAAATGTGTAAAATTTAATTTTTATTCATATTTAAATTAATTTAATTTAGATATGCCAGCAAAATATAGAATATTTTTTCCAACATTATCTATTCTTACTGCAGGAGGCGCGACTCTACCCTTAGCTTTTAATACAAATTCTTATAGTGCCAGTGGAGGCAGCACTTACTCAATCTCTAGCATAGACAGCCCTGCTGTAGCAGACGCCACTGTCAATAATCACTCTCTGGACTTCACATCAAATAACTCACCTTCAGCTGCTATTGCAGTTTCAGAAACTAGCTCTACTCCCGAAACAGCTCTAAACCTAGACACTGAAAGTGCTGAATTTGCATGAGAGCGAGAAGACGACATTTTAGGTTCAGATGCATTTGAAATTTCCACTTTACAGGATGAGATTGATAAGGTAGCTCAAGTTAGAGAAATATCAGAACAGCAGATAAAAGAATTTCAGGCAGCTATTAAATATGTCAAAAAATCTAAACAGGGATTTAGGGTAATTACAGATAAGGTAAAAGAGTATCAAGACACTCCTGTAGCTCAAGGGGTAGAGTCTGCTATTAGAACTTTCCAGGAAAGTGGAGCCCAATCTTTAACTAAGAAGCATCGAGATTCTCTGCTGAGATTTTTCATTATGTATTCTCGATTAGATAAATTTAAGTCCATTAATTTGTCTAAATTAGATGATTTAATGAATGCTGAACATGATTTAGCCTCTACTTTTCCAGAAGTCCCTGTAATTTCTTACAAGAAAGTAGTAACGAATTTAAATAAGATACATTGAAAGCGCAAAGATTTAAGGTTGTTTAAGGGAGAAACGGATGAAAATAATTGAGGATGGGGAAAGTGAAAAAACAATCCCTACAGCATTTTCTATTCAACTGAAGAAGTATGAAAGTCCAAGATAAATAGATTTGTAGATGCTCAGGCTTTATTCAATATGAATAAAAATGAAGAGGCTACATGTTCTGTAGATGCAGAAAACAGCGTTAGGAATCAGGCTCTACAGGAATGGTGTAAGGGAGATAAGGAGAGATTTAAGCAATTAGTTGAAAGTTATAAATCTGAAATAGAACTAGATATAGCCTCCTGATTATTGAATCAGATGAAAATGATTCACAACGCTAGATTAGCTCGAAAATAAAACTCTTGTAGCGAAAAGTTTAAAAGAGGCGGCTTTTAGCCGCTTCTTGTTATCTTTTAGATAGTGGGTTTTGCTGTAACACTTTTTTATTAATTTCTAGCAAAAAAACAGAGAGGGTAGTAGGAATATATTACCCGAGAATGTTTAAGCCCTTTTTCCGCTCCCATAAATAAAAGAGAGATTAATTCAAAATAAATTGTTGCTCAGAGTTTATAGTAAAATTATTTTTTTCAATTCCTTATATGTTTTGAAATTTCAAGGCAAAGGTTGCGCTATTAGCTCCCGTCATAGCTTCTGGAGCTTCAACCCCTATATTTTTTCATTCAAGAATAGGAGATAGTTTAGGAATCAACGGGGGGGGGCGCCGACAGAGTCCGAGGTGATAAAAATTATGCTTTAGGATTATCAACTCTTCCACTTAGAACTTCTGGTGATGCAATAGTACTACCTCCTGTTACCAACCAGAGTCAATTATCAGACATTACAAATAATCACTCAGAATATATTTCGGAAGATTTTTTAAGCTCTAAGCCACTTCTTCATATCCCTCCCAAAAATTTATCAAGTAGCTTTGCTAGAGAGATTGAAAAAAGAGATGTAATAAGTCGGGTTAATAATGAGCAGGAAAAAGCTTATTTAGGGGAAATGCAAAAAATGGAACGAATTAAATTTAACTTCACGAACGCTAAACATAAAGTAGAAAAATATATGGAGCATAATAAGAGAAGTAGCCACACAATAAAACGATCGACAGTGGACAATCAACTAGAGCCTTTAACTCCAGAGGAGAGGAAGTCTCTAATGTATTTTTTCGAGGGATTTCATAAATTAGATCAGAAAAAAAGTGCACTTTCCCTGAAATTAACTGCCGTAGCGCCTAATGAAGAAGTATTAATTTCTCCCGAGTTAGATCCAACTCTTAAGCGTAAAGTTAGACAATCTCTGCACAAAATTAATTGAGATAAAAATGAAGTGAAATTATTCAAACGACTAGAAAATTACCCTTCAGATGCCGGTAATCTTTTTGGATGAAAAAATTGACAGCAGTCTCCTTTTAGTGTTTTTTACGAGGATCAACATCCTTGAATGGAGGATATGCAAGGTTGATCTACTACCTTAAATGTTCAACAAAAAAGAGAGAAACAAGATAGGCAGCGGTGTTCTTTTTCCTCTATTGGATTTGGAGGAAAAAGAAATACAAATTCCAGAAGTTGCGCCCCTCCTAAACAAGAATACAAGAAGATAGTTCAACACAAGAAAGATGTGATAGAAATGCATATAGCATCTTGATTATTGCAGAAGATGGGCCAACTTACCCAAGATTAAATAAATATAGACATAAGGTAGTTACCTGAGAATAAGGAGGGGGCTCTCGCCCCCCCCCTCTTCTACTAAATACTACTTAGGTAAAATGGAGATTACCTTAATGTGTTCACTTCAGTTAAATGGGAAATTAAATTCAGAATTAGCAAAGAAGAAACAAGAACATTAGGAAATCGTTAAATAAATATAAAGAAGTATTGGAATGGGAAAAACAAATGTCAAGAGTAGTGTAGATTTATGCTACCCCTCACTAAATTAGTAAGTTCTGCTTTAACTGGATTAACCACTTCTGCTTTAACTATTTATTTTTTGCCTGAATCCCTAGCAATTCCGGGAAAGGAGTCAGATTTAATTTATTCTCCAGTAGATCAGGAAGATTCTACCAGATTATTAGCTAAATTTACAGCCACTCAAAGTGAACAGTTAAAAAATTTAGAAAAGTACCTAAAAAAGTTTGAGGAGGCTGGCACTAGACTTCTAACACTAATTAAGGAGGAGCACTCAAATATTTCTTCCTTTTTCAAAAAAGTACAAGATTCAGAAGAAAGCTTAAGGGAGTTCTTGGAACAATATTACAAGACTAGTGCGGAAAAATTACAGCTTGAAGCACTGCTTAATCAGTCCAAATTTTGAAATAATTCTCTCTTTAGAGTAGGTAATCTTATTTCAGGTTGGGGAAAATCTCTTGAACAATTATTATGTGCAATTAATGATGCTTCAGCTTCGCGAAATTGCAGCACTGTCGGCGCAGACTGATATAAATCTACTTCCGAACAGGTTGATGCTACTGCGTCACATTTGCAGGGGGGGGCACTCAACATTCGAAAGATGCACTCCAAAAGTTAAAGGAGGCTGCAGAAAAAATATCAACTGAAAAGAAGAAGCTTCAAGTATTATTAAAGGGTATTTCATATTTAAATTTGATGAATTATGAAAAGGAAGCTTATTTAACTGCAAAAGATAATTCCTATAAACAGGCAATAGAGCAATTTAAAAAATTCCAGGAATCGTTTAATACAGAGTTGCAAAAAGTCTCAGAAAATAGCGTCAAAGAAACAGAAACTTTAATTAAAAATTACCTAAGTCTACAAGAGTCTAATAAAAAATGAGAAAAGTTGAGGAAAATTACCTCCGGAATTTATAGTTGAAAAGGAAGGCTTTTAAATTCAATTTGCAACCTTTCCGGAGGTAATGATCAACAGCATTGCACTACTCCCACAACTCAATAATTAGCACTTAAGTAATGCCCCCCCCTGGGGCCTGTCTAAACTAATTAGTGCAGCTTTCACTAGTTTAGGTATTACAGGATTAGGGGCGTATTTCGCCCCTCATCTTTCAGTAACTAGCGGAAAAAGTCATTCTCTCTTATTTGGAGAAAGCGATATAAGGGAAAATGAGCGGCAATTATTTAAATTACTTGAAGCAGAAAATAATCTCTCAAAAGAGTGAACTGCAATTTCCGAAAAATTTAAAAAAGCGCTGAAAAACACAACTACAAAGAAGGGGGAGAAATATACAGAATTAAATGATGCTCTTTAAAAAGTATCTCAGGAGGAAAAGAAGTTGGAAGAAGCTTATCATGAGTTGAAGAAGGTTTTAAAGCAACTGGAGGAGGCTTTTAAAAAATTAGGAGATTGAGATTCCAAACGTCTAACTCATGATGCCAAAATTCACCAATTATCTTTTGCTAACACCTCTCTATTGACATTAGCGAGAACCATCTACAAGTGAGGAGAAGAGTTGGAAAAATTTGTATGTGCTATAGACAATAAGGAGAATTGCGAAACCAGCTCTAAGGATTGGGAAAAAAAGAGGAATGAAAGCCCTCCCGTTTCTCAGGCTTTAGGGCAAACACAGAATGGTCAAGCTTCAGCAGCTGCACTTCAACAATTGCAAGAATCTCGGAAGGTAATTATCTAAAAACAAGAAAAGTTACGAAAAGCTCTCTCAGCTATTAAGTTCAATAATTATGCAGGACTTATGGAAGAGTCCCCGAGACGCAATTACCAAGAGGGATTACAACGCAAAATAAAGGAACAAAAAAGCATTATTGAAAAGTTACAGAATGAACAGCTAGCTAAAAAAATAGAAGACAACAATACTCAACTGAAGAGCCTTAATACATCTTATGCGAAAACTGTTGAAACTAACAGAAAGTGAGAAAACCTAAAAACTAATGAAATGATTATTGGAAGCTACAGCGGAGCTATTGAAAATTTTCTATGCAATCTGACGTCTAATCACTCCAGTGAAAGTTGTAAGCCTAATACCTAAAAATTGACTAGTTTAGGAGGGATAGTGAAATATATTTCAGTCTTAGGAGTATATTTTTCTGGAGGACTTACACCTTTGATTTATCATACTGTAGATACTAGTACCTCAGGGGGGGGCAATCCTTAACTAAAAAAAATGAAATTAACGAATATACATTCGGGAGCTTTCCCTCCATAAGAGGCAATTATTCTAGAAGTTCCACTGATCTTCAAATATTAGAGAAAAATAAGCTTTCTCCGCTGGAGATGTTACATCCAAACAGACAGATATCTTTCTCTGAGAGTAACTGGACAAGTCGCTACTTTCCCACGGATTTTTTCGATTTAGGGGAAGAATTTTTTGAAAGATTAGATAGCCTATCATTTACCTTTCCCTCAAAACATTCGTTCTATCTCTTTCTAAAAGAAAAATTTCCGGGCGTTTCATTTACACTTCGCGAAGCTGATGTAAAGTCTAATCTCGAAGCAGCTGATATTAATGCGGCGCAAAAAGCTCAATTAATCACAATAGATAACACTAGTGAAAATGAAACTCAGCAGAAGATAAACTCTATAGCTATTAGGGAGGCGTTAGCTTACTTTTTTAGTCCCAAGTGAGAATTTGGAAGAGAGTTGAGTAAATTAAGAGGAGTGGTTCAAACTTCGCACCGCTTTGAAGCTTTTTCAGTCAATTCAGCCGAAAAGGTCAAGGTTATTTTTACGAGAGGTTATGAAGATGTAAATTATCATCTTTCTTTTACCTTAGCTGCTGATTTATTTAAAAATTGTGATTGAAGTAGACAGATGTACAGACCTCAAATTAAACAGGAGGTGCCCCCCCCCAGTAGTTCAGCTGAGTTAGAGGACAAAATAGTCATCATTGGTAGTTGAGTTCCTCCTAAAAATAGTTAGATGAGTTGATCCGCAAATCATAAAATCCCAATTGGTGTGTCTCAACTTTAATTAGTAATGCTTTTCACGTACCCAGCACTCTTAAAATATGCATTCATCTTTACCGGAGTTAGCTCAGCTACTGTGACTCCCCTAATTTATTCCCTAGGCGTAGTAGATACTTTCAGCAGGGGGGGGCACTCATATAGTCCTCACCTAGGAACAAGGGAGGCTCACTCCACAATAGATACTATAGATTTTGAAAAAATTAACGCTGCGGAAGCAAATTGAGCTGGATTATCTATAAATCACGCCTTCTATGAACATATGAAAAAAGCGGTTCCCATAGAAGAATTTCGAAAGATTTACGGAGCATTATCACTTAAAGAGGAGGACTTTCAGGGAAATAGAGTAAAGCAGAAGGGAGGACCTAGGGGAACTCAAAATATGTCTATTTTAGATGCATGAGAAAAGTTCTTTAGTGAAGGGAAGTCCAATACTTCTGAAGGGATATTTTCTTACTTTAAACCAGGAGGGGAAAAATTACCTTTCTGGAATTATGACTACCCATATGTTGCTGTAGAATTTCCCAGAGAATTGAAGTTACCGGAAGGATTAGTTCAAACTTCTCTAGATAAGGGGTGAATTAAGATAGATGGAGACACACTACCCACTGAGTTCGACCAACATAGTATGAATTGAAAGGGACTATCCGATTCATCTCACAACTTTAAGAGAATACTTGATTCCAAAGGTTATGAAAGAGAAGAGTATATCGCTCAAAATACCTTGAATAAGATAATGAGAGCTTCTCCTGATGCGCATCTCTATTTAGTCACCTCTCCAGAAAAGTTATTAAGACTATGATTGGGAGATTGGAGCGATTCAGCTCTTAGTGAAGTTCCAGTTAGAAATGAATATGCTCTCTTCAAAAACAATCACTTTAAAGCAACTGCAGATCATCCAGAGGTAACTATCTTAACTAGATGACATAAAGATAGAACCTACAGAATGTGACTACATCACAAACCATTGGTTGAAACCCAAGTTAAAACTAACAGTAAAGTTAAATCAATACTTGCGGGAAAACATAGATTCTCTGTAGATAAAGCTGAAAAACGATTAGATCCTAAATTGAAGTGAGGAGATAACTTCCTTTTAAATTTGATGACCTGATATGCTTACACATATAAGCTATCAGGAGAAGCCTCTCCCGATAAAATTACCTACCAAACTTTAGCTAGAGTTGGAGCTTGAAACCTACTAGATATTTATGACCTAGATAGGGGAGCTAATTCAAGAGACAGGAGATATAGAGATAATTTCGCAAGGTGAATTGCGGACTGATACTCTGGAGATAATTTAAATTCTCAAAGATATTGAAAGAATGTATACAATAAGTTCAACTTAACGGATATGAGACATTTCGGTGCGCGTTGAGAAAGGATTAAGTGAATCGGACAAACCATGGATGAATTAGCTAGAGAGTGAGGTCAGGTAAATAACTGAAAACCTAGAAGAACTTAGCTTTTAAATATAAGAGGGGGAACTTCCCCCTCTATTGAAAGTTTCCTACTATTTAGTAAAGATGGTTAGAGGTAAAATATTTTATACCAAAACATTTCCATCCCTAAAAAGGGATAGTAGAAAACTTTAATTTAAATACCAATTTTTAATTGTTTGATAGTAGTGATAGAATTATGACACCTGTTATGAACAATTCTTAAATATAGGTGCAAGGTTAATAGATTTAATGAAGCAATTTTAAGTCACTAGATGTTTTCTCTCTCTAAATTTTTGATAGGAGGAGGTGCCGCATCTTCTTCTTTAGGATTATCTGCCTTTCTCGCTCCCCTCTTAACTTCTACAGGCCCTAACTCTATTTTTGATGCAGATTTATCTAATGAAGTAAATTTGGAAAGATTGCAAACCTTAACGGAAGAGTTGAAGACAAAACTCGATGATTGAATTTCTAAATTTGATCAATCCAAGGGGGAAGCCCAGAAATCTAAAAACGGAGAATTCGAGAAGTCACTTTCGCTAATGACTGCAATTCAGGGAAATGAAGAAAATCTGAAGAAACTTTATGAAGTTATTCAGGAAAAACTAAAGACAATGGGAGAAAAATCGAAAGAATTAACAAGCGAAGTTGAGAATAAGTTAAAACTTCAGTCAAATTTGTCTCAACTAAAGACAGTGTTATCTAACTTAAGCTCACTCCTGCAGCTCTTATCTTCTTGAGAGAATAACATTTCTAAGGTAATTCAAGAGTTTGAGAACCATAAACCAGAGAACTCAGCAAGCACGGGGGGGGGGGGCACTGGCCAGACGACAGAAACAGAGGGCCAAAAAGCCCAAAAAACATTAGAAGAAGTTAAAGAACAGTTTAAGAAAATAAAGGAAAATATTTCAACTGTCAGTTCTAGTTTTAAGAGCCAACAGTTGCAGATATTTGGCAAAGATTGAGCAAATTACTTAGACTATTTAAGCTCTAATGTAAAAATTACCTGGCTAGAGCAGTATCTGCAACTCCTAAACAGAACTGTTCAAACTACTAATAAAGATGCCACTAAAACTACAGCAGAGCTAAATAAAAATAGTGAGTCACTTAAAAAAAGTCACGATGAATACAATCGACTTAAATTAATGGAGTCTAGCTTCCACAGATACAGTGAGGACTTTAAAAATCACCTAAAGAATATGGCAGCTTTCTAGCTAAATGTTTTATCTTTCCAGATTGCTGTTAGGAGGAGGCACTTTAGCCTCCTCAGGAGGATTATCAGCCTATTTTATACCTTCATTAACTTCTATGGGAGAAAGCACTATATTTTCAGGGGAAGAGTCGAGAGATAGAGACTTAAATTTTCAGAGACTTGAGAGTCATGCAGCAGAAACAACAGCAGCGTTAACGAAATTGATTTCTGATTTTCAAAAATCTAAAACCTTTACAGCTAGTGCAAAAGAGAATAAACATAAGAAGTCACTAGAGTTAATGGCTCAGTTGGCTACAAGTGAAGAAGCACTACAGAAACTCTATAAACATATGGAAGAAAAGTTAAAAAACCTTCAGCAGGAATCTCAAACTCTCTCAGCAACTATTGAGGAAAAGTTAGGTTTGGATGCTCAATTTCAGCAGATTAAAGTCTCTCAAGGCACTCTAAATCAATTAGTAGAGAGATTAAAGCAGTGAGAAACTCAATTGAATACGGTTATTTGCGTATTCAAACAACAAGGACAGGAAGATGGTCAACAAGATTGCAATCGTACTTCATCTACCCTGTTAAGCAGTGTTTTAAGTTCAGCTAATTCTTCAGAGGGGGGGGCGTCAGAGCAGACTGCAGTACAAAACGGAGGAGCATCAACTGAGGGAGAAAAAGCTAAGCAAACATTAGCTGCAGCTCAGAAGGTATTTCAATCTCTACAACAGTCAGTATCTCAAGCTAATTTACAGGTACAGCAAGAAGCTATGAAATTGATCTGAGAAGAGTTAAAACGTTATCCTGAATGATTGAAATTACAGTCAAAGATTCAATTAGTTGAAACTCATATACAGCTAATTAACAGAACTATTCAGAAAACTAGTGAGAGTGCAGCTACCAAGACAGAAGAATTAAATAGTCAGAATCAAGAGTTAAAAGTAACTTACGATAAATATGAAACTTTAAAAAAATGAGAATCTAGCTTTCACAGTTTTATAGCACAATTTCAGCATAAAATGAGGGAATTGAAGGGCGATTCTACCAACTCAGTTACACTCTCAGAGGGATAAAATTTAGTACAGAATCTGATGATTTCAGGTTTGGATTGATAGTTTTTTTACAATAGCTTAAATAAGGTAAAACCGGACAATTTGCTGAGAGTTTGATTCTGGCTCAGGATTAATGCTGGTGGTATGCATAACACATGCAAGTCGAACGAAGAGGGTTTACTCTCTTAGTGGCGAACGGGCGAGTAACACATATTTAACTTACCTGCACGAGGAGAATAGCAACTCGAAAGAGTTATTAATACTCCATAGGTTTGAGACCCAAATTAAAGGGAGCGTTCTGGGAAACTAGAGCTTCGCGAGCAGAGAGGAGTATGTCCTATTAGGTTGTTGGTGGGGTAATTGCCTACCAAGCCGATGATGGGTAGCTGGACTGAGAGGTCGACCAGCCGCAATGGGATTGAAATACGGCCCATATTCCTACGGGAAGCAGCAGTGAGGAATTTTTCACAATGGACGAAAGTCTGATGGAGCAATACCATGTGAACGATGAAGGTCTTCTGATTGTAAAGTTCTTTTATTTAGGAAAAAAAGCTTGATAGGAAATGATTAAGCCTTGATTGTACTAAATGAATAAGTGACAGCTAACTATGTGCCAGCAGCTGCGGTAAAACATAGGTCACGAGCATTATCCGGATTTATTGGGCGTAAAGGAAGCGTAGGCGGACAAATTGATCTATTGTTAAAGGCACTTGCTCAACGAGTTGTTTGTGATAGATATCGTTTGTCTAGAATTAGTTAGGAGATACTGGAATTCAATGTGTAGCGGTGGAATGCGTAGATATATTGAGGAACACCAGAGGCTAAGGCGAGTATCTAGGACATAATTGACGCTGAGGCTTGAAAGCGTGGGGAGCAAATGGGATTAGATACCCCAGTAGTCCACGCCGTAAACGATGGGTATTAGGTATTTGGTCTAGGACTGAGTGCTGTAGCTAACGCGTTAAATACCCCGCCTGGGTAGTATATATGCAAATATGAAACTCAAAGAAATTGACGGGGACCTGAACAAGTGGTGGAGCATGTTGCTTAATTCGATAATACACGAAAAACCTTACCGAGGCTTGTAATCTTTTGCGAAGCTATAGAAATATAGTGGAGGTTATCAGAATGACAGGTGGTGCATGGCTGTCGTCAGCTCGTGTCTTGAGATGTTTGGTTAAGTCCCGTAACGAGCGCAACCCTTCTCTTTAGTTAAATAGTTCTAAAGTGACTGAATCGTAAGATATAGGAAGGCTGGGGCCAAGTCAAGTCATCATGCCCCTTATGCCTCGGGCTGCAAACGTGCTACAATGGTAGGCATAATGTGTCGCAATCTAGAAATAGGGAGCTAATCACCGAAAACCTATCTCAGTCCGGATAAAAGGCTGCAATTCGCCTATTTGAAGTTGGAATCACTAGTAATCCTGTGTCAGCTATATCAGGGTGAATGCGTTCCCAGGTCTTGTACACACCGCCCGTCAAACTATGGGAGAAAGTACTAGTTGAAACCGTATTAAATTACGTCTAGATTGGTAATTTTGACTGGAGTTAAGTCGTAACAAGGTACCCGTACGAGAACGTGCGGGTGGAAAACTTTATATATATTTGGAAGAGGTTGTCTTGTCTAGTTTTACCCTGCAATTGTTAAAAACTATCTGAATTACATAGAGAACTTAGAATAGAATACAAAATTTTAGAAATTTGTGTTATTTGTTAAGATAAAATAGCTTAATAATTATGTCTTTTTTCCCTTTGGCTAAGGCTGCTCCTATCTTTGGGGGGTTAACTTTAGCTTCAGTGGCGCCGTTATCGCAAGCAATACCTGAAAATTTTGCAGAACGTACTTTCCAATTATCTAACTGTGTTATGACTAACTGAAATAATAATCAGGCTACTGTATTTAAGTGTTTGCAGGAACAAGATGGTACTGCTTGAGCGTTCTATTTAAATTCCCAGTGAAATACTTGATTCTATGGAAGTAGTAGGAGTGGACAGAGTGGTACTAGTGGTAGAAGTTCAAGTGGTTTGCAGGGTAATACTACCTTAAAGATTGAAAAAGGTCATTTCGAGATTGTGGTTTCCAGTGGAGGGGAGGGAGGTCAGAGCAAAAAATTAGAGGTAGTTCAGGTGGAAAACCAAAATGGTAAGGTACGCGCTTATGCTCCATCATCAGTAAATAAAGAACCAAAGAATGCAAACTTACATACTCAACTTCAATCCTCTCTTCAATCCATTGAACAAGAAGCTTCAAAAAATACATCTGCTCCCTCTCGTTAATTTTTAGGGACTTTACTGATAATTATTACCTAATTTAGGGAAGTTAATATCCTCCGAAAGGAGGATATTTTTTATTAGTCTGACTTGTTTTGGTACTTTTATAAAGCTCTTCAGGTAGTTAGATATTTATTAATTACCTTGAACTGCAGGGGGGGGCATTGTTCAGTATTTAAGTCCACTAAGATTTGTGAGCTCCTCTTTTCTTTCTAACAGAATAATTATTTTTGCATCCACTATCCAAGAAAGCACTCTCTATGTTAGCTATATTTTCCGCAGGATCAGGGGCCACTTCCTATTCTTTAGCTAGTGGAGCCCACATAGTTCCTCAATTGTCTTTTAGTGGCAGGAGGATAGTCTCCGCTTTAGATACCTTTAGTAGCTCCAATAACTTAATCTTGGAAGCCCCCTCCTCCAAAGGATTAAACGGATCCCCCTTTAAAAGCAGTGAAAATAATACCTTAACTATTAATTCCAATAATTTAGTAGAGTTAAGCACTCAGGAAAGCTTAAATCAAACATTAAATCCATTGATTTCAAATACATTCAGCGAACTGCAAAGAGAAAATAGAGCTATAGAGTTAGAGAAAGAGAGTGCTGAAGCAATTAAGATAGCTAGGGAAAAAATAAATAAAGAAGATAGTCAGCTGTTAATCGGTGTAGTGCAGAAGTATAGAGACTACAATTCTGAAGCTAAACCTAGGAGACGGAGAAGGGAGATTGACAGTACCTTTCCAACACTAAAGGAAACACCTAGTCTAAGTGATCAGGAGAGACAAGTCCTCTCTAAACATTATGGTCAGTTTGTGAATTTAAGTGAATTGAAGCATAATTTTGAGGGAGTACTTACCGGAGCAGATGGAGGGAATAATAGTAGTGAAATAGGTGAGATTAGAGAGAGAATAAGATTACGGGAGGGAATAGATTCTCTAAGGATAATGAGGTGAGATTATCCTACTCTGCAACTTTTTGGAGGGAAATACGGTGCTCAGAGAAGAGATACACTAGATCCCCAGAGGGTTAGGGCCTGAAAGAATATTGAGTGCAAAGACGAGCATTGTGGTTGAACTAGGTGAGAAGATAATCCCTATCGTAATTTTTTCGAGTCTGAGGAAACTTGAAAATCAGCAATTCTAGCTATTACTACTCCACAGCAGAAGTTAGTGGATAATATAGATAATCCTAGAAAGGTAGTATGTAGTATGTTGTTCTTCCCAGGAATGGAAACTTTTGTAAGTTACTACAGCTTCTTATGGTTGATTAGAAAAGCGTATATATCCAGAAACGGTGCTGAATTTAAAAAGCTAAGTGAAGAATCTTGCGGTTCAAATGAGCAAAATTTACGATTTAAAGAGATAGTAGAAGCCAAAAATAGCCTTCAGTTTAAGATAGGATCAGAGCTTCTAGAGAGAATGAAGCTCCTAAATATAAAAAGTTAGTCTAATTACCTAAAGGGTTCAAGGGGAGGGGGCAAGCGCCCCTTCCCGTTGTAGTAGCTAAGTTTTAGGGATTTTGGTTTCTGGAGCCTCAAATTCAAAGAGCTTGTAGGGCATTTCCTCTATATTTTTCTTAACTTCGGCTATCAATTGAGAGTTAGAGTCTTGTAATTTCTTTAGGGCTGTATTCAACTTTTCAGTTTCCTGTTTTACAGCTGCTTGTAACTTAGAATGATAGGCTTGTATCTTAGTTTCGAGCTCTGCCTTCAAGCTAGAGGTAGAATTATTTAGTTGCGCTGATAATTGATTACTCTTGCGAGAAAGTTCCACCGATTGTCTAGACTGTTGAATAGCTAAGTCTAAGGATGCTCGTTGCAATTGGTCACCAGCATTTTTTCGCGCACCGGCTTTCTCTTTAGTAGAGCTATTAGAAGCTTCAAGTGCTTTAAATTTCCTTTCCGACTGTTGTTTTTCAGCTGATAGTCTAGCCGACTCTTCAGAAATCAAGCCATCCCCTGCAGTTGATAGGGAATCTAAATCACTATTGAGACTATTTAGTGACTTATTCATGAAGTTGGAGGAGGTGCTGAAAGCTCAGGCATTGATTGCCCCTGTAAGTCCTACTATAGCTCCAAATAAGTATTTGTAGTATATCAACTAGCGCAAAGAGACTCAAAAAATGAATTATACATAGAGGCATTATGGTCTAATTAAGGTAGTAATTAGTTCCTCCCCATCAGGGGAGGAATAATAGGTGAAAAATTAAGTATTAGAGTTTGTTTGAAGTATTTTTGGTTGCGTACGCCTCCTCTAATTAAAAAAGTTTAGATGGATTTTTAAACTATTTCCCCCCCCTAGAAGGGGGAGAATGACCAGCATTTCCCTAAATTAAGGTGAGGAGTTTATTGTTAAGAAGAGGCCTTTTGCTGTTTTTCATGTAGATGAGTGCATCAGTCTTTTCCCTGCGGAATTTCCTCAAAAATGGATTCAGGCATTTTTTCAATACATAACTTAACTCTTTGAATTAACTGAGTATTAGAGTCTTGTAACTTTTTGAGAGCGTCTTCTAGCTTTTGGGTCTCTGAAGAGACAGTATTTTTTAACTGAGAGTGATAATTTTTAAATTGCTCTTCTAGTTGGGTTTTAAATTCCTGAGTTGAAGTTTGCAAACTTTTGGATAATTCTAAGTGTTTTTGGTTTAAAGTTGACTGCTGCTGATAGGATTGAAGATTGAGTGCTGAATTTTTAGATATGAGATCGTTTCCCGCCTCTCTTCTAGTTCTAGATTTAGCTTTCGCTTCCTGATTTTGAGTGTTTAATTTTTGAAAGCTTTCTGTCGAAGTTGCCTGTTCACTTGAAATCCTCTCATTCTCTCCCTCTAGTTGAGCGTCTCCCTCGCTAGAGATATTTTCTAATTCCCCTGAATAGGTTGTTAGTTCTCTTGTAATTAATGCCCCCCCCCCAGGGGACTGAAGGCTAATGCATTAACTCCTCCCGCAAGCCCAGCAATAGAAGTCAGTAAATACTTAGTGAAAATCACAGGATTTAGTGGAGAGGTTTAAATCTTTCGCAAGATGAATTTAAATAGAAGCGTTTTCAGGGGCAGCAACTACCTCAATGGGCTCGCTCTTTGATTTTTTAAGTTGCTGTTTCTTATATCTTCTTTTAGTTAATAGGGAGATAATTTTGGACAAAATAAGTCGTTTTGCAATTGCAAGAATAATTGATCTAAGTAGAGAAACTCAGAAGTTCACCATAAACTCCTAGTTATTTTGTTTAGCAGTTGATCTTAAATGCTGAGTTGCAGGGCATCAGTCTTTTTCAGGCTCAAAGATAGATTGAGGCATTTTCTCCAAGCATTGTTTTAAATCACTAATTAGCTTCTTATTAGATTCAGTTAAAGTTGTCAAGGCGGTTTCTAATTTTTGAGTTTCTGCTTGTACTGTTTGTTGCACTGACTGAAAAGCTGTCTGTACATTCGTGTCAAAAGAGGACTTCATCTTCAAATTATTGTCTGCTAGCGTCTTCTCCATCGAGAGCTTTTTAGTTTGCAATTGATAATCTTGAGAAACTCGTTTTACCCTTAATTGGACATCTGCACTAGCTAAGCTTTCTCCCGACTTTTTTCTCTCACCGGCTTTAGATTTAGTTGCATTGTTTTGATCATCTAGTTTTTTAAAATTAGCCTCTGATTTAGTTCTCTCTGTTTGAAGTCTTCCATTTTCTTTCTGAATTAAACCATCATTTTCAGTAGAATTACCCTCTAACTGATCTGAGAAATTTTTTAATTCTTCAGTGACTAGCGCCCCCCCCGAGGAGCTAAAGACTAGAGCATTTATTCCTCCGGCAAGTCCAGCTATTGCGGTAAATAAGTACTTAGTGAAAATCACTAACCTAGTTAATTTTGTCTAGGCAACAGACTAAGCAGCTGAGTTAGCTCTAAATTGTTGAGTTTCAGGGCATCAATCTTGATCAGGAGTAAATATAGCTTCTGGCATTTTTATGAGACATTTTTTCAAATTATCAATCAACTTACGGTTCGATTCTTTTAAGGTTGTAAGTGCACTTTCTAATTTATCAGTTTCTTGTTTCACTACTGTTTGTAGCGCATTAAAAGAGGCTTGAACTTTTGTCTTTAACTCAGTTTTAAATGATTCAGTTTTTGAATTTAATTCTGACTGTAATTTTGTTTTTTCTCTACCTAAAGCTGCATTCTGCGTAAGATTCTGTCAGACTAAATTGTCATTGGCCCTAGTTAAATTGTTTCCAGCTTCCCTTCTAGACCGTGAACTAGATTTAGTATTTTTATTCTCATTCTCTAGTTTTTTAAAGTTCTCAGCCGACTTAGACTCCTCAGTCTTAATTCGACTATTTTCACTATTTATTAAACCATTGTGGTTAGTTTCAGCAGTACCTAATTCACTATTCAGTTCTTCTAGTTCTTTAGAGGTTAACGCCCCCCCCGAGGAGCTAAAAACTAGAGCATTCACTCCTCCAGTTAAAGCAGCTATGGCCCCAAATAAATATTTAGTGAAAATCACTAAGTTAATGTAGAAGTTATTTTACCTTAAAATACAATTCTTTCCCCCTAATAGGGGGGGGAATAGACCAGCTACTTTAGGTAGTTTTTTTCTTTTCCTCAGCATTAATGTAATCACAGAAATTGTCATTATGTTTCTTCAGTTTATCTGGTTCTACAAATATAGAGTTAGGCATTTCTTGGATACATTTTTTAACTCGTTCAATTAATTTTTTATTAGACTCTGTAAGATTCTGCAATGCAGTTGTTAACTTCTTATTCTCAGCATCTACTGAAGCTTTAACAGTCTCAAACAGTTTTTTAACACCATTTTCTAAGTTTTGCTTAACTTCTGCAGTGCCTTTTTCAAGTGCTGACTGCAGCTCATCCTTTTTAGCATTTAATGCTCTATCTTGAATGCGTCTCTCTGAGTTAAGGTTGTCATTCACCCCTTTCATAGCATTTCCCGCATCCCTTCTAGCCCGAGATTTTGATTTAGTCTCTTCATTTTGAGTCTCTAATTTCTTAAAGTTTGATTCTGATTCTTTTTTCTCTCCATCTAATCTCTCAGCTTCTCCTGCAATGAGACCATCACTTTGAGTTGAGCTATTTTCTAATTCAGTCGAAAAGCTTTCTAACTCTCTAGTAACTAACGCCCCCCCCGAGGAGCTAAAGACTAGAGCATTAACTCCTCCGGTAAGTCCAGCTATTGCGGAAAATAAGTACTTAGTAAAGATCAAAAACTCTAATTAAAGCATCACTTTAAATAATTAGGTCTTTGAATTCTATTAAACTGTGGAGGAACGCATACTGGATGTAGCAGGGCATCACTCTTGATCAGGCTTGAAAATAGCCTGCGGCATTTCTTCTAGGCATTTTTTAAGTTCTTGAATTAGCTTTTGATTAGATGCCTGTAATGTCTTGAGCGCTTCCTCCAATTTTGAACTTTCAGCTTTTACTACTTGAGAAATTTCTTGAAAAGATTTTGTGACATTATCTTCAAGAGTAGTTTTTAAAGTCTGAGTAGTTTCACTTAATTTACTCTCTAATTTATGTTTTTTCTCAGATAATTGATAGTTAGATTTATGTTGCGTTACCCTTAATTTTTGGTCTTCAGTTGACAGTGCTACACCAGCAGCTCTTCGCATCCTAGACTTACCCTGAGTCTCTGTATTTTTAGTTTCCAGTTGCCTAAAGCTTTCCTCAGACTTATTCTTTTCTGAAGATAATCTGTCAGATTCAGTTTTTATAAGTTCATTTCTCATAGAGAAGTTAGAGTCTAATTCACTATCCATTTCTTTTAATTCTCTAGTAACTAACGCCCCCCCCAGGGGACTGAAGGCTAATGCATTAACCCCTCCAGTAAGTCCAGCTATTGCTGTAAATAAATACTTAGTAAAAACCACTAAGGATTAATAAGAATCTAGCCCTAAAAGGGCTAGAAAGCAGAAAAAATTAGGATTTAGCCGTTTTCGACTTTTGTTCAGCAACATAATCACAGTAGCTTTTTCCCTTTAGTTCACTAGCCTCAACAAAAATGGATTGAGGCAACTGTTCAATACAATTTTTTACCTTTTCAATCAATTGGCGGTTCGATTCTTGAAGCTTCGCAAGTGCTTCACTTAATTTTTGAGTTTCTTCCTGTACAGCTTTTTGGACAGTCGAGAATGCTTCTTTCGCACCGCTTTCTAACTTAGATTTAAATTCGCTTACCTTGGAGTCAAGAGTAGACTGTAGAGATTTTCGCTTTTCTTCGAGTGCACCGTTCTGCTTTATCTGGTTCAATCGTAATTCATAGTCACTTTTCTGCAGCTCTTCTCCCGTTGTTCTTCTGGCTCTAGATTTAGTTTGAGTGTTCTTATTTTCTGTATCTAACTTGCTGAAATTTTCTTCAGCCGTCTGCTTTTCCTGTGCAAGTCTCTTATCTTCACCTTCTATTAATTTATCTCCACTCTCTAAATTGGTTCTTAACTCATTCTCAAATTGCTGTAATTCCTGACTAACTAACGCCCCCCCCGAGGAACTAAAGACTAATGCATTAACTCCTCCTGTAAGTCCAGCTATCGCAGTAAATAAATATTTAGTGAAAATCATCTAACTAAGACTTCCCTTCAGCGACTGGAGACTTACATTTTCTATCTTCTTCCTTCTCCTTAAATATTTCATATGGCATATTCTCTATGCATTCTTTCACTCTCTGTATTAACTGCTTATTAGATTCTTTTAGGTTATCAAGAGCTTTAGAAAGTTTATCAGTCTCCTCATCTACTATTTTTTTAACCTCTGTTCTTAAAGTCTGTACTTTTTCCTTAATTCCAGTTTTGAAAGTTTCAAGAGTCGTTTTTAGGCTATTTTCAAGCGTTGTCTTTTGAGCATTTAGTTTAAAGTTTTGGCTTCTCCTCTCTGAGTCTAGTTTGTAGTTTTCAGATTGCAGAGAATCTCCTGCAGACCTCCTACTTCTGGATTTCCCCCTAGTCTCTTCGTTTTTATCATTCAATTCCTTAAATTTAGACTCAGAGGTTTTTTGTTCTTCAATAATTCTCTCATTTTCTTTATTGAGTTGACTCTCTCTATTTTGAGAATCGGAGTCTAAGCCCTCAGAATATGAACTCAGCTCCTTGCTGATTAACGCCCCCCCCAAGGGGCTGAAGGCTAATCCATTTACTCCTCCAGTTAAACCTGCAATTGTTGCAAATAAATATTTTGTAGAAATTATTTTAGGTAAAGATTAACAAATTTTTGAAGTCATTTTACCTGGATTAATTCTGTTATACTTTCCCCCTCCAAAGGAGAGTGGCTGTCTTGAAAAAGTTAACTTGAGTTAGAGTCTTTAGCTTGTCTTTGTTCTTCCACATAATCGCAGTAACTTTTGTTTTCTAACTTTTTAGGATCCACGAAGATTGATTGTGGTAGCTCATTAATACAATTTTTTACCTTTTCTATTAATTTTTGATTTGATTCTGTTAAATTTTTAAGAGCTTCTGATAATTTCTCATTTTCTCTATCTACTGAAGTTTTAAGAGCTTGAAATAACTTTTGAACTTTTTCTTGTACTTTTTCGCTAGCACTTTTTGTATCACTATTTAATTTTTCCTGTAGTTCCTTCTGTTTACTCTCTAGAGATTGATTACTTTCTCTTGCCTGCCTATCAAGTTGATAGTTTTCCCTAGTTAACTCTTCTCCTGCGCTTCTACGTTGCCTAGATTTTGCTTTAGTACTCTCATTTTGATCATTTAGTTGGCTGAAATTTTTCTCAGCTTCAACCTTCTCCCTATTTAAACGATCACATTCCCTAGTAATTAAGTCTGAATTAGAGTCGTCACTATCAGATATCTCCCTTTCAAAGTCCTGAATTTCTTGTCCGATCGTCGCCCCCCCCGAGGAATTGAAGACTAATGCATTAACCCCTCCTGTAAGTCCTGCTATTGTTGTAAATAAATATTTAGTAAAAACCATGTAAATTAAGTTTTTTGACTATCATACAGGCACTTGCTTTCTTCAGGCTTAGTTACAAATATCTCTTGAGGTAGATTTTCTATACATGTTCTAACTTTTTGAATTAATTCCTGGTTAGATTTTTGCAGGGTCTTTAAAGCATCCTCAAGCCTTTTAGTTTCTTCATCCACCTTGGACTTAACTTCTTGAAATGCTGTCTTAACACTAGCTTCTAGGGAGGTTTTGAAACTGTCAGTACTGCTTTTCAATTTCGCCTCTAGCTTATTTTTTGTACTATTTAATTCACTGTTATGTTTATAGTTAGAGAGCTTCAAGTTATGATCTTCCTTACTCAACTGTTCACCGGCTGATCTCCTGCTTCTAGATTTATCCTTGGTTTTTTCATTTTCATCTTCTAAATTTTTAAACTTAGTCGATGATTCTTGTCGTTCTTTATTCAGTCTACCTTCTTCTCGAGAGACTAGAGAATCTCCCTCCCTAGAGGAGTTGTCTATTTCCCCGGAATAGTTTTGCAATTCCTGCTGGATTAAGGCCCCCCCCAAGGGGCTAAAGGCTAATCAATTAACTCCACCAGCGAGACCAGCTATAGTCGCAAATAGGTATTTGGAAAATACCATAGTTTCAAACTAAATCTTAGAATATAATAAAGTCTGAGTCTAAATGAGAGTTGTTAACTTCTAACTAGAAAAGGTAGTGCCTGTATCTTTTGCCAAAGTAGCAGTGCTAGGTTTAGGAGGGGCAACTACTGCTTCCGGAGCATATCTCTTTCTAAAACCTGAATCTACTGAGGTGGATACTCGTTTTGCAACATTTTATGACTCTATGAGAGACTCTATTATTTCCGAAGAAGATAGGGAAGAACTTCAGCAAATGGGCATAGAAGTAGAGAAATATATTAGAGAGAGAAATTCAAGATTTAGTTCAGCAGCACTCTGATTGTTAGAGAAAGATAATCATAAGACTTTATTTTCAGATATTGCGAAAGTAGTAGGCAAGAAAGAAGGGTGAGAAGCTACTGTAGGTAGTTTAGGGAATAGACTACAGGAATTAGTTAGAGAAGTTAAAAAAGATAAGGAAGAAAGTACGAGAGTAGAGTTCTCAGAAGATAAGTTGGTGGCTAAGGCATTGAAAGCCGATTTGAAAAATATTACCTCTAATTTAGAGAGTTTGCGAGAATCCTGCAGACCAGATAAGAAAATTGACTGTAATTTAGAGAATCTTTATTTGCCAGTAGCTGAATTACTAAAGAGCTGGGAAAACGATGATGAAGAAGTCTTACCTAAATCAACGGAAATTACTGCTTTAACACCCAAGTCCTCAGCTAAGTAGTACTTAGCAATCCTTCTTCCCCTAGAGAGATAGTTTCCCTACAGCCCCTAAAACTGTGGAGTTTTCCACAGGGGGGGGCGAAAATCTCACTGGAGGTTAGTCAATTCTGTTAGGTTGTCTAGAAAAGAACCGGAATTACAGCTCTCAATAGTAGATGATGATAATCAGCTATCTAGAAGGGAAAGAGAGTACTTTTTTGAATCAGATAGGGTTAGAGCAGAATCTCTTAGAACTTGAAAAATTCACCTTACCATTGTGGTGTCCGTAGCATTATTGATTAGCGCTGCAGCACTTATCTATGTATTTGCAAAGGGATAATTTTTCCAATTTAGTCTAATCTCTAGCTAGAATAATTGAGTTTTGGGTACTGAATGGGCACAGTATTCAATATTCGGAGTTGTCACACTTATATTTTTAGGTTTTATATATCAGTGAAATAAAAATCCCAAAGCTAGGGGACTAGAAAAGCTCTTAAAGTTTAGGAGAGAGCTTTTCGGATTACGTAAAGATTTTCTCTTCTTAATTCAGAAGAAAGATTTACACGATTCTAAGGTAGAGTCTTTTCTCTCTGGTTTAAAAGTACCTTCAGGCAGGGGAGTTTCAGCTAAGAAGGTGACAACCACTCTTGATAAAAAGTCAGTTGAGTTTAAACAATTAGTAGCTGATGAGCAGGTATTATTACTCTGCAAGAGACGTATTCTAGAGTTAATTAGGGAGTTAGAAGAATTAAATAGTAAAGCACTACAGAAAGCTTTAAAAAGCTTTAATAAAAAAGGAGAGACTGAAAATTGGGAGGAAGAACTTTCAAGATTAAAAGAGGAGACAACAGAACTAAAGGATAATCACAGCAGGTTAAGTCACGGATTCCTAGATTTTCAGGAGAAAGCAAGGAAAAAATTGCTAACCTTTAAGACTCCAGCGTAGATTATATGCTTTCAGTGAAATCCAAGGCTAGGAATTTCATGAATAAATTATTTCCACCTGAACAGACAGAATCTATTGAGGAATCTATATATAAAAATGGGCTTGACAGTCAGATGTATTTTAGTGCTCAGCGAGAGGCGTTAAATAAAGAATTGAATCACATGCAGAAGTCCATTTCTGCGGAAAGTCTTAACGCACCGAAGCTGCTCCTCTCGGGTGCTGAAGAAATTGAATTTAGCAAGCTTAAAGAATTGATTATGAATCATGACAAATTCTGAGATACCAAAATATCAGGTGCTGAAGACTTTGTTTCTCCAAACTATACAGCTTTAGTAGAGAAGAAGGAAAAACTGAAAGCAGAGGGCAAAGCTTCTCAAGCCGAATTAGAACCAATTGAAGATAAGGAGAGAAAAATACCGTTACTCCATAACTGATCTGTAGGAGAGGATGCAGTAGAAGAGTTACTCTCTAAAAAATTAGCTAAGGCGGGGGTAAATGCACTCATCGTCTTAACTGATGATGCATACACCAGACAGTTAGTAGGTTACAGGAGAATTATCTCTATACTACAGGACCTAAAAATAGAATTTTTTGAATACACAAATATTCAGCCTTTAGTAGATAGAGATACAGCACTTAAAGTAGTAGAATATGCCTACAAATGTAGGGCTAATTCATTTTTAGTTGTAGGCTCTAATTCTCTAATTGATTTCTCTAAGTTAATAATTAAGAACCTTATAAAACCTAACAGTATAAAACTTTACTCTAATAGAAGTAAGCCAGTAGTTTCAGCATATTACTCTATTTTTTCAGTACCTACACTTGTAATGCCTAGCCCCAAGATAGTAGAACAGAGTGTACTAGTTAATAAACCTTTCCTTAAAAAATTAGACTATTTTGATCAGTCAATTTATCTCTTCAATCCTATAGATAGTTCAGACCATGTATTCTACTATCCTGTGTTTATACTAGAGTATCCTAAGAAAAAGCAGATGGAGTTACTCCATCTGCTCTTCTTTAAGCTACTATTTAGTTATTTTGATAGTGAGTTAAATAGCAAGGACCGTATGAGGTTAATTAGAGAAGTTAAGTCTATAGAGTGATATCTAAATTATTTGTTGCGAAATTCAGATCTAACCTTAGTGGATGCCAAAATCATTATGGAAATAGCTGCTAAGTGCTTTGATGGGAGATACTTTATGACTAAATCTTCCTACTGAACTTGATATAAGTTAGCAGCGAATTTAACCCAGATAACTAAGATAGAACTCTATAAATCACTGGCTCTATTCTTACCTTCCTTTCTAGAGTACATAACTCTAAATGACAAAGAGGGTCATGATAGAGCCCTTGAATTAGCTTATATTATGTACGGTGTCGTTTCTACAGAGGGTTTACTGTTATATCTGATTAAACATATAGAAAAATTTGGACTACCTACCAAATTTTTTGATATTCCATTCCTAAAGGATATAGATACTAAATTCATCCAGCTATTGATGAAGCAGGCATCCCCAATGTTATGTTCCCACAAAATATCTAAGACAATAATTCAGAATTTAGCTGTCTGGTAGCTGAGCCTTATGAGGGTGGTCTCCACCCTTATATATCTTTAGCTTTCTCAGTAAAGCTCTAGAGAGATATCTATTTTTAGGAAGCATTCTCTTTACAGCTAACATAAGTAATTTATCTGAATATTTCTCCAACATTTCAGCACCGCTCCTGCATTTTAGTCCTCCAGGATAGCCTGAATGTCTATATCAATATTCATTTTTAGCTTTATTTCCAGAGAGTCTTAACTTATCCGAATTCACTACAACTATGAAAGCACCACAATCGTATGAAGGGGTGAAGTCTACCTTCTCCTTTCCCCTGAGTAGAGTTGCTATTTTTACTGCAAGTCTACCTAAATATTCTCCCTGAGCATCTAAGAGAATCCACTTTCTCTGAGCCCAAGCCTGTTCCTTAGTTAATAGGGTAGTCTTAAACATAAACTCCTAAGCTAAAAAAGCTAAGCAGAGGGGAGGCGTTTAGCCTCCTCTAGAGTCTTAAAGTGAGTTTTACAGTACTGTTCTGCCTTAAATCCCCTTTTCCTGTGTAGCACTCCAAAAGCTCTAACAACTGCTGAAGAAGCACCTAACGGCAATTCATAGTCCAAGCTCTTGGAGAGTTTATCTACTTCCTCTAGAAATAAATATCTACTGATTATAGAGGAGATAGCACAAGATAGATATTTCTGTTCAGCTTTAGTTTCAAAAAAAGTTAAGTTTATTCCCTCTATATTAATACTCTCTAAGTGTTGATAGTATTTTTTAGCTGTACAGAATTGATCAACTATGGTTTTAGGAGGAAATAGCTTCCCTTTCTCTCTTAGAAGTTTTTCCAACTTTTCCCAAAGTAGGTTGTGTCCATAACTTAGCAGGAGGTTAATATTCTGGAATTTTTCATAAATCCGATTATATTCTGAGATTTCAAAGGAAATAGATAAGATTCTCCAGTCTAATAGCTCCTGTAATTTAGGAGCTAAATAGTATACAGTAGCATCACTTAAGAGCTTGGAATCATTAATTTTCTGCAGTATATTTTCATTTTTAAGTAGAATATAACCTTCCGAATCTAAATATGTAAGTGAAATATGAAGTCCTCCAAAGAAATCTCCCTTACCACTTTCATCTGAAGCTGCTTCAGCTTCAGTGAAGGAATATCTCAGTATTAACTCAACTGTCTGGGCGCAATTTTGAAAATAGGTAGAAGCTCCTCAAAAAGTCTAGCTACTAACTGCACTAATGCTAGTCTAGCTAATTTAGTGGTAGGATTGTAGTCATATGAAATAGAGAAAGAATCATAGAAAGAGTGAAACTTCTGAGCTAGTGAATATAAATATGCTGAGAGAATATTAGGCTTGAGAGTTTCTACCGCTTTACTAAATTTCGACTGGGAATACAAGATTGTCTGAATTAATTCAAGTTCAGTATCACTATTGAGTGCTTCGAAATTTAACTCTTCTGGAGAAATTTCTAGCTTTAGAAGTTCTGAAAGTTTAGAAGCTCTGGAATATGCATACAATATATAGAAAATAGGATTATTGTAGTCTTTATTTCGTAATTTATCTATTTCTATATCTAGTTCACTTTCTTCATCTCTAGAGCTTAAAAATCATCTAATTTCATCAATAGAGAGGTATTGTTTCAGTTCAGCAAGAGTTAGGTAGATATTTTCCCTCTTAGAGAAGATCACTTTCTTTCCATTTACAACCAATCTAGAAAGTTGAGTAAGTTTATATCTAACTACTTCTTGAGGCACTCTTAGACACTTAAAAAAGGCCCTCATTCTACCTATATGACCTTTATGGTCAGCTGCCAATGTATTTACAACAGTACCGTTTTTGCCTAAAAACTCTAATTTATAGAGATGGTAAATTAGGTCTTGACCAAAGTAAGTAAGGGCACCATCACCCTTTACAATCACATCATTTTTTCCCAAATCAGGATCAAATGCTTCTGTTCTAAATCAGAGTGCATTATCCTCTAGGTATATATGATCTTTGATTTTGGAGATAAGACTTGTTAATGCACCTTCAGAGCACAGCTTACTTTCGTAATCCCAGCTATCAATCTTGATTTTTAATTCTTCTACCTCTTTTTTTATCAGTTTTAGGAAGAAATCTACTGAGTAGGTAGTAATTTCTGAAGTAATTTCCCTATTTTGGAGTTCTCAGTAGTATCCAAAGTGTTCACCTATAGACCTCGCACAGTCGCGCACATTTTCATCAGTATATTTACACTGACTAATACTTAAATCTAGTGGAGAGGCTTTAGCTAGGTATGAATGCATATTGTGAATTGAGGCAATTAACTCCTTTATCTGAGTTCCTCCATCATTTACCAAATAGGACCTATACACTGAATTACCGTTATATTCCAATAAGTTAGAAATAGTATCTGTAATTACACCATTCCTGATATGACCTATGTGTAACGCACCGGTAGGGTTTGCAGAAATTATCTCTATGAAATATTTTGCAGACCTGTTTTCCGGCGCGTTAGCTGCAAAGATAATTTTTTCAACCTTTAGAGAAGATAGATAAAAATCTTTAATAACTTCTGGAGAGACAAAGAAATTAATATAACCTTTTGTCACTTCCATTCTGGAGATATATTCATGTTTAGGTATTTTTTGCGCAAGTATTCGTTCACTTTCTTCCAGTGTCTTTCTGTATAGAGAGGCAAGTATAAATGGGAGATTAGTATTGAAGAGTCCATATTTAGGATGTCTGGACTCTTCCAGTACTATCTTGTCTTTTAGAAGTGTAAATTGACTCTCTGCCACAACATCTTGCAGAAAATTAGTTAATCTCTCTTTAAGTTCTAGTATCACCTCTAGTTACTTAGAGTTAAGCTAAAACTCCTAAAGTTTAAAAGCTATCTCTTAATTAAATTTATCTGAATAAATTTCCTTATCTAATATATAAGTAAAGTTTTAGGGGAAGTAGAACACACCCTCCCCTTGTTTTCGGATGCGTAGTTTAATGGTAAAACAATAGACTCCAAATCTATTGAGTGTGGGTTCGATTCCTTCCGCATCCGCCATTTTTAAGCAAATTATCTAGATTTAACTTATTTAAAATTTAAAGTTTTTATTGTATAAAAAGTCTTAGTTACGATTAGGATTTTTTAATTAAGGGAATCTTCCATATTAGTTGAGTGCAATTTGAGAGCTTGCGCAGCATTGAAGGGAACTCTCGTTTGTCAGCCTCTCACTCCTTCCCCTTTCTAGCCTTCTACTTTTTACTGGGAAACAATTTGACTGATCAAAGCCAGAAGGCGTTAACTCTTATATCAAATTATTTGTAATCGATGAGAGTAGTGCTGCAGGAACGCCTGCAGCAGTTTCCGTTACCTCTACTTCAGGGGGGGGCAGTCAAGTTAGTAAATCCTATGAGATAGTACAGGTTTCTGCCGAAGCAGGAGGAAGCCGCTCCTCTTTGAATAGCAAGTTAGCTTTAGTTGCCAAAATGCCCTTAACTTCTATAGAAAATTTGTCTAATTGAGAATATTGTTTGCCTACTTCATCTCCCTTAACCACTACCACTCAAGTGCAAGTTCAGGCTGCAGTTTCTACTGAAAGTGCATCATCTGGAGAGTGTTCGTTGCAAAAATGATCTTCCAGCAGTAGTTCTGGAGAGAGCAAGAATACCTCGGGCAATCCAGAGACAATCAAATACCTCCTAGAACTAGCTTCTAAGTATATTAGATTACAGCATCAGGTAAATATGATCTATTTATTTCACGCCAAAAAACAGGAGAATTCTGCTAGCAGTTCAACTGCAAGTAGCAATGACTTATCTAAAGTGAATGGAGAATGCGGTTTCAAATCCGACACTGCAGGAGAGGCCAACTCTACCTCCACTTTAGCCCAGCAAATGCTTTTAACCTCAACAGCGAAGGTGAAAAAGTGTCTACCCTTTCCCCTATTAGTTGAAATTTATCTGAAATTGAAATCCAGTACAGCTACAACTGTAGCTTCTTCTGAATCCACTACCTCTAGCTCTATTACCCAGGAAAAGATTAAAAATGGAGAATTGTGAGGTCAACTTTCCTATGGTCTTACTGATTATTGGGGAAATGTCAAGCAAGTAAATCGCCATGGAGGAAATGAAAGTGCGCAAAAAGAACCTGTGTTAATCGAGGTCCCATTAATACTGAATTACACTCTCTCCGAACCTAGCGATAGCAGTGATGGTTGCAATTCTACAACTTCAAATAGCGATGATAGTAAGCCTAGAAATTTTGAACAGCTCTGGCAAAAGTATACAGATAGATCATTGAGGTTGTGTCACTACCTTAAAAATAAAGAAACTAAAAAGGAACGATAACTTTTAGTTCAATAAATTGTGTCGTTTCTGGAATGACTCCAGGCTTGAAAAGTTGGAGGAGTCTTTAGTGGACTAGTCCTACCCCTGTTATTATTACATTTTTCGAAAACAGAAACACCTCAGCTCGTCGTCAATGGTTGAACACTTCCAACTTTAAATGGTCTTTATTCTAGGGTTAGGCTTTTTTTAAAAAATATCAAAACACCTCAATCAAGTTCCGATATCGTCCAAACTAGCACAGGGGGGGGCAAAAGTTCAGAAAGTCAAGTTCCTGATTTAATTGTGGAGGTGCCGCTAAACTACTTTGGAATTGCCTCTAGATATAGGTACTGTTTACCAAATTCTTCAAACTTAAAGGCAAAAGTGGAGGCCAAGCAAGTTGCAAGTACGGAAACTCCCACTTGTCAACTCATTTCCCCCTCTACAAGTACCAGCGATTTAAAGGAAGAGGTATTAAATTATCTACTTGACTTAACTACTAAGTATATTTCTGTTCAGCACGCAGCTAATATGGTCATGTTTTATGATGATAAGGTAAATTTTTCAGGCTCTAGCTCCAAGTTAAAGCAGTTGAGTCGAGATTGCAGTATCTCTTCCGCTCAAGATAGAGATGTTGTAAGGGAATTTTTTCTGCACTCTATAGCTAAAGCTAAAAAATGTCTTCCTTCCCCGACTGCTGTAGAACTTAATTTGAGACTCCCAACCTCAACCAACTCTGAGGATATAGGTGCGTTAACTAGGGAGAAGCTAGCTGGTGGAAGTTTATCTGGTGTTTTAAAGTATGGTATTTTTGACTACTGGACTACTAATTTAGTAAAGTCCAGTAGTAATCAAAAGGGAGTGTCAGTTAAGGTTAATTGACCAATTGTTTATTCACTTTCAGACTCAACATTAGAGCAATGCTCACTCAATGCTTTTCACGCACGAGTAATGGAACAACAGTTAAGTATTTCAGCACTTTCTAGCTGCTTCACCTCAGCTAGGTAATAGTGAGCTTTTGAGAGTTATTTAGCCAGTGGCAGGGGGGGGCTGCTTTCGCAACTGTGTTGGCCGCAATTCCAATACTTAGTATTTTTGCACTGAGTTCTCAGGGAAGACTAAATATTACTGGTTGAGAGTCTTCAACCTTTCACGGTCTCTATTCGAGAGTCAAACTATTTATAAAAAATAATGGAGGAAGTCAACAAAACGGCACAGCCGATCTAGTGGCTCAAGTACCACTTTCGGAATTAGGGAATTATTCTAAATACAAGTGATGTATTTCTGATAGTTCTAAGTTGAAGAAAACTGTTTCGGAACCGCAAACATCTGTAAGTGCTGAAACAACTGGTCCAAAATGTGAGCTTCAATATTTTTCTGTAGGAAGTAGTGAGAATCAACTAGAGTCAGGAGTAGCCTCCTATCTACTAGAAACAATTACTAAATATCTAGAGGTGCAGCATGTAGCTAATATGTTTGTACTGTACGACAAAAATACACAGCAAGAGAATAAAAGCAGCAATGGTGCTGTTACGAAAATTGCAAATGCATGCAAGATTTCTAAGTCTGATGCTTTTGAGGTTGTGAAAGAATTATTTTTAGGTTCAGAAAAATGATCAAAAAATTGTTTAATGTCTCCAATTATTGTTGATCTTGAGCTTAAGTTAAATGGTTCAACTTCTACTACAGTAGTTACTCAAACAGCTGAAACTACACCCTCCGCATCATTAACCAAGGAGAAGTTACAGTCTGGAACTTTAAGCGGACGTATCAATTATGGAATTTTTGACT
Organism: Candidatus Mycoplasma haematominutum 'Birmingham 1'; assembly: GCF_000319365.1. Classification (GTDB taxonomy): domain Bacteria; phylum Bacillota_I; class Bacilli_A; order Mycoplasmatales; family Mycoplasmoidaceae; genus Eperythrozoon_A; species Eperythrozoon_A haematominutum. The sequence continues at coordinate 286,301 of NC_021007.1, read as the reverse complement.
ATTCTTCATATAAAAAATTGAAGGAAATTCCCTCCAGCAATAATGGAGGCAATAAAAATTACTCCCTAAAGATTAATTGACCCATTCCATATAAGTTGAGTTCACCTTCAAGAGATAATACCGATCCATGTTCACTAGAGAAGTTGCATGAAAAAACTAGAAAGCGAGAGTTGAAGTGAGAAGATATAAAGAGTTGCATTAGTTCTGTATCATAGATGCATTGAGTTTTTTCTGAACTTCTCTTTTTTAACAGTGAACACATCGGATGAGGAGTAGGTTTAGTTGCATGTATGATTATTTCTGCAGTAGCTACCTGAAAATTTGCTACCTGAAAATATTCCAAGCAAATAGGCAGAAAAGATATGATTACTGCTTCCCAGGTGAGAGAACTTTACAAGCAAATAGGCAGAACTCCCACAGAAAAGCAAATTAAGCAGATGCTGGCAGCAGTAAACAACAAAACTAGGAATTAACAAAACACTCTAGGAGAGAGGTAAGTTAAAAGTGAGTTTTTACTCACTTTTACTTCCCCCTCCAAACCTCACTGGAGCATTACATCTTGGACATCTCTGAAATATCATACTTCAAGACTTTAGGTATAAGTGAGAGGAAATTAGGAGAACTTCTACATATTGGGCTATTGGAGTAGATCATGCAGGCCTTTCCTTTCAATCTAAATTTGATTCCCTTTACGGTGCGAAATTTTCGAGGGATAGAGAATCAGAATACTTAGCTGAGATGCATAAATATGCAGAAAGTCTAAAAAGTCAGATTCACTCTCAATTTGCACTAATCTCCTCTTCACTTCCTATTTCCCGAAGTAGATATACACTCGAAGAGGATTCAAGGAAATTCGTACTTAGTGTTTTTTCAATGTTGTTCTCCCAGGGATTAATTTATAGGGCTAAAAAATTAGTTAACTGAGATATTCAACTTAAGGAGGTACTATCTGATTGCGAGATAGAATACAAATCCTCCACCTCCAAACTCTACTATCTGAAATATTTTGCAGCTGATGGGAGGGACGAAGAGTATTTAACAGTTGCTACTTCAAGGCCTGAAACTATTTTTGGAGACACAGCTCTCTTTGTGCATCCCAATGATGAGAGGTATATCAAGTGAATTGGAAAAAAAGTTTATATTCCTGGAGTTAAAAAAGAAATACCAATACTCTCAGATGTCTCAATTGATCAGGAATTCGGTACTGGAGTAATGAAGTGCACTCCAGCCCATGACCCTCTAGACTGGGAGCTAGGGAAAAAATATGCACTTGACTCAATCTCTGTTATTGATGAAGATGGGAGATTAAATGCACTTACTGAAGAATTCAAGGGATTAGATAGATTTTTAGCTAGGGAAAAAATAATAGCTAAATTGTCTAAACTAGGATTTTTAGAAAAAGTGGAAGACTATCAGACTAATCTAGCATTTTCCACAAAAAGTAATACACTCATAGAAAAAATGGTTACAGAGCAGTGATTTCTCTCAGCTGCTGTTTTAGCTAGGAAAGTTGCACGCACCCTAAGGGAAGGTGGGTTTAAATTTAAGGTTTATCCTGCCTCTCAAAAGGAGAGACTATTGACCTATCTAGATAATATGGAAGACTGATGCATTTCTAGGCAAATACCCTGGGGCATAAAGGTACCGATAGTCTATGACAGGAAATTTAGAAAATACAGAGTTAACCAAAAAGTTACTAATCCTGAAAGAGAGAGTCAGGAAGATATAGTGCTAGACACTTGATTCTCCTCAGCACTCTGACCTTTTATAGTATTTGAGGGAAAGCCTTGAGATAGGGAGAAATTTTTCCCCTTCAATACCTTAATTACAGGGAAAGATATTTTGCTACCCTGAGTCTCTAGAATGTTGTTCCTTTCATATCACTTAATTGCAAAATTGCCCTTCAAAAATGTTTATTTACACGGATTATTAAAGAATAAGGCGGGAGAGAAAATGTCTAAATCTCTGGGAAATGGAATACTTCCCGAAGCACTTTACGAGAAGTATAGTTCTGATGTAATACGAATAGCTTTTCTAATGAATACTAATTTTGATAGAGATATCAGATATAGTGAATTAATCTTTCAAAAGGCTGCTACCTTTTTACATAAATTAGAGCATATATTCAGTTTTTTTAAACAAAAAATAAATCCTGATTTGAATAGACAACTACTGGAGAAACCAGATCACTTCAATTTTCAAACATTAAGGTGAGTAGAACGCTGAATATATAGAAATTTCACACTTCTTGGTGAGCGAATAGAGGAGCTTTATGCTCAATATGATTATTTTTCACTGGTTAGGGAGATTATGACTTTTTACACAGAGAGCCTTTCCAATAGATTCCTTGAACTATTTAAGTTAGAGCAAAATTTGAGTACAGATCTTATAAAATTCCTAGCTTACACTTGAGAGGTTGCAACCAGAATAATTTATCCTTTAGCCCCAGCTTTTGCAACCAGAACATACAGAGAGATATTTGGTAGGGAAATTAGGGGAGTGTATCCCAAATATTTCTATCCAGATCAAATTACAAATGACTCTCTCAGATATGAGTGATTCTTTGAATATATGAGAGAGGTAAGGAGAATATATCAGGCACTCTCACTGGATTATTCTAGAACAGTCAAGGTGACTGTTATATTGACCCCTAAGTCTAAACATACTGAGAGAGAGTTAGAGGAGTTTGGGCACTACTTTAAGAAGTTAAATCATCTTCTAGTGCGGTGCGCTAATATAAGGAGAGAAGCACACTTCCCTACGATCAAAATCGGCGCGCTTTTTTTTGAGTTGGAAGGTGCTTTTTTTGATAGAGGTAAATATGCTGAATATGTAGAAAGAGAGGCTAGGAAATATGCTTTTGAGGTGGAGCGAGCTAAGCAAATACTTTCTCGAGAATCGTTCAAGGAGAACGCTCCGGAGGGGCTCTTAAAGCAAGAAAGAGTTAAATATAGGGACTATTCTTCAATGTACAAGTTTTACTCAGAATTAGAAGCACAGCTGAGATAATTAATGGCTGCTGAGGCAAAAGATATTTATTTTCCCACTAGGTTACTAATGTTTTGATACTGACTGACTTGCCCTCTATTATTACTAATGTTCTTCGGATTACTTTATCTGTTTCCTAAGCTTCGTTGAAGGTTAATTGCAACTTTTTGAAGTCGGCACTGAGATTATTTCAGGAACTTAATTCCATTTGCCTGAATAGTCTTAGGTACTGTTCTGCTAGTTAATACAGTGTTATCTATTTTCTATGTAATTGATATTTGAGCTATAGGAAATAACTCTAAATATTCTGTATATTGAACTGCTAATGGAAGTGACTCTCCACTTCTAAATTTTTGTTCAATTATCGGTTTCGGTGCTGTACTCTACTGAGTTGTAGGAGTAGTAAGTTACAGAAAATTTTGACTTACTCACTTTAAGTCTTCTATTCGAGAAATGATTAGAAATAGTTAAAAAATGAGAGTTATAGACATTAACTATATGAATTGCGCTATCTGAAAATTAGTGAGAAAGAATGATTATTCCTATCTTTTGTGCTGTTGTATGCTATTGTTTTTATTCCGATGTGACCTAATAGCCTGGTGTTTGCGCCATTACTTATCTGATATATCTATCTATTTCGGCTTTCCTGAGTTAAATCATTTTGATGATTAGGAGGCACTGTTGTTTTTTATCATTTCTGAGAAGCTTCTTCCCTGTTTGTTACAGAAAAAATAGGATTATCCCCCTTCCTTTCTTGCTGCAGAAGTTGACTACAAGAAAGATTGGTTAGGATAGTGGAGTCTAGGTATTCTGGGGAAACAGGAGTGGCTGTAAACTACCTACTCTTTAATAAGAAAGGAGTAGAGTTAAAACCATTTTTAACTCAGCTGAATCAACTTTCAGTCACCCACCTATTGGTGGTGAGTGGGATGCACCTAAATATTCTGAAAAAAATAATTGAGAAACTAGGGAGCCGCCTTCCCTCTAAAAAATTGAGCAGAGCTTTAGTATTAGTGGTTTTAGGTACATATAGTTGAGCTACTGCATTTTCAGTTCCCTCCTGTAGAGTTTTTTTGGAAGAATCGGGAAGTGAAATTCTGAAAGACAGGAAGACTACTCCCCTAATTAAGTGAGCAAAAGCTAGCTGATGCTCCTTTTTACTCTTCCCCCATTCTATAAATTCTCTAGGCTTTTTCCTATCATACTCCATTTCCCTTCTGTTCAGACTTATTGATAAACTAGAACTTTTAAAGTTAAAAAATTGAGTGCTAAAAATGAGCATTGCTGCTTTAATTGCTACATTTACATTCTCATACAAAACTAGAAAATTATTTCCACTTTCAATTCTTAATCAATTGTTTTTGACTCCAATAATTACACTTGTATTTATCTTCTTTCTAGTGAGTTGACACTTTCCCTTCTTAAGTAGTATTGGAATAAAAGTGTATGAATGATTTAGCTCTTTTATATTTACCTTAGGATTAAACGGTGCTTATATTGAGAGGGAGAAAGGGTCCTATTTAGAGCCTCTTTACTTTAGTGCTATACTTGCATGTTTGGGATTAATGATTTCTAAATTGTACTTGTCCTCAGGAGAGGAGTATAGGTACTCAAAAGGAGTTCAGCTAAATTCTAGGTTCGCCTAGGAGGGTAGTGCTCTGAATATATATTTCTAGAAATATTGACTCTCTAGAGCTGAAGATAGAGGAGTTCTTAGAAAAATTTAAAGGAGCGGAAATGCTACATTTGCGTAGACCAAGTTTCGAGGATATCAAGAATCAACTACTTCAGGTGCGTTTGTTTGGGGAGATAAAGCATTTTTTGTTTGAAGATTTTATAGGTTCTTTTGCAGACATAGAAAAACTATTTAGTAGCCTTGCACTTGATGCAACTATATTAATTACTAAATTGGTTGAGCAAAAGGTAACCTTACCTTGATCCTTAATAGAAAAATTAGAGGACAGAAATTATCTATTGAATAGAGCATCTTTAAAGTCAAGAATTAAATATTTAGAGTTAGTGCTCAAAAGGGAGGAGGTAACACTTTCACCTCACTATTTATCTTTGGTAAAAAAGGGAGGACTAAATAGTGCTATTCAGATTCGAGGTATAGTAGAGCAATTGAAATTGTTGGGAAGCTCTAGTCAAGATGAATTAAGCGAGTCAACTTTAAGGGCAATTATTAGTTCCAATAATGTAGTTGAATATTTAGATGAAAAATGATCCTTTTTAGAGTGATATCTTACTGGAAGAATTAAAGAATGATATTTATTTTTGCTGAAAGTCAGCACTTCTAGTAGTTTTATTCAGGAGTTTTTGCGTTCTTTCTGTAGTTCTCTAAATTACAATTTTTGAAATAGTAGACACAATATTGAAACTCTATTAGCTATCAGGGAATTAAGTTATAATTTCTTTATTTTCACAGAGTCCTATATATTTAAAATCAAAAAAGACTCTTTTTCCCCTGTAACCTACTTCTTCTGGAAGAATAGGCCGTTAAGGCCTCTCTTGTGGATGAATTAAGGTGGATATAGAGTTAAGTTAAATATGTCTCTACAAGTGAGTGAAATGGAGAGCAGAGCCTGCTCTTCACTATTTGAATTAGTCAAAGATTATCTAACTAAGTTATCTTTTTGCGGTCGCTTCCTAGATGATTTAAGTACTGGAGAGGAGGAGAGTATTGATTTCCTCACTACCTCTTTCAGTCTCTTTAGGGAGTTAGGAAAATTAAGTTTTAACTCAAATCAGGTAGAAGGATTAATTCCTAAATTCAGGGAAGCTCTTGAGAAAAGTAAATCTAAGAAGGTAAGTGTTGAGACAGTTTTTAACAGCAATTATGCTGGAGAAAAAGAGTGAGTTGATGAGGTTAACTATATATATGTTTGAGTTTTAAATAGCTATGGACTTAATCTAAAGACAAGTAATGTTAGTGAAATTCAGTCTAAATATGCTTCTATTGAGACTGTTGAAGTTGAAGTACAGCCCGAGAATCAACTTGAAGGGGAGGGGAGGACTCAGAAAGTATTGTCCGGAAAAAGGGGGAGAGCTTCATCAAAACATTGGGGAGGATTATCTATATACAGAAATATATTTCGAGTGCACAAATTGGGGGATATGGATGATGAAGAGAGCTTTGAATATATTGTTTCTAAAACTCAGGCAATGGAGAGGTTGGAGAGGGAAATCAGAAGCGGAAGAGTGTATGTTTATCTCTCCAAACCTTCAAGAAATCCTATATTGAAGAAGTATTTTTCCTATCTTTGTCTTGTGGGAATAGTCTTCAGCGGCGTTACATTTTTAGTTGCACTAATTAATGCTACCTCAAATTCAAGTGGTTCAGGTGGAAGTAATGGAAAATGACATCCTACACTCTTTACAGTGATGAGTTTTATATTTTTCTTACTCTCCTGAAGGGAAAATAATAGAGGATTAGAAAATGAAAACTTTAAGTATTGTTTTAGTAGAAAGATTTTCTTCTACTACTTTTTTCTCTCCTCTTGATTTCTGTTAAGTTCGGTTGGAGGAACTTCTTCAGCTGATGGAGGTTACTCTTCCCTATTTTCTGGAGATACTTCTGCCACTGTATTTTTTGCCCTCCTAGTTTCGGTTGTAATTATCTCAGTAACTTTTTTCCTTGTAGGATTTTTCTTTTTAAATCCTAAGAAGAATAAGGAATTAATAGAGAGATTGTTAAATAAATATTCAAGCCCTCCCTATCTAAACAGGTAATTTAAATGATTCAGGCAAGTGTACCTCTGTTGAGGGGCGCAACTCCTAGAAGAAATAAGTATAGACCATTATTGTTTTTCAATTTGATTCCAAATATTGTTTTTGGATGCTTTATAGGATTTTTTGTTCACCTAATAATTATTGCGGGAGTATTAATTGCCTTATTTACACAGAGTAGAGACTATCAATTACTTTTTTATTCCGCTATTGGAGTAGTAGTGTTTTCTATTTCCTTTGTAATTTATAGATATAGATTCTGAAAGGTGTTACGTATCCCCTCCTACAAGAGTTTTTTGATTTCTAGAAATAAATTACTAGTCTGACTGTGGTGAACTTTTAATGCTTGGTTATTAAGTTGTTGAGCCGCAATGGTGTGTGTAGGAGTATTTAATGGATTTTCTTGAACGCATCAGACATCTCCTCAACAGTTAGTGTTAACCTCTAATGGAGAAATTACTAAATTGAATGGAATTGTATTGTGAGTCGTTCACTGATTCCTAATAGCTCTATTGAGTTTGAGCTATAAGAGACTATTTGAGGTATTTAGATATGGTCAGGAAAAATTGAAATTGAGAAGGGCTCAGTTGAAACAATTTAGAATACGAGCTGAAGAGGAGATAAAACTTCAAACCGCAGCTGCCTAGAGCAGGAAATATTTGGAAAGTGAAAGGTGATTTCGACTCAATATTATGAGCTCAGTATTGGCTCTTTCAGCTTATATTGGACTCTCATTTATCTGGGATTTAATAATTAAGGGTTCAGATGCAGTTAGTGGAAAATTCCCTAGAGTTATTACTGCAATACTTACCTCAGGAATTCAGTTTGCATTTTTAAATTGACAGCCTCAATTATTACTAAAAGCATTTAAACTTCAACTTTTAAAGAACAACTACTCTTACTGAGCAGCTACCTCTCTATACCCTAAAAGCAAGAGGGCTCTTTTCGGGCTTAAATTTACCGTAGCGGGCGTTTGCCTGCTAGGGTTTCTCTCCTCTCTTTTTATATTTGCATTGGGTTGCGGACTTTCTTCAGAGGCTATAAAGAATAGCACCGGGGTTGACTATTATTTTGATAAGTGATATGCCCTTGCTGGGGCTGTATTGCTTCCTACATTGAGGGCTTTTACCTCATTAGTGTATATACCTAACTGAAGTTACAGATTGTTTTTCAGAATTTAGTATTGTGGCAGCTTTGCTCCCCTTTTTTAATAGTCAAGACAATAATACTACCCAAGAATTTATAGGAGGGGCGCTAGCAGTGACGATTTTGATACTACTCTTAGGACTATATTATAGGTGCAGCATTGAGAAGGCCCAAACTTATCAGAGATTACCTAAATTTACATTTTTGGTATTTCTCTTTATTAGGTGGGTAAAAAAGAGTTCACTTCAGATGTTGGGGGAGAGATATAAATTTGCAATTCCCTTTCTTATATACATAGTCTTTTATTTTTGAGGCACAAGTTTAGTGAGTATGTTTGGATTTCGGGGAATAGGGGCTGTTGCACTAGTACCTCTTAGCATTTCCGCTGTGGTGTTTGCCGGTACTGTAGGAATAGGTATTTCTGCAAAGGGATGAGGTTTCTGTAGAGAATATTTTGTCTGAATGAAGTGTAAGGGCAAAAAGGTAGTTCCAATTCCTGATGTATTGAAATTACTTGGAGAGTTGGGCAAAGTTGTTTCACTGGGACTTAGACTCTGGGGGAATTATTTTGCAGGAGCACTAGTATTATTTTTAGTGAGTACTTTTCTAGAATCAGTAAAAACTAGTGCAGGACTTGCAGGTTCTGCCTCAATCTCCTCTATTGCTTCATTTCCACTTCACTTCTATTTTGATGTCGTAGATGGAGCACTTCACTCTATGATTTTCCTACTTTTAACTCTTTCGTATTGGATGATGGCCAAACACGTCGAACATGGAAAATAGCCGCTGACAATGGTGGACTATCATCATTAATCCAAGACTTCATTAAATTCTTCGTGGCAGCATCTCCACAGGTAATAGTTGCACACATACTCTCCTCTATCTCAACAATAGTGTTCATTGTCTACTTTTTTTGAAAACCTACAAATAAATTCATAGTAAAACAGAAGGAGAAGTTGGATAAGGCACACACAGATTTAGCGACTGTAACTAAAGAGACTAGGGTAGCTTTAGGGGCACTTTCTGAGAGAAGGGAGAATTTAGCAGCAGAGCATACTAAGTTCCTGTCAGAGAAAGATGAGAGAGAGAAACGCATGATAGCCCAAAAAATGGAGGAGATTGAAAAGGAGAAACATGCAATTCTGAGAGAAGCATCTTTAAGGGCTAAAGAGATAGAGTTGGAGGCAAAAAGGACAGTTAATGATAAGATAATTTCCCTATCTGTAGAGTTAGCAGAAAAATTAATTAAAGCCTCAATAGATAAAAAGGTGCAGTCAAAGATTATTGGTAACTATCTAAGTGAGATAGATACTGCGTTTCAGAAAAATACCTCTCACCAGAAGAAGAGTTAAACTTAGCCAATAATGGCTAAGGGAATAGAGCAGAGTAGGGAGAGAATTTTGAAATTTTCTTCAGCTTTAATTTCTTGCTATTCTGAAAAAGATGATTATTCCAGATTGTGCGAAGAAAGCGAAAGTTTACTCACTTTTTTGAGATTGTATCCTGCATTTTCAGCTTTTCTGGAATCCCCCTCAGTTAATAATCAAAAAAAGGAAAAATTTACAAGAGAATTAATTAGATTATTTGCATTTCAACAAAAATATTTGCCCTCTACAATACTGTTATTAATCCAATTTGAATTAATTAATCACTTGGTGTTATTTTTAGAAACGTTAATAGATAAATTAGAGTATTTGTTAAGTCTGAAGTATATAAAAGTGCACAGTTCTGATAATTTGAGTAGTGATCAAAAATCTAAACTGGAGAAAACTTTAATTGCACGATTTGGAGAAAACATCAAGCTAGATTACGTATTATCTTCCGAGATGATTGTGGGCATAAAACTCGAATATGATGATGCTGTAATGGAGTGTTCGCTTTCCAAAAAATTAAGCGATATTAAAAAACAATTTCTTAGATAGAGATGTCTAAACCTAGTCAAAGATTAGAGGAGTATGCAGACATTCTTAAGAGATTAATTCAAGATAATGAGGAAGCTCTACGAGAAGAGGAAACTGGAAAGGTGCTTTCAAATCAGGACGGTATTTTAATTCTTTCAGGACTATCAGGCTGCTCTCTGAATGAAGTGGTGCAGATAGGGGATGAACGTATTGAAGCTTTGATACTTGTGTTGAGGGAAAATAGTGTAGGTGCAGTGGCACTAGGTAATTACTACAAAATTGCAGAAGGCATGACTGTTGTTAAGACAGGTAAACAATTTTCAGCACCGTTTGGTGATGCTCTGCTCGGTCGAATTGTGAACATATTCGGTGCGCCTATAGACGGGGGCGGAGCGATAGTTGTAGAGGGTTGAGCTAAAGTTGAGGATGCAGCACCGGAGGTGATGGAGAGAAGTTCTGTATGTGAGCCTCTCTATACCGGAATATTAGCTATAGATGCAATGATTCCGATCGGAAAAGGGCAGAGAGAGTTAATCATTGGAGATAGACAAACTGGTAAGACTTCACTAGCTATTGAGGCAATAGTGAATCAAAAGGGCAGAGATGTTTACTGTGTTTTTGTCTCTATTGGGCAGAAAAACTCCAATGTATTTCAGATTGCTAGGGAGATAGAGAGAGTAGGTGCGTTAAATTACACCACTATGGTTGTAGCAAGCGCTTCCGATTTTCCAGCCCTGCAATTTTTAGCACCTTTTGTGGGTATCACTATTGCTGAATACTGAATGAGAAAGGGTAAGAACGTTCTAATTGTTTACGATGATTTAACTCAGCATGCAATAGCCTATAGGACTCTCTCACTATTATTGAACTTTCCCCCCGGGAGAGAAGCATTCCCTGGTGATATTTTCTACCTGCACAGTAGACTATTGGAGAGAGCAGGTAAACTTTCCAGCGAGAATGGAGGAGGCTCTATAACAGCTTTACCTATCATTCAAACTCAATCTGATGACATTGCAGCTTATATTCCAAGTAATGTAATTTCCATCACAGATGGTCAATTATTTTTAAAGACTAACTTATTTAATTCTGGACAGAGACCAGCAATTGATCTCTCAAATTCTGTCTCTCGGGTTGGAGGTGCCGCACAGGAGAGTGCAATAAAGAGCATGACTAGTGATCTAAAACTCTTTGTCTCTCAATATTTTGAATTACTAGAATTTTCAAAGTTTTCCTCAGACTTAAATGAAGAATCTAAGAAGGTTTTAGCTATTGGAGATAGAATTTTACCTATATTAAGACAAGCTCCATTAAATCCCTATAGTCCCCAAGATGAGGTTTTGCTACTGCATTTTATTTCAGCCAAGTTGATACTGGAGATAGAGAGGGCTGAATCAGTTTCAGTAGTATGTCGTCGAGCCCTAGAATTATGGAGAACCCATAGATTGTATAAATCGTTGCCGTTGGGAGAAAAGATAGGAATTGAGACTAAAGCTGAATTAACTCAGCTTTTTAAGAGCGCTAATAGAGATGTTTCCTACTCTTCTGGTAGAGAGCTAAATATTTAACCTTCCTACTCCCCTAGGGGGAGATTCAGGTAAAGAGATAACTTAGTTAATGGGAAATTTAATACATATTTCCAGAAAAATTAAAGATATGAAATCTATTTTGAAGATAGCTGAAGCTTTACAGTTAATCTCCCTAACTAAGTGAAAAGGGTATATGCAAATGTTTCAGGAAGGAGCGGATTACAACGCAGGAATAAAAATGTTATTTGAAAAATTCTATTCAAGTTATGAACATGACCATAAGGTATCTAACTCTAGATTTAATTTAGGCGCTGCACTAGTTCATAAATTTTTTCTCTGAATAGTAATTGGTTCTGATCTATCTCTCTGCGGCAGATTCAATAAGCAAATAGTTGAAAACTTAATTGAAAATTTCGACACTAAGAGAAGTTATCTGATAGTGTTTGGTAAAAAGGTGAAATCACTATTGCAGAATTATCCTAAGATAAGTGAACGTATCATTAGTTTCTATGATTCTGAATTACCTCAGTCAGAATTAGTGAAAAAAGTGGGTGAAATCACTACTCTACTACTCCGAGAATTTATAAATAGAGGATGCTACTATCTGAGGTTATTGTACAGAGGAGTTGATAAATCCTTTAAAATAGTAAAGCTATTACCTTTTACTGATCAGTCAGAATACTTTAGGAAGAATAAAAGAAGCGTAAGATATGAGTCTTACGATTATAGAATGAAACCCCTAGATAGTGTTATTGAATTATTTCCTACATATGCTGAGCAGGCTCTCCTCATTGCGTTAATGGAGTCAAAGATAGCTGAACATGATCAGCGAAGAGAGATAATGAGCAATGCAATTAAATCAGTAGAGGAGAAACTTGCAGAATACAATCTAATATATCAAAAAGCTCGTCAAGCTACAATTACACAGGAAATTTCAGAAATTACAGCTGCACTGAAATGTAAAACCTAGTGGATTACTAGGAATTTTTTAGAGTGGTAGGGGGCTAAAAGCCCCCCCCTCTTAAAATCCTACAACCTTAGTTATTCAAATTCATCTATCTCTAGTCTTTCTATGGTATTTTTATCTTCTTTTTTTACTAATAATTCGGCCTGAGTCTTGCCAAGAAGGGTTGTTACTTGGGCTCACAGAGAAGAGATAAATTCTTCAGAGGTAAAAGTATCAAATCAATTGTTTTTTAGTAACTTAAATACTGTTCTAATTGTCTTAGAAATTTGCTTTTGTAGATTCTGGGAGTATTTAAATTTTGTGCAATTTAGAATATGATCCTCACTGTTTAAGAGCGATAGTTCCCGGCTATCTGTTAGCTTTAGGCTTAAGTCAAAATCTATAAATTTGAGAGTATTCTCCTCTACTATCGGAGGGGATGATATTTTTAGCAGGAGTGTGAAACGTTTTTCAGGTTTCAAGGTAAGAGATAAATTAAATCAGTGTTCCCTTCAAAAAAAGAGAAAAATAGGGTGCCGATTCGTGGAGACGGAATATTTTCTAAATTTATAGAATTTTTCTCGTTCTCCACCAGAGTCAACTACCTCCTTAATTAGCTCAGCTTTAAAAGGGGGGAGGAAAAATACCCAGAGGGAGGGATTTTCGAAAATGCAGTAATGCTTTTCAATAGTTTTAAATAAGTTTGCATCTTGCTTGTAGACATGAATCATTAATTGTCTTTTGTTTTTATTCACTAATTCTGAGATATTTTTTTATGCATTAATTTTATGGGGCGATTAATGGGATTCGAACCCATACATGCCTGGACCACAATCAGGTGTGTTGACCATTTCACCATAACCGCCAGAAAAACCGAGAATAGAGCTAAAATTTACGATAGTTTAAAAAGTAAGCTTTTAACTACATTTTTATTGTCCATTCACTAAACCTTACTTCTTTTTTTCAAAGTAATAGGTCTAATCTAAAAGTTTAGATTTTTATTATTTTTTTACACTTTTTGGCTAGTTAAATAGTCGCTCTGGAGTCAGGCTATATTTCTCAAATTTCTGGACCTATTGTGGATATGGTTTTTCCACTGAAATCTCAGCCTGCAATCTATGAAAAAATAGAGATATCTAGAGAAATAAAACTAGATGGAGTTTCAGCTGTATTTGAGGTAGCTCAACTTTTAGGTGATGGAAGAGTAAGGACAATTGCATTAACTCAGACAATAGGTTTAAAAAGAGGAATGAAAGTGATCAGAACCGGTGCCCCTTTGAAAGTTCCAGTAGGGCTCCAAACTCTGGGAAGAATGTTTAATGTAGTTGGAGAAACTATAGACAATTTACCCCCTCTACCTGAAGAGGGGTTGGAAAGTAGATCAATTCATGCCGCACCGCCTAACTTTGATCAACAGACTGAAAATATAGAGCTCGTTGAGACTGGTATAAAAATCATTGACTTATTAATTCCATATGCTAAGGGAGGGAAAATTGGATTATTTGGAGGTGCAGGAGTAGGAAAAACAGTAGTTGTACAGGAATTAATTCACAATATTGCAATAAAACACGGAGGACTCTCTATTTTCGTAGGCGTTGGCGAACGTTCTAGGGAGGGGAATGACCTTTATTTCGAGATGTTGAATAGCGGAGTTTTAAAAAATACTGTTTTACTTTTTGGTCAGATGAATGAGGTACCCGGCGCGAGATTAAGGGTAGCTTTTAGTGGTTTAACTATGGCAGAATATTTTAGGGATGATCTCTCAAAAGATGTACTTCTATTTGTTGATAATATTTTTAGATTTACCCAGGCCGGTTCCGAAATTTCAGCACTATTAGGGAGAACTCCCTCCGCTGTAGGATATCAACCTACTCTTGCATATGAAATGGGAAAATTACAGGAGCGAATTACCTCTACGAAACGCGGTTCTATAACTTCAGTTCAGGCAGTATACGTACCGGCCGATGACTTAACAGATCCAGCACCTGCAGCTATCTTCGCCCACCTAGATGCGAAAATTGTATTAGACAGAAAAATAGCTTCATTTGGACTCTACCCAGCAATTTCTCCCCTACTCTCCTCTTCTAACTTGTTAGTACCTAGAATAGTAGGAGAAGAACACTATGCTATTGCCTCAGAAGTGGTTAAAGTACTCCAAAAATATGAAGAATTGCAGGATATTATCTCTATCTTAGGTATTGATGAACTTTCAGATGAAGATAAAAAATTAGTCTATAGAGCGAGAAAAATTAGGAACTTCTTCTCTCAACCATTTTTTGTTGCTGAAAAATTTACGAATATTCCAGGAAAATATTTAACTAGAGCAGAAACACTAAAATCTTTCAAAGCAATACTAACAGGAGAGGTAGATAGCTTACCTGAGGAAGCTTTCTTCTATGTGGGAGATATAGAAGATGCGAAGAAAAAAGCTGAAGAGATCCAAAGGGAAAAGAGAAAATTAAGTTAGAGATTAAAAACTAAGTTATATGAGTTCCCTTAAGGATTTAAGACAAAAAATCAGTCTAAAGAAGTTTCATAAGAAGATAGATGATTTTGAGGAGAGAATGATTGAGAAGATTAAGGAGGGTTGAACTTTAATAGCTAATAGAATCTCAGAGAAGTTAAAGTCTGATGCACCTAAGAAAGGTAAGAAAGCGGAAACAGCTAAAAAACCTCTAAAGTTAGAGAAGAAGGACGCAAAGAAAGCTAAAGCAACAACTGCTATTAGGCCTTCGGTTAAAAAGTCAGCTGTTCCTTCAACTTCTACTAAAGGTTCGGTTAAACCAGCTATTACAGTCAAGAAGTCAACTCCTAAGCCTCCTGCAAAAACATTAAGTAAGGTTCAACCTAGCTCTACAGAAGTGCCTCCACAGGTGGAACAGTCTCCAGTTGTGAAAGTAGAAGAGGTAGATAAGTCCAAAAATAATGTCGGCGCTAAATCTTCTAGCCCTACCGCTAAGTCGGCTGCAATAGACTCTAAAAAGCGGGGCCGACCGAAAAAAGATGAAGGATTTGCAGTTTTGAAGCCTAGGTCGATGCCACCAGTTTCTTCTAAGAAAGCAAAAAATACCAAGAAATCTAAGTCTAGATAGTTAACTTCACTTAAAGGTAAAAGTAGGTAGACTTCTTATCTCGTTTAAGAGATAGGAAGTTCTCCCTGAACTTTCTAATAGTTTAGTATGTCTGAGGTAAAACTTTCGGACCATCAAAAGGAGATTCTAGACCATTTAGTGCATGATATTTCCACCATTTGCATTGATAGTAAACTCAACTGGACCGATATAGAGAAACATAATGTTAGGGAGATGATTTGGAGGGAAATATTTTTTCACTCGGAGTTAGGCAATGGAGAAATTGTGCGTTCCGACGCTTTATTTGGAGAGTATTTTCTAAAAATATTACCTGAAAAAGAATTGAATAAATATTGAAATCTAGAAAACTATCTAAAGGATTTGACGAGGAAGCAAACTCAACTTTATAGGGAGTCAGAGGATCTCAGTAAAAAAATTGCAGCTATGGTGCAGGAGAGGGAGGCGAAAATAACTGAGGGAAATGAGAATTACAAGCAAGCAGCAGAGCATCAACCTAAAGGTGATGCATTAACTGCAGAAGAGGAAGAATTAGAAAAAGAATGAGATGAAATAGGCTCTAAAGCTTCCGGGGAACTCAATAAAGAAAAATTACAGGAACTTATTCAAAAACAATATGAATTAAATAACAGAAAAGCAGAATTTGAGAATATGTTTTCTCAATATTTAACTAAGGAGGAAGAGATAAAAATAGAAATTTCTTCCTACAGTAAACAACTAGATAAGTATCATGCTAATTGAAATAAATTAAATAGAGAATTAATTGAAATTTCAAATCAGGTAAGTGAATTGCGACGAGTGATTATTGAATGTCAGAATCAAAAGTTGATCGAATTGCTAAAAAAGTCTAGCTAAATTTTCTCCAGACGGAGAGGGTAATTAGTCTAGAGCTTTATAGTTTAACTGACAGAGTTGTCACGATTTGTTACAGCGCCAGAAGTCTCTCTGAATTACAATTCTTCAATTTTTTTAACCCGAATATAAAAGATTGTCTAGCCAAACACTTCAGGAAAACTGAACTTGAGTTTTGAGCTGAATGCATTTCCTGATCGTCTGAACTAGAAGCCTTGCCCAAAGATATTTTGAGAGATACAGTGTGCAATCTGGGTCAATATGTATTAAGCGGAGGAATTTATTTCAAGATATTTAGGGAAATTCCAGGAGATGCATTTAACTTTCCCCTAGAGAGATCACTTCATAATGACACTTTGAGAAATTTACAGAGATCAGCTTTTGATCCTAGTTTAAGTGATAATTTAATTCAGTCAGTTTTTAAATTTTCTAGTTTAAATAGATTTTTAGAGAGGAGGAGAGATTTCTATCTTTGTAATTGAGAGCTAAATGAAGAGCCTACTCAGAAAATTAAGATATTGGGTAATCGAACTATAAATTATCTCAGAAATTGAGTTGAGGACGCAATACCCCATTTTGATAATTTTGCAGAGTCTAATTCTTTTTTGATAAACCGAAGTCTAATATATCTATACTTGGATTCAAGAAGCTATCTAAGTGATGAGGTTGCCCAAAAAATTTATTCGATTTATATGGAAGGCATCGAAAATTCCCTACCGAATTTCGAAAATATTACAAAACTAATTGCATTTAATCCTAGGTTGAATATTGAGTACGCTCTCAATCTATCTGATTTTCCGGAATTTCAGCTTTGTTAGCTAGGAAAAACTAAATCAAGCTGTAGTATTTAAACCCCCTTAAAGGGGGTGTGAAATTCCGTAACCTTTAAATACTTAAAGGGTTAAAAGTTTTGGCACCAGCTAGGGTTAGTAAATATGAGTTTTTCTCACCTGAAGAAGTTATTAGAACTTATTTCAGGGAGTTTGCAGGAAGTATACAGAATAAGTCCCACTCTAAGGCATTAGAGTACGCTCAAAAAGTAGAAAAATTAAGGGCGCATTTTGCTACTTTTTTGGGAATCGAAGACACTCATTTAGTTTCGTTTCAATTTAACCAATATTATGTGAATCGTCTTATCTTTAAATATTTAAAAATTGATGCTAACTGAATAATATTTAGCGATGATTTAGAGCTTAAAACTAGATTCTCTGAAAATCAAGTGTACTCATTAGAAAAATTATTAGACCATTCCAACTGCAATCATAAAAACAAAAGTTTAATTTGAATTAGTAAGTTAAAAAACATTAATCTAGAATTATTTGAGGCAGTTAGAAACTTTAAACATCAAAATAAAGGGACTCAATGTTATGTCTTTCTCTCTCTAGATTATCTGCTATATAGCTCTCCTGAGATTAGTGCATTTTTAAGAGAATTTTCTTTTTTAGTGTTTACTCCTAGTGTGTTATTTCAGGAATATGGGATTGTAATATTTGCATTCAGGAAGGAAATCAGCTTAATTCCTATTTTTATGGGAAGCGGAGCTGCTCAATTTAATAGGGAGACGAAAAAGTTGGAATTTAAAAAGTTACCTCATTTACTAGAGATAGGCACGCAAAATATTATTTCACTAATAATTTTGGAGCGTTACTTCTTTTTTTTAAGCACTTCATTTGAACAGATTTCAGCACGATTAAGGGGGACTGCGTTGAATTTCAATTTGAGTGAAAATTTACTACCTAAATAGTTATTTGAAGAAGCCTAGATTACTTCTAAAGTTAAGCGGAGGAGCCGTTTGCGGCACTGAAGATATATATAGTGAACAAAAATTAATCTCCCTAGCTATTCAAATTAGGGAGCTATCTCAAAATTATCTGATAGGAATTGTTATTGGAGGAGGAAACATCTGAAGGGGCAAGGAGGAAAAGTTAAGTTTTTTATCAGTTCATGAACGAGACTATATTGGAATGATTTCTACGGTCATGAACGGCTTCGTACTGGAGAAAGCCCTAAAAAGCCTAGGGGTGGCAACTAAGTTATTTTCAGCGCTAGAAATTGAGAGAGTGACAGCTCGATACGATATTACCCTGATTGATAAATTGATAAATTCAGGGGAAGTGTTAATTTTTGCTGGGGGACTAGGAGAGCCTCAGTTTAGCACTGATAGCGCCGCAATAATTCGAGCAATAGAAATAGGAGCTTCACAGATACTTATTGGAAAAGAAGGAGTATCTGGTATATATAACAAAGATCCAAATGTATTCTCTGATGCAACCTTTTACAGTGAATTAAGTTATGACCAGCTAATTCGAGAAAATATTCAGGTATTAGATCAAGCCTCCCTACAATTAGCTAAGAAAAATAATCTAAAACTCTTAGTCTTTAATCAAGAAGTAGAAAATTGTTTTATTAAAGCTTTAAATAGGGAGATTCCACTTTCAGAGGTAAGTTAAGACTTGGGAAAGAAATACGCAACTTCAAAGTCTGTCACTTCTGACATTAGGGATTGAAGTGCTGAGTTAAGTCAAGATTTCCAAAAAATTAAAAAGAGAATGAATGAAAAATTAGAGGAGTTTAGTATCTCTAGATTAAATCCTGTGCACTTTTACTCTCTAAAGGTAGAAAATGAAGGAGTGATGCAAAATTTGTCAGAATTAGCTGCTATTAATTTAGAAAAAGCTAGGGTACTTTTAATTAAGCCTTACATAGCCACTCAGAAATTATTACATGAAATTGAAAAAACTATTAAGAAGGCTAAGCCTAACATAACTATTAATTTGAAAGATGGAGAATTTAAATGTACAGTTCCGGAACCTACTGCAGAAATAAGGGAGGAAAAAATTAAAAATAGTAAGCAAGTAGTGGAAGAAGCGAGAATAGCACTCAGAAATAAGCGAAAGGAATTGCAGAAAAACTTTAAAAATTGGTACACTTCAGATAATGAGAAATTTTCCAATAGAGATTTACTAGAGCAGGAAATTTCTAAATATCTTGCTGAATTAGATGTAGAATGGACTAAAAAGGAGAGAGAATTTAGATCAATTTAGAAGAAGTGAAAGGTTAAGATTTTCTTTTTAGTGCAAAAAATTTTCACTAGTAGACTTACAACTCTACTTAATTATCTTTAGGGAATAACTTAGGAAGCGCCCCCTTTTTAGGGGGAAATTCTTCCTTAAATTAGAATGCTTTCCACTATTTGAATTTCTGTAGATGAAAAAAAAGAGCGTATGAGACATACTGTGTGATTATTTCTTTTTTTCATTTTTATTTTGATTGTGCTATCTTTCATAAATGCTCCCTCTATTGGCTCTCTATCTTCACATGGAGTAACTTTAAGATGGACATTTGCAGCAATTTTGATACTTCCTGGAATTTTTCTAGTCTATAAAAGTCTGGATGAAATATTGCTGCTGATCGTACCGCCAAAGATGTATTCAAAAACTAAATTACACAGATTTGTGCTGACTGGAATCACTTTAGGTCCCCTACTCTTTTTAGGAATTGACCAATTAGCTTCCTCTTCTAGCAGCTCAGGTAATGGAGGCAATAACTCTAAGGAAGCAATTGGGAAAATTACACATTATTTTGGCTTTCAACTTTATTTTTTAGGAGTTAACTGAGTAGGTTGAAAATTTCTCTCTAAGTTTTTACTTTCCGGGCTTTCAGAGAAAGAAAAAGTCGGCATTCAACGCTCTGGGGGAAAATTATTGAGATGACATTTTTTAGGTTGAAGTACTTTTTTTCTACTTTCCCTTTATTTTCCCATTTGGGTAGTAATTACCTGCCTCTGCCTTACATTTTTTAATAATTCTTTCGCATTTATATTTGGGAGACACTTCGGAAAAACTAGATTTTCTAAATTTAGTTCCTCTAAAACAGTGGAGGGCTTTTTTGCCTCTCTAATAGTCTCATTCATCTGTTTCAGACTGTTTATGTTTGGAATTTTCGAAACAGAAAGTTTCAAACATAAGGAGTTATCTTGTGAGCTACCTACCTGGTTAATTTGACTTTGGATACTAGGTGCCTCTATATTAATTCACCTGGGAGATCAATCTTTTAGTGTATGTAAGAGAATATTAGGGTATAAGAACTTTGGAAGGATGTTTGGAAGGCAGGTGGGAGGCTTTTGGGATAGATTTGATAGTCTTGCACCAGCCCTTGTATTTTCTTCAGTGGTTATCTGAATTTTTTATGCAGCTAAAAACTCTACGATCGGGATTCCCTAGGAGCATCCTGTAGACCTATATAGGAACCTAAAAGTTTTTCTAATTGAGTTGCACTCAAACTTTTAAGTCAAGCAACTGTTGAGAGAATTTCCGTTTGGGAAACTAAGGAAGCTTTATTCGCTGCATATTGTTTTTTTAGTCAATTGACCCCATCCACCATATTTTGAACATCATAGTAGCAATATTCCTTCAATAGAGCACTTATCTTAGTTCACTCTTTTAAATTTCTCTCCGACTCTCCTTTAATTCAATGGGAGGGGGATAATTGCTCATTGCACAGTCTTTGAATATTGTCTATATTAAATATTTCTGCATAAAAATACAGATAGAGTAGGGAAGCAGTCCTTCCTTCCTGCACTCATTCCAGTTGATCGTACTGCTTTCTCCCCTCCACTTGAACTACACCAGCTAATTTTTTGAGAGTATGAGAGCCTAAGAGAGGTCCAATAAGATTTAGGGAGCTGTAAGCAGAAAGTCTAAATCAATCACTTAAATCAACTGTTAACTCTCGTATTAGAATGCAGAAAATAGACTTGGGACAATCCCGCTCACTAAAAACCATTTGACTTAGCTTAGAGAGTCAGGTACATTCAAAGGTTTTGTTGAATGCAACATATACGACCTTACTTTGAAGCTGTGCAATTAAGTTGTCTAGTGGTTTTCTACTGTAAGCGTTTAAGTCAATTTCCTTATTTATAGGCGCAACTAACTCTTGAATGCATTCAGTATAAAAGTCTTCATCACTCGAAGCCGGATCTTTTATTAAGTCTCTCTGAGAAAATAAGCTTTCTTCCCTAAAAATCTGAACTGAAAGTTGAGTAAGCATATTCTCTCAAGACTCAAAGTCATAGTAAACTTTTCACCTAACATTGAGTATCTTGTTTTTAAGTAATTCCTCTCCCTCTCTTGAAAAAATAGAGGAGTTTAATTTTCTCTCTTTATTTTTTTTGAGTTTCGAGTACCAAAAATAAAACTTAAAAAATTTTCAAAATTAGGGGAATCTTCCCCCTTGCTAGATAATTGATCTTCTAGTTTTTCAAGAATAGAGAAGGCTTTGCGTATATCAATTAGAGGGGAACGCAAAATCGGATATTTAGGAAACAATAGAGAGATTCCAGCTTTGAAAAGTTTGCCCTCAATAGGAAAAAGTTTGGAATTTCTAGTTTCTAAATAGTGGGTTTTCAGAGAATTGATAGAGAGAAAATTACCTCAATCAAGACATTTATATCAGTTAGAAACTTCTAATTTATCAGGTAGCGAGCATTCCATTCGTTGCGCCAAATCATCTAATTTTTTTAAGCGAGGCACTATCTTCGTTTTGAATGAATTTAAGTTTGCAATAAATTCAATTTCACTATCAGAGCCTCCTTTGATAGCATTCGTGTCTACAGTATAAAATAGATGCTCCCATTCAGCCTCAGTTAAAAATTCTGAGAATATAGATGACTGAAAGTGAGGTTTTGAGAGCCCCAAAGCTTTGTAAATTGGACAATAATTTGCAGCAGCAGAAGTTAGGGAGTTAGGTTTCATAATTAGAGGGAGTGTGAAATAATAATTTATCTCTCCATTATTAACTACATGGAAGAGAGCCGTTTCACTAAATTCAATAGAGAGGAAATTTCGAAAAAAGTAATCATAGAAAATGAAAGCTCCGAAGAAAGATTTTCCAGTATTTTTAGAGTGGGTTTGAAGTAGCAATGTAAAGCTTTGTTTGTAATAAACGATTGCAGCGGGCTGTAATTGTATGGGTCTATAGAAATTCTCTATTTGCACTTCAATTAGGGGATTTAGAATAATAGCTTTTTCACGACTTAAAATTCGATTTTTTATAAATTGAGTTCACGTTGCAGCATCTCCCTCGAATGTTCAGGTATCCAACAGTTGAAGTCCAAAATTGCGCAATAAAGTTTCTCAATATTCACTTTTTTTATGTTCTTCAGCTTTTTTATTTAGTTTCTGCAGTATTAATTTTTTTTGCTCTTCCCTAGTGAAATTGAGTCCATAAAAATTCATAGTTGATTCACTATTTGCGTTCGTTTCTAACAGCTCTAAAATCTCTTCTTTCTGTAGAAACGCACATTCTAGAGGCACTTCAAAAGAGTGCTGCAAAGCGTGATAATTCAGTGCAAAAACTTTTGAGAGCTCCTCTCTCACTAGGGCAAAAAATTAATTTTTTCTGACTTTATTCCTAATGAAAGTTGCCGCTGGAATTAAATAATCTAGGAAGAATATTTTGTAGATAATTTTGCCAGTTTTAACTCTTCTTGCCTGAGCCCTAGCTTCACGTTCAGCATTTTTTAAAGCTTCCCTTTTATCTTTATAGTGTCGCAATTGCAGTGAATAAATTCAGTGAAGTTCTTTTCTGTAATCAATAATTGCAGTGAATAATATCTTGTATTTGTCTGCTCCAGCCTTTCTCGGCACTTTTAAAAGTTCAACTTCAATGGCTTCCCAGTCTGTAATTCTGCCCTCTCTGTCGATAGTTTTAAAACATACTAGGTATCGACTTCTAGAGCCTAATTTTTTATTTTTAGTAAGTTTCGCTAAACTCTCACCAATCAATTTACCTTTAATTAACTCTTGAAATTCAGCCTTAGTTGACCAATTGTTATATTCCTGTAGATAAGACTGATAGTAGGAGGATTGAGCGGCGAGCACCTTTAAAGTTTGGAGCTCCAACTCTCGATGATATTTCTCCTCGAGCGGAAAAGAGATTTTTTTTCACTTTCCGGTCCACTTGTCAACCATAACGGTTTTTAGAGATTTTCTCTCAACTTTTCGATTTAAAAGTCTTGCATTTTCCTTTTCCAGAGACTCCCTGGAGGTTTTAATATAGTCTCTGAGTGAGATAATGATATTAGTTCTGGGATAAAGCCTCAAATCGTAAACTCTATAGCCTTGCCTTCCTGATCGTTTAAGGTAGTCTTTGAGAATATATCAAGCATCTTCCTTCCGTTTAACTCGATTTGATTTCTCTCTCTTTTTTTTCGCAACAAACCAGAATGTTGCTATTACAAGCGCAACAGGTACAACGGAAGCGAAACCGCTCCCTAAAGAGCTTAAAAAGAGGGAGGAGAGCATCCTCCCTACTTTTTTAAGACTCTGGGTGTTTTAGGCTGTTTTTACAGTAGGATTAGAACCGAAAAGAAATAATGTATTGAATTTTTTAGTGCAACGAGACTTCAATCTATTTACTCTGCCCTTAGATATTAGCCCCTTGCTTTGATGACTATCTAAAGTTTTATACAGTAGAGAAAGTAGATTTTGCTTTTCTGTTAAGTTAATTTCTTGCGGGGTGTTAGACTGCTCTCTTGGAAAAAGAGAGGAAATTTGCTTTTTAATTAGTTTTCTACTTTTTCTGCGTAATTCATATCTCTGCATTTCTTTTTTATGGGCTTTCTTTCGGGAAAGAGACCTTGGTTTTATCTTGACTTTAGCCATAAGTTCTATTTAAATATCAGCGAAATTATCCAGAGGAATCTAATTCACTTGCTCTGAAAAAATCCCCCCCTCTTTCTAATATTTATGAAATAGAGAAATGCAATATACTCAGCACTATAGTTAAAAATTTCAGTGACTTTTTTCTTTCAATTATCTGACAATTCTATTAGTTCAATTACCTTAGAGTAATTTTTAGGAATTTCATATCTAATTAACTCAAACAATCTTAGGGATAGAGAGATTAACTCTATATATTTGTCAAAGGGCAGTCCAATAAGATTCTCTCTTCGGTTATTGCTAGAATACTTTTTTAATACAGTTCAGTAGTATGCTCGTTCGAATGAAGGTAATTCTTTAGGAAGATAACTTTTAATTTCTTTTTTATCAACTTCTAAAAAATGGTTATATTCGATCATATATAGAAGGGAACAGTTTACAAAATCTAACATACTTCTCCTTGGAAATTTTTGAATATGATTTCTCCAGTGAAAATTAGAAAGCTCTCCCATATTCTTCTTTCTATTTTTATATAGAAAAGAGGAAGTTGTAAATAAGAATAGGGAAACTGTCAATATTTTCTCACTATATTTCTTAAATATACGATTTCTAGCAGGATAATTTTGCTCAAAGCAGCACAGTAAATTCTGATATAGATTATTTTCCTCCAGTTTTAATCTAAAAAAATCTTTTTTTATTCGCCTAGGAGAGAGGGGTCTACTCCCTCCGACATTTCTCTCCATACCCTAAAATTTTAGAAATTTTAGCATTTTAGATTAACTTAACTCTCAGGTAATCCTACCAAATTCTCCCTTTCTAACTAGATTAATGAATTTCTCTTCAGCTCTACCTAAAGATAACTCACCTTTTTTTTCTATTAACTTATATTTAAGAGCTATATTTTTTAAAAAAGAATAGTAGTCTAGAGAATTTAAATCAGCAAGATTAATTCAATTTTTTAGTCTTGTAGGATGTTTTTCTAATAGGTAGTTAAAGCCCCATTCTGAATAGTTAATAGCACTATCAGGAGTTGTGGGGAGAAAATTGAGTAATTGAAGTAGTGCTGCTAAATTTTTATCAGCTTTATCTGGAAAAAAACCAGGACAGTCATAAAGCAGGAGATTCGTTTGCGGAATTTTATGTCTTGAGATACCTCTAGTAGTCCCGGGCTCAGCAGTTCGCTTAGCTTTCTGCTGCTTAACTAGTAAATTTATAAAACTAGATTTACCGCTATTAGCCCCTCCCATAACTACAATAGAATTAGTATTTTCTCGAGGATTAAGTTTTAATCCCGAGAGACTTGATTTAAGAAGTTTTATTATTTTGTGCCTAGCACTAGGCTGGAAGAGATTAAAGGCAGTATTAGATTTACTCTTCTCTACCAGGTCTGCCTTAGTAAAAATAGACAAAACATGTTTTTGAGGTCATCTTTTCTTGATTTCTCTTAGATATAGGGATTCTAGTAGGGGAACTCTACTATCTGTTAGTAAAACTATAAGGGAGATAAAGGGCATGATCTTAGAAATATATGTAAGAGATTTGTGTAGATGGAGAGGATAGTATTTTCAATTGTTTGAAATTTCTGTAATTAGTGACTAAATTAGACTACAGTTATTTCGAAACTCATATCCATTTCGGTGCCGATCAGTTTAGGGATAAAGTAGCATCTCTACTTCAATTAGAGCCTCGATTTCAATTTTTGAATGTAGCTACCTCTCTTCCTGAGTCCTATTTGGTAGTGCGGCAGTCAGAAAAGCTAAGAAATGTCTACTGCGCAGTAGGAGTCCATCCACTATATATCAGTAAATTTGAGGAAGATTTTGATGAAACCTCTAAAGCGCTTCAAAAATTAATACTTGAAAATGAAAAAATTGTTGCAATAGGAGAATGTGGGCTTGATTTCTACAAGGTAACTAGAGAGGCTTCACTCGAACATCAAGTCAAGTGACTGAAAATGCAGTTAGAACTAGCTTCTAAATTTGAGTTACCTGTAATACTGCACCTGAGAAATGCCCACACTGAAGCTTTAGAGGTATTAGGAGAATATAGTCACCTTAAGTTAATTATTCACTCATTTGATGGAACTGCTGAAGAATTAAAAAAGTTTCAGCAAATTTTAAAGAGATACTATATTTCTCTCTCTCCCCTAGTATTTAGAAATTTTCAAAAATTTCAGGAGCTAATTCCTTTAGTGCCTGAGGATCGTATTCTCGTGGAAAGTGATGCTCCATTTCTAGCTTCCGGTTCAGCAATTTGTAGATCTCTAGTGAGGATAGTTTCAGAGGTCAGGGGGACTCCCCTGGATAGAATGAGTGCCCAAATCTATAAAAACAGTCTAGAGGCTTTTAACTTATTATCCAAAGTTTAAGTGGTTAAAAAGATAGGATTGAAACGCAGAATTGCACCTACTGAACCCAATTGACTCTTAGAAGTGATTAGAGAATCAACTAGCGATCCTAGATTAAATAAAAAAACTCCAAGAAGGAAGAGAGTATGAGTGCTAATAGTAAGTTATAGAATTCCCGGAATGGGAGTAGCCTTGAATATTCGAAAACGTAAGTCTCTATGCAAGAGAATGTTCGAAAAGTTGAACCCCAAACAGGTTTTACAGAGCCGGTGCCCTCCCGAAGGAGAGCCTATTTGTGGTTTTCATGATGATCTTGATGAACCTGCCAGTTTGAGAAGATTACATGATCAACTAAAAATTGCAGTTATTGAAAATTTTGAAGCTTTCTTGGGAACAGATTTAGGGAAAAAAATACAGGAGAGACGTACTTTTTCAGATAACTTAACTCTCTTGTTGAGGAGGTTGCAGGCACTCTAAAATTTGGAAATATAAAATTTAAAATTTTAGTGCTTTAAGGTGATTAGCGAGCCCAAACATCAGAGACTCAGGGTAAATAGACTTACCTCCCCCAACGAACCCCTTAGGGTTCGAATAATTGGACCTACAAAGATTTTTGCAACAGAAGATGTAGAATTTGTGAAGCTAAATCTATTTGATGGCTTAATGCAGATAAATAAGAGGTATGCAGCTGTTATAGAAAAGTTAAAGGGAGGAGAAATTAGGTTGAAGTTAGCCTCACCTTCTGTTGCTGGAAAGGCTGAAAAAAAATATTCCGTCTCTCCTGGTTGAGTGATAGTTGCACATAATTTATGCGAGATTCTAGTGAAACACTGTGAAGAAATAACTTAATTTTTTATGGCTAAAGAGATTGCGAAAAAATTTTTTTTAGATTATTTTCCACAATATAGATCTCAAATTAGGGCGTTTAAGAAAATTTTGGTAGGTTTCTCCAATCAAATATTTAAGGCAACTTTACTAGATGGTAGAAGCTATAAGGTGAGGGTGGCAGAAAATAATAATTTAATCTCCCGAGAGGGGGAGATAGAGGTACTTAAGTGGGTAGAAGATCCTAACCTAATCTACTATGAAGAATCTACTGGGAATGCAATTTACAACTGAATTGAAGGGGATCAACTTAGTGTGAGATTTATTAATGAAGAAATGTTACAGAAAATAATTGAACTAGCTGAAAAGTATCATAAAGTTCCTGTAGATCAACTGCAGAATGTTCCCACTCATGACCATTTTGATGCAGCCTCTAAGGTAGATAAAGACAGGATAGAATATAGACATTATTTCCCCATTTACAGGGAATTAGTGGAAAAGTACAGGGATTTACCCTTGGTGTTAACTCACAATGATATAAGTTTAAAAAACTTAATTTACGATCCTGACTCAGGAAGTGATGAATTAATACTTATAGACTATGAGTGAGCAAGGTTAAACACCATTTACTGAGAATACGGTAACTTTATTAGGGAAAGTTTACTCTCTAAGGAAAAAATTGTATTACTCTCCAAACTACTTAAACTGGAGGAAAATATTTTGATTGATTTTGCATTTATCTCTACATACTATTCCTGACAATTGAGTTTCAATTGAGATCGATCAGAGCGACTGGAAAAATATAGATGCAAACTAATAGCTCAGCTGGAAAAATATGAAGGTTGGAGACATAAAACCTCCCTAATGGAGTAAGAGTCTAATCTATGAGGGAGAAGTCTCTCCCTAGAGTATTAATTGTAGGAGCAACTAATGTAGGTAAGTCTCAACTTTTTAATAGGTTAATTAGAGATAGACATGCAATAGTACTAAATAGAAATTCAATTACTAGGGATTTAATCTGCAGGAGAGTTAAGTTGTTTAACTCTCGGGAAATAATACTGATAGATAGTGGAGGATATTCAGAGTCACTAATCGCTCAATTTCAGGAAGAGGTCAACAAGTTATTAATTGAAGAACTGAAGAGAGCTACTGCAGTTATTTTTTTATTCTCCAAGATCGAGGGAATTAGACTTGTAGAACACAAGATAGCTAAGTTAATACACAAGCATTCAACAGGAGCTACTCTTCTAGTAGCTAACAAACTTGACTCCAAGAAGGGAGATGAGCTCTGGAAGAAACACTCACTCTCCCTAGGATTTGGAGAGCCTATTTTGATTTCAGCGGAACATGATATAAACATTCAGGAGTTAATAGAGAGGATTGAGGAAGTTATAGGTAAGGGCACTAGTTGGAGTCTAGGGTATGCGGAAAAAGCGCCGGCAAAGATGGGAATAGTTGGAAAGGTAAATGTAGGTAAATCTTCTCTTTTAAATGCATTACTCTCTATTGATCAGGTAATAGTCTCTCCCATAGCAGGCACTACTGTAGATTTAGTAGAGTATACGATAGACCATAGGGGAGAAAGTTACCTATTGATAGATACTCCTGGTTGGAAAAAAATGAAAAAAGAGGGAGTAAAAAATGAACAGTTAGAACACCTTTCTTTTGTTAGAGCACAAAAGGCTATTAAGATTGCGGAAATACTCTTATTTGTAGTAGATGTATCTAATCCTTTAGACCATCTAGATGAGAAAGTGGCTAGGGAAATCTTTAAGTCTAATCTACCTACAGTAATAGTTGCTAATAAGTGAGATATACTGAATTACTCTAATACAGTAAGGAGAGAACACTATGAAAAGATAATCAGAGAGAAGTTCTACTACCTTGTTTGAGCTCCTATTGTTTTTGTAAGTGCTAAATATTCTGATAATTTAGACAAAATATTTAAGGCTCTAGCAAAAGTTAAGAGGGAACGGGAGAGAATGTTTACGCAGGCAGAACTTGAAAGCTTTCTGGGTAGAGCAAATCTGGTGTTAGCTGATGCTCCTAGGGAGATTTCACTAAGTCAGATGATGCAGGTAAAATCCTCAATACCTACCTTTGTAGTTAAGTGCTCTAATCCTGATAACTTAAGTACTCAGCAAATGAGGTTACTGGAGACTCAGTTTAGGAATAATTTCAGTCTGATTCACTCTCCTATAACGATTTACTATAAAAAGAGGTAGTTTAAGGCTGTAAATAGTGTAAAATAGCTTTTGTATGACAAAAAAGGAGCTTATAGGGATTATTGCAAATAAGGTAGGATTGGACCATCAGAGCGTCTCAGGAGTGTTGAGGGAGTATCAGTATTTATTGCTTACCCAGTTAAAGCAAGATGGTAAAGCTACTATGATGGCGCTAGGTGCGCTGAAGATTGCAACCAGAAGTGCCAGAAGTGGTTACAATCCTGCTGTTAAAACATTCATAGATATTCCAGCTAAAGAAGTACCTAGATTTGCTGCATCTAAAAAATTAAAAGACTTTATTGCTGGAGATAAATCAGACATTTTTTCCTTCGAGTATTAACACCTACTAGGTGTAGTTATATTTGTCCAGAGAGGGGGATAAACCTCCCCTCTCTTTTCTGGAGGGAGAAAAGCTCAGGGAGATACTGAAAAAGGGAAGTGAGGTACTCTTGATTAATGCAGAAGCTCATTTAATTGAAAAAGCAGCTAAACTAATTGAATCAATGAAGGAAGATCTCATAAAGGTAATGAATATGCCTCTAAAGAATGTAGATGTATTTCACTCTAGGGAAACTTTAACCTTGCAGGAAATTGAAGACTTTTATAGTAACTGAGAGAAGGAAACTAAGAGGAGCTCAAAACTGTCTAGGTAAACCTTAGACTGTAATTTTTCTTTTCACTACAGGGAGAGTATTCGTAACTCAAAGTTATATAGGGTTTTTAGCACACTTCGGGGAGATAGCTATAAAAAGCTTTCCAAGTTACCTCCCGCTGTAGTAATTGAAGAGTCAGAAGATTGAGCTAAAGAGGCTAGAACAGCCTTAAAACACTCTAGATGCATTCGAAGTTATGTAATATTAAAACCTTCTACCTCTAAGCCTGTTTGGAAGCTAACCTATACTCTGAAGAATTCTATATATGTTCAAGATAAACTAACTACTGGGGCTTCAAACTCTCTTTTAACTCACTATCCTCCCTTTTCCTCTACTGTATATAAGTTGTTGGAAGAAGGAGGGGCGATTAAGCTGTATTCCTCTTCACTAGATGAATTTGGAATGGGTTCCCTAGGACTATTCGGGAATAAAGGTATTGTAAGAAATCCCCACTCTCCTAGGAGAGTTTGTGGTGGTTCTAGTTCAGGCTCAGCTTATTTAATCTCTAAAAAGCTTGTTGATTTCGCTATCGGTACTGATACAGGAGGTTCTGCGAGAACTCCTGCATCTTATAACTCCATATATGGGTTTAAACCTTCTTACGGCGCGGTTTCAAGGGAGGGTATACTACCCCTAACCACCTTACTAGATACTCCTGCAGTACTCTCTAATTCAGTAGACATTATTTCAAGAGTTTTCAGTGTAATTTCAGCTCCCGATCTCTATGATATGACGACCTGAAAGACAAAGAAGATTGAGTATCGTAAGTGCGCTATAGAACCATATAGAGAGCTCCAGAAACCACTAAGATTTGCGCTCCAAAAAGGAGTGAAGGTAAGATTTCTAGTCTTAAAGGAAGTTATGGATTACCCTCAGCGGAGTTTAAGTCAGCAGGAGTCTCAGATTCGGAAAAGTTTCCTAAATCTAGTTTCAAGGTTGAAGTGCACTCCCGACTGCGAGATATTAACTGATTCAATTGAATGGCCTCCTATACTTCTCGCAGAATTGGTATACAAGATAATTGCATATAGTGAGTTGGTTACTCACTACTTATCTCTGAATAGTATATTGGTTCCCTGGGATAAGGAACAGGAAAGAAGGGTAAAACTGCAGAATAGGGAAAAAAGAGGTTCAGAGTATATTAAGAGATTGAAAGTGGAAAGTTCCTACATTGATAAGGCTGCAGAGGTTAGAGCTCGATTTGGAGATGAAGTAAAGATCAGACATCTGATAGGATACTTCTTTTTGTATAGATCTAACTATGAAAAAATATATCTTCAGGCTAGAAAGATAGTAACTCTATACTTTGAGAAAATGTCTCAAATATTATCTAGAGGGGGAATTTTGCTCGCACCTGCAACTAATAACATAGCACCATTAATTGAAAGTAGTAGTACAGATTATGTAACTGATATAGCTCAGTCGATTTTACTTCTAGCTAACTTTGCCGGTACTCCCTCTATCTCAATTCCGTGGCTACATTTCAAAGTTAGAAAAAGTCTAGAGACTGTATATATAGGATTGCACCTAACCTGCAAGTCTAGAGAAGATAGATACTTACTTTCAGCAGTATCATATCTAGAGCGGAATAAATTACTCTAGTAGAGTTGGCAGCACCGATTACCGCAATGCTTGATATACCTGATGCATTACTTCAGCTATCGGAGGAGAAAGAGTCAGAGAGGACTGATGTAAGACTCAAGCTGGGAATAGAGTTGCACATTGCTGTAGACTCTTCCTGAAAAGCATTCTCTAGAACAAAGGTAGACTCTAATTCTTTTACTTCATTAGGTCTCTTAGGTACTCTCCCTCAGATAAATGTAGGTGCAATCAAATCAGCACTGAAGGTAGCCAAAATGCTTAATTGTGAAGTACCTATTCAGCTTAGTTTTGAACGGAAGTCCTATTTTTACTTCGACCTACCGAGAGGTTATCAGCTAACTCAATATTTAAACCCTATGGGCAAAAATGGATACATATATTTACCAAAATTCTCTAAAAAGATAAATATCTACTCTGTTGCACTAGAAGAAGATACAGCAGCCTATACAGAAGAGAAGGGAGTATATACTCTCTCTCCAGACAGGCTAGGAGCTCCACTTATTGAGATATCTACCCAACCAGATTTTGAAACCATAGATGAATTAATTGAATGTGTCAAGTGAATTAGATTACTCCTTTTCTATTTGAGGGTTACTAAAGCTGAATTTGAGAAGGGAAAACTTAGGGTAGACTTAAATATCTCTCTAGTAGATAGGGAAGATGCTGCTTTAACTGGTAGAGTGGAGGTAAAAAATTTAGCTTCATATAGTGCCATTAGCAGTGCTGCTAAGGCAGTGAAGAAGTTTCTGCTGCGAAAATTAGAGTCTCAAGCTGAAGATGTGATGCAGAATATTACGTGCAGTTGACTCTCTGAGGAGGAGAGTCTTGTAGTTACTCGGGAGAAGAAGAGCGGCGCTGATTATTTCTTTGTTCCTGAGAGTTCTATTCCCATAATTAAGTTAGATAGAGGAGAATTAAGAGAATTAACTAAAGAATGCGATCAAAACTATCTGACTAAACTCTATGAGACTATACATAGTTCTACATTAGCAGATAGAGAACGAGAGGAGATTACCTCAAGCTATAACTTCTTTTGAGACTGCCTCTCTTTCTATAAGGTGGTAGACCATTGAGCAGATGCTTTCTTCATACTAAAAATGGTGCGTTCAGAAGGTTGGAGAGAAGGGCCCCATCCAGAGGTGCTTAAATTTCTTTCTGAGTTAGTTAAAAAACATAAAGAGCAGAAGATTAAAGCACAGATTAGCTTTAATAAGTGAAAACTAAAGGAGTGTATTGGGAAAATTATTAAATCAGGATTGAAGGTGCAGGAAGCTAGTGAGTTGTACTTCTCCCTCCCTACAATTAAGGCCGAAGATATAGAGAAATTCTGCAGGCAGGTCTTTCTCTCTAAAACAGAGACTTTACTGAAACTAGTAGATAGGGAAGATAAACTTTCTTCCTATTTACTAGGTCAGGTGAGGTCCAACTTTAGGGAGCAGGTAGAGATGTCAGAAGCTCAGGAAGTAGTATCTAAAAATCTCTCCAACTGAAGGGAAGAATTTTTAATACCTAAAACCAAACAGGAGGAAGAGGTGAAAAAAGTAGGGGAAAATGTAACCAAGAAAACAGAAGTGCCTAAACAGGAAAGAAAATTAAAAGACAAGCAGAAAGGTACTAAAAATAGTTAAATTAATATAGGGTTATTTTGTCTAGGTAGAGATGTCTAAGGTAATTAAGGGATTAGGAATAGGAGAGGGAATTGCAGTAGGAAAGGCATTCATATTTAAGAAAACGGAATTTGAATTCGAGAAAGACTCAAAATCTGATCCAGAGAATGAGTGATACTTCTTCCAGAGTGTAGAAGAGAGGGCCATTAAACAGTTAGACAATTTAATCGAATTGACCTCTAAAAATATCTCAGAGGAGAAGGCTGACATTTTTAGGGCGCACCAGGAAATACTGAGAGATCAAGAAATAAGGGAAGAAGTGCAAAAACTACTTAAAAATGAGAGTTGTTCTCTGCCATATGCAATCTCCACCATATACGACAAGTACTCTAAGGTGTTTGAGACAATGAAAGACAGTTACTTTAAGGAGAGAGCAGCAGATATCAGGGATTTAAAGGATAGATTACTTACGATAGCTTTAAATGTTGAGAGGGGAGATTTAAGTACTATAAGTTCTGAATGCATATTAATAGCTAATGATTTATCTCCAAGTGAAACTTCTCTACTAAATAAAAAATGAATTAAGGGTTTTGTGACTGAAATGGGAGGAGTAACTAGTCACTCTGCAATAATGGCTAAGACTATGGGTTTTCCTGCAGTCGTTTCCGCAAGAGAAGCTGTCTCTCTAGTTAAAAATGATGAGTTGATAGCATTAGATACTCAAACAGGGTTAGTATATTATGGACTTAAAGATAATGAAGCCTTACTTAGAGAGTTACAGCAGAGAGAAAAGCAATTTGAGGAGACTAAATTAGTGTGAGAAAGTTATAAAACTAAAAAATGTTGCACCTTAGATGGGAGAAAGTTACAGATAATGGGAAATATAGGTCAACCTTCAGACATCTCTAGAGTGAAGGAATTTGGGGGAGAAGGAGTGGGACTATTTAGAACAGAATTTCTATATATGAAGAGTCCGGATTGGCCTTCTGAGGAAAAACAATTCGAAGCCTATAAAAAGACTGTTTCTGAATTAGGAGAAGATGAAACAATTACTATTCGGACCCTAGATATAGGAGGGGATAAATCTCTAGACTACTATACTTTTCCC
Source organism: Candidatus Mycoplasma haematominutum 'Birmingham 1' (assembly GCF_000319365.1). GTDB lineage: Bacteria > Bacillota_I > Bacilli_A > Mycoplasmatales > Mycoplasmoidaceae > Eperythrozoon_A > Eperythrozoon_A haematominutum. The sequence goes on along the minus strand of NC_021007.1, from coordinate 252,099 downwards.
AGGGAGATGAATCCCTTCTTAGGCTATAGAGCTGTTCGAATGAGCCTAAAGGAAAGGGAAAACTTTATTACTCAGTTGAGGGCTATTTTGAGGGCTGCAAAGGATGGGAAATTAAAGATTATGTTTCCAATGATTACTACATTTGAGGAATTTGTAGAAGCTAAGAAAGTAGTTGCTGAGGTGAGAGAGAAGTTAATTTTAGAGGGTCATAAGATTGCAGAGAATATCCCCTTAGGACTTATGATTGAAGTGCCAGGAGCTGCTTTGATCGCTGATAAACTCGCAAAAGAGGCTGATTTTTTTTCTATAGGATCTAATGACTTGATTCAGTATACACATGCTGTAGATAGGATGTCTGAACAGGTAAATCATCTCTATCAACCTAATTCTCCTGCAGTGCTAAGACTTATAAAGATGGTAGTGCAGGCCGCGAAAACTGCAAATATAGAAATTAGTGTTTGTGGTGAAATGGCAAGTACTGCAATTTCCTCTCTCTTACTAATGGGTATGGGTGTAACTAAACTTTCAATGTCAGCGTCTTCTATACCTATAGTTAAAAGGGTACTAAATAATGTGAGTTATAGAGAAGCTGAAGAATTAGTTGAAAAAGTATTAAATCTATCTACTGAAGTTGAAGTCATTGAAGCTGCTAGGAAATGTCTAGAGCGAAATAATATTCTCTTTTAGTTAACTAGAAAGTGTCCCTCCTTAGGGGGGCTCATCTAGCTGCCTATTTGATAGGTGCGCCGGGAGGTGCTGGAACGGCGGCTCACTTACTCTCTCAAAAGTATCTCAGTTTAATGAATTTTGAGGGCAATTTCTTCTTAGTTAAGGCTGTCACTGAACTATACGATGATGGTATTCCGAAAATTCCGGAGTCAATAAAAAATGCGGTAGAAAAAATAGTTCAACAATTGCAGCAGCAGCAGCAGCAGCAGCAGCAGCAGCAGCAGCAGCAGCAAGCTGCTGAACAAAAGAAGGAAGTTTTCACAAACAAGGGATATTGATGTAGATATTTTGACTACTCAAGGGGGGCGGCGCATGTAATAATGGAGTATGACAAAAATTGTCAGCTATACAACATTTTTGAGGTCAAGGGAACCGCTTCGGCTTCAGAACCTAAAAAAGTTAGTGCAGAAAACAGAACTGACTCAGCCTCAAACTCTACTGGAAAGGTATATGATATTTCCAAGATAAATGAGAAGGAAAAAACTATAGACAATCTCAAGCTTTCTAAAAATCAAGATTTTCAGAAAGGAGCTTTCTATCTACTTCAACTAGATAAAAGTAAATTCTCCAGGTTAAATACACTTTCACATATTGAATTGACTGAGGTAGGCACTGAAAGGTTAGCAGAGCAAACCTATCAGACTAAGATTGCGACCCTAAAGATAAAAGCTCCTCTTAAGGGAGATATAAAAGACTTAAGCCTAAATTTTGCAGACAGTAAACTTCCGTCTTCTATTTTGTTGCTCAAGAAGGTCAAAAAGGAACAACAGGCCGCGCAACAGGCTTCCAGTAGCGGAGGAGATACGGGAGGGGACTCTTCAGGAAAGTCAAAGACTCACTTTTTAAAACAGGCTTCCAGTAGCGGTGCTGGTACTTCAAGTAATGATAAATTACAGGTCTTAGGCATGTGAGAGTTTCCTCCTCAGGCAAGAGATAAAGCGGATCCTAGTCGACTAGATCCTAGGTACCTAGATAAAGTACAGTGAGATGATCTAAAAAATGGAGAAAAAAAACCCGGAACAGGAATACTAGGCTTTTTACTAGGACTTCTACCTAAAGAGTATGACAATTACTTTGTAGCTAAAACCTTAAGTGATTTCTGAAAGTACAAGGTAGGAGATAAGTTAAAGTTGGTGGAATCTCAGGAAGGTGGCAGTGCAGGTGAGCAGGTGGCAGTGCAGGTGAGCAATAGCAATGCTTCTTCCTCAAGTACTACCGAAACTGAATTAGCGGAATTCGAGGTAGTCTCTGGTTTACTCCTACACCTATCCTCTCCAATTCAGTGCATACCTCATTCAACTTCCTGGTTAGGAGAACTTATGAACTGACAATTTAAAAAGAATTTTTCACTAACAGGGAATAAATCAGTGTACAGTGAACGTAAAAACCCTACATACTGTAAACCCCAGGAGGGAATTCCTCCATATACAATGATCTTCCTTGGAAAAAATATTTCAGATATGAAAGTTTCTGAAGTCTCAAAGAGGTAGAGAAAGATGAGTCTTTTCTTTAAGTTAGTTGCCTTAAGTGCTTTAGGAGGTACTATAGGAGGTTCTGTAATATTACAACATATGGAAACGCCCCCCCCCGAAGACTCAAGTGGAGGAAAAAAATCAGACTCCTAAACCTTCTAGAGATCTAAGGGAGATGCCAAAAGTTAACTTGCGTTAACCCTATCTAGCAAGTTCTACCCCTCCCCCTACTGGGGGAGGTTAAGCTACAGCGACTTAGTTAATTTTTTTCTAAGTTTTCAGCTTTTTCATTAGCGGAAATAGCATCTTTCCAAAAGTCTGCTACACTTACCTCCTCGATAATCAATATTGAATTAGGAATTTTACTAGTCTGTTTAGAAGCGAAATAGTCTGAAATCAATTTAGTAATCTCCTGTTGTAGTTTCGCTGAATTAAGTTGCAATTTCGGATTTTCCAGTATAGACTCCAACTTCTGCACTATCAGTCTATTTAATTCCCTGAGTATTTCTCCTGAGAGGGAGAAGGGGAGTGACCCTATTGTTGAAATCGGGGAAAGATCTAGTATGACTCTCTCTTTAGGATCTAAGGTTAGGGAAAGCGCGACTAGCCCGTTTTGAGCCATCTGGGTGCGTTCAGCTAGTATTTCCTTCCCCCCTTCAGTCAACTTGTTTTCTAGTATGTAACAGGGACTGGAAAGAAAAATATCTTCTTCCGGTGTTGTTTTAGTTACATTACCGTTTAAAAGTGAAAGTTTAGCTCCATTTTTTAAGATGAAAATATTTTGATTAGGCACTATATTAAGTTCTGCGACATTTCGTTTGAGGTCGTGAAGCATTTTCCTCTCTCCATGTATAGGTGCTAGAAACCTAGGGGAGATAAGGGAAATAAATAGCTGTTGCTCTAATTTGGTAGCGTGACCAGAAGCATGTATCCTGCACTCAGGAGAATTTAGATAGATGTTACAACCTGATTTATAGAGTCTATTTACTAATTCATTGACTGCCTGTTTATTTCCTGGGATTGCATTCGAAGAAAAGATAATATCATCTGTCGGCTTCAACTGAATAGTAGTATGTGCATTTCTAGAGATTAAACTGAGGGCTGAAGCCTCCTCTCCTTGCGAACCGGTACAGATCACAAGGATTTCGCTGTCATCATAATTTTCCATTTCCTGGGGAGAGATGAAAACCTCTTTTAATTCATTGGCATTTAGCAATCCCACTGTTTGCGAGCACTTTAAGCTACTATCTATAGATCTCCCGAACACCACTATTTTCCTACCCTTAGAGTGAGCTAATTTCACAATTTCCTCTATTCTACCAAGATTAGATGCAAAAAAAGTAATGATAATTCTACCCCTTGAAGAGGAGATAATATTTTTTAACTCTTGAATAATAGTGGCTTCGCTTTCATTGAATCCCGGTGTTGCTGCAGCAGTAGACTCACAGAGCAGTAGATCTACCTGACGACCTCCAATATTTATTAATTTTTGAAAGGCCTTGCTATTTATCTTGTTTTTTAGGTCAAATCTAAAGTCTCCACTAAACACTACAGCACCATTAGGGGTAGAAACAAAGAGACCATAAGAGTCTGGAATAGAGTGATTAACTTCAAAGAATTCTACTGCAAAATTCCTAGTAACTATCAGAGAATCTGCATCATACACCTCTAATTTAGAGTTAAGTTCAACTTTATTTTCCTCTAACTTTTTCTTAATTAACTCTAGAGCCAGTGCAGGTGCGTAAATAGCCGGCACTTCTAATCTAGCTAGTAAGTGGGGCACTCCTCCGATGTGATCTTCATGTCCGTGGCTGATGAATAGTGCTGAAATTTTCTCCTTATTTGCAGTCAGATATTCCAAATTCGGCACTTCTCCTGTAATTCCTGGTTGAGTAAGTTTATTCCCGAATTTGATTCCGAAATCCATAATTATAAGCTCATCTGGAGTCTCAATGCAGTAACAGTTTTTTCCTATTTCCTCTATACCTCCGAGAGAATAAACATGAGTAGGTACAGTTTTTCTAGTTTTTCTAGCCTCAAAAAGATGCTGTTCTATTGTGTGAACAATCATGTTCTTAGGGCATTAAATATGTAGAGTCTACACTAAGGGACTGGGGGAGACCCCCTGTCCCCTTAAGTTTCCTAAAGGGAATTATTAGAGTAAAGGTTAAGTAGAGAGCTACTGATTACTCCGCTTTTAGCTTTTTCCCTCAATTTTTTAAGTGCTTTTTCCTCTACTTTCTTTATATGTTCTGTTACTAATTTAATACTAGAGGCAGATGCGCCAGGCTTCCCCTTCCTTCTGGCAGTAGGCTTTGGAGCGCCATCTAGCTCATCGTCAGCTTCCCCCGTACTAGGTCTAAGTAACTGTTTAATACGCTTATCCTGTAGCTTAGAGTAGAATGACCTATCTTTCAAAAACAACTGAGCTAATTGATCTATGGAATAAGAAGAATTATTGCCTAATCCAAAGAGAAGGGAGAGAATTAGCAATTCATCAGCATTTAAAGTCTTTTTTAACACTTTCTGAAGACCCTCTCCAACAAAATTTTTAGAAGCTAGCAATTCAGGGTTTGAATTCTCACCATCTTCTCGCACAAAATCAGAGAAATTTGAATTCTCGTTGTTTGAAATAGGCTTATCCAAGGAGACTAAGTCTACATTTATCTTTTTGATTTCGCTAATTTTTTGAGGTGTGAATTGCGTACCGTATTTCTGCATTTCCGAGGATAATTCTTCCAGAGAGGGAGTATTCCCATTTTTAAGTATTAGGTCCTTTTCAGCCTTAGTTAGTTTATTAATTATTTCCATCATATGCACTGGGATTCTGATAATTTTAGACTGATCTGCTATAGAACGGGTGATAGCCTGTCTAATTCATCAAGTTGCATATGTTGAAAATTTATTCCCGAACTTGTAGTCAAACTTAGTAATAGCTTTTCGGAGCCCAAATACTCCCTCCTGAATTAAATCTCCTAAATTGAAACCGCAATTTAAATATTTCTTTGCGACTGAAATAACCAATCTTAGATTAGAAGTCATTAGTTGTTTTTCAGCAAATCCCTTTCTCTCGGGAGTATCCATTAACTGGGCAATCTGTTTCTCTTCATCTGCTGTCAACATCTTGGAGAAGCATAAAGTGGAGAGAAAAGACTTAGAGGAGTCACTCATCTTATCCTTTGTACTGGATGAGTGATAAAACTTGAAGGAAGCAATATTCTCATCTTGATATTCTAGGTGCGCATCCTCTTCCTCCTCATCAAGTTCTGTTATTTTTATATTGTTTTCAGCTAATTTAAAGGCTAGGGCAGCTCAAAAATCTTCAAATAAAATTTCATGATCCTCTAGATACATAAATAATTCTCTCTCAGTTAACTTATTTTTTCCCTTTTTAGGTTTTGTAGCCTGATTAAATAGTGTAGGTCATACAGTAGTGAGCAGGCTTTTAGCATTTTTATACTTAGCTTTTTTAGAGCCTGATTCTAGTACAAAAGCCCTTTCATAATTATTAGCTTCTGCTTTCTCCAATGCTTGAAATGCCAACAGCTCTTCATTAACTGTTTGGAGTCTCTCTAGATTGGATTTATAGAGTTGAGACTCCAATATCTTCTGGGTTTTACTAGACTTAGTTTCTTTAACTCCAGGAGAAGCTTTCTTAGCTGTAGACTTAGATAACTTTTTTTCCGGTGCTTTTGACTGCTTATCGCTTTCCCTCACTTTAGCATCTACCTTCAGGGTTTTAGGTACTGCTTTCTTTGTAGCCATATTAAACTAGCTTAAGCTACAAAAACTTGATCTTAATAAACACGCTTAACTCTTCTTAGGTGCACCTAAATATAAACTTTCTACTCCTGTAATTTTCTTAGAAAACTCTAGAAGTGCTAAATTTATTCTTCGTTCATTTTCCTCGCAATCTCGCTGAAGTCTAATGCAAAGTCTATCTAACTTACTGTGAAGTCTACTTAATTCATAGGAATACTCTTCATATCTACTACAGTACTCCTCTTTTTTATCTCATAAAAGCTGCTGAGCTTGCTTAAGTTTTTTTAACTCTAGATATACTTTTTCCTTCTCTTCTTCCAATTTTCTACGCTTCTCTAGATTTTCCTCCACTTTTTTATTAAGTTCAGTAATTGACTTATTATCTCACTCCTTCTCTAATTTCTCCTCTTCCTCAAGTTCTAGAGAATCTCTTAGCTTGTAGTATTTATGTATTTCCCTATTATTAAATTCCTTTTGCTTTCATAATTGTTCTATTTTTAATCCAATTTCCCCCTGCTTTCGCCTCTTTAAATCTTCTTCCCTTCAGAGTTCTTCCAATTCCATAAGCTGATCCTCCATATTAGAAAAACTTTCATCTAGGTTAATCTCACTCTCTCCTATTGCTTCCTTAACTATATCTATATATTCCCAGAGCAACTCTCCTGTAAGTTCTTCATTTTCTGAACCTAATCCCTGTTCAAAAAATATTTCCCTTCAGAGCATATTTCTCAGGCTGTGCTTTCCATAGTCCTGTAGTGTATCAAGAGAAAGCAATTCTATAAGTTTTTTAAGTAATAGATCTATCTGTCTCTTCTGAGAAATAGATAGACTAACTTCCTGGGTTTTTTTCAATTTTCTGGAGATAATATCTAGGGGGTAATGTAGAGTCTAGACAGAAAACTGTCTAAATTTTTATTTTAATCTAATAGCGACTGTTCGAACTTAATCTTTTAAGATTAAAGTTTCAATTATGGGGCTATAGCTCAACAGGCAGAGCACACCTCTTATAAGGGTGCGGTTATGAGTTCGAACCTCATTAGTCCCACCATTTTAAATTTTAGATTCTGCTAGTCTTTTTTGAAGCTATGAGAGCTAATAATTATCGGAGGGGGTCCAGCGGGCGCTACAGCAGCAATTTACTGTGCAAGAGCCTGCATTAATGTACTTATCTTAGAAAAAGGATTAATAGGAGGTAAATTAAACAAAACCCTCTTTATAGATAACTATCCAGGTTATCTAGATAGAAATGGATTCAAACTTTCAGAAAACATAGAGTCCCAGCTTCAGGACTTAAAGGTAACAACATTAATAGAAGAAGTAGTAAGTATTGAAGCTGCTGGAAAACACTGAACTGTCAAAACTAAAAACAATCACTATAACACCCTTGCTGTACTTATCACTACGGGAATGAGGGAGAAAAAATTAGAGATTGAGAATGAAGTTGAATACTATAGTAAGGGAGTATCATATTGTGCAATCTGTGAGGGCAATTTATATACAGGACAGGAGGTAATAGTGGTTGGAGGAGGTAATAGTGCACTAGAAGAATCTCTCTACCTAACTTCTATAGCCTCTAAATTGAAGTTAGTACATAGAAGGAGAGAATTTAGGGGGGATGAAATCTTAGTTAGAGCACTTCAAGCTAGAGAAAATTTAGATATCTATACCCCCTTTAAACCGGTGAAAATTCTAGTAGAAGCAGATAAAGTGGTAGGACTAGAAGTAGAAAATACAGAAACTGGAGAAAGGAAGAAATTATCTAGTGCAGCGGTGTTTATATTTATAGGATTACTTCCCGAAATAGATTTTCTCTCCAATCTACCACTTAAACGAGATGAACGAGGTTTCATCTATGTAGATTCAGAAATGCAGACAAATTTGCCTGGAATTTTCGCTGCTGGAGATGTAATTCACAAGGATTTAAGACAGATCGTTACAGCAATGAATGACGGCGCTATTGCAGCTATCTCTATAAAAAACTATCTAAAAACCCTCAGGGGAAGTTAGGTTGCAACTTGTACATGTACTTCTCATCGAATTAGGCTCCCAATATACTGAAGTTCTATCCAGGAGGCTTCGGGAATTATACTGTAAGGTCACTAAACTCTCCCTAGAAAAGGGTCCTCCAGCCCCCCCCAGGCGATAGATATCTTTTCAAAAATTTTCAGGTAGTTGCCCTTAGCGGTGCACCTCTCCTGATCGATGAATCGCTTGACACGCCTTCAGTTCGCTGACTTAAAGCACAATTGATTGAAAACAGTGCAAAGCCTGTACTTGCTGTTGGGAGATCGGCTCTTCTCATACATCGTCTTTTTGGAGGACGGATAGAAGAGGGTAATCCTCTCCTCGGGGGAGGAGAGGTTCACAAATTCAGGGACCACCTTCTGCTACAAAATATTCCCAACAGATTTAGTGTCTGAGGCTCTACTACTGCATGCATCTCTAAATGAGGCAATGGATTTTTTCCAATCTCCACTAGAGATTCAAAATGTATGATTGCGGGTCATGTATCTAGACCTATTTGTACATTTTCATTTCACCCTGAACTATATGAAAGCGAATTCGGTACTCAATTATTTAGAAACTACTTTAGCTATGTTGCGAACCTTGAGCTCTTTAATTCTAGGGATATTGACTTTACAAAGCGAACTGAACTTCTATATAGGTCACTTGAAAAAAAGTATAGAGATGAACTGAAAGATTCTAGGATAGTTGTGGCTCTCTCTGGAGGCATCGATTCTAGTGTACTAATTCATCTGCTAAGGGAATTAATACCTGAAGATGATATCTATCCAGTATTCATTTCTACCTCTTTATTCCCCAGGGAAAAAGAATTAAAAATTATCAGATACTTTAAAGATAGATTCACTAACTTTCAGGAAATAGAGTGAGGAGAAGAGATATTTGAGAAACTTCGGGGAGTGACCTCAGCAGATGAAAAGAGGAAAATTATCTCACTGGAATTTCAGCACAGCTTCTCCAAAGTACTACAAAATTGAAGCACTGAGGGACTTACACACTTTGCTGAAGCTTCTGTATATTCAAGCTACAACTCTAGGGGAGATAAAGCTCGAACTGAGTATTCAATGTTAGATAAGGCAAGTGCAGCAAACCTGAAGATAATTCAACCTTTTTCCACCCTTTTTAAGGACCAGCTCAAACTCTTAGGCTCTTGCTTTAATATTCCTCCATTTTTGCTATCTTCCCAGCCCTATCCTCCTCCAGGTCTAGCTATTAGAATTGCTGGAGAAGTAACAAGGGAAAAGGTATCATTGCTCTCCAAAATTTCACTGTTTTTAGAAACTGAATTTAAGCATCGAAGGTTAGAGCGCTACAGCAGTCAGTATTTTCCAGTGCTACTAGATTCTAAGACAATCTCTAACAGGGGAGGCAAAAGTGCTGTAGGTGCAGTAATACTCTTACGGGCAGTTGAAGCTGTAGATTTTATGAATGCAAAAGTCAGTCAACTCCCCCTAAATGAGTTAGTACTTATCTCCAGTAAGCTGATTGAAACTTTTCCTGAAATCAGTAGAGTGTTGTACGATTTGACTACTAAACCTGCGGGAAATATAGAGTGAGAATAACTTAAGCTATTCTCAACCTTTCTTCAGGATTTACAAAATTTTGCTTGTAAGGTCTAGGTCTAGTGTAGTATAGGAGCAAATTCGGTACGCCCATTTGGCCCACAAACATCAACATCATCAAAAGTATGCCTCCTACTCATTTCTTGTGAGATTCCCCGGAGGCTAGCCCGGAGGTATAGCCCAGGGAGAGCCCGGAGGTACCGAAAGCCGAAGCGGCTTCAAAAAGGGCAGCATGTTTCTCGCTTCCCCCTCCTGAAGACTGTCCGTTATTTAGATTAGGCATAAATAGAGAAACTACTGTTATCAGTACAGCAGAAACAAAGAATACTATATATGCATTCTCTATTGTCTCATTAGAGATAGTTCTAGAAAAAACTGAGAGTGACCTGCGGCCTCGTATAGTGATCCACACTTTTCCAAGAATTAAGAACAGGGTGATACTTCTAATACCCCCAGCAGTAGAGGCGGGGGAAGCTCCTATAAACATTAATACAAGTAAAGCTCACTGAATTTTTTCATCCAAACTCTTAAGATCAACTCCAGCAAAACCCGCAGATCTACTAGAAAATACTAAATACACCAATTGTCATCCCTTCTCTCAGTAGTTAAGGTTACAAGGCTTGAGAGAGGGAAAATTATTAGTCAAATAGGCTGCGAATAAAATAAGTCCACTTGCTAGCACAGTAATAGAGAAATATGTAGTAAGGGAGATTTTGGAAAACAATGAGAGACTAGCTCAGGCTGACTTAGTTTTACGTCTATTTACAATCCATCCTTTAACCTCATAGAGTACTGGATATCCAATTCCCCCTACTACAGAAGCGAGCACAAATACCACTGTTAGTATTACGCCCCATCCAGAGGAGTAGGAAGAGACAGAGTTATTCTTAGAGATAATGTCTAGTCCTGCATTATTTACTGCTGAGATAGCATGAAACACTCCCCGATGCAGCGATTTTCAGAAATCAGACTTAGAGCTTGTAGCTTCACAAGAGACAGCTGGAGTAACAATATAGAAGAAATAAGTTAAAAAGACAGAAAGTAAAATTTCGAGCGCAAATAGAGTCTTAAGTGCTGATTTCACAACATCATATGAAATTCCCTCACTCACTCCTCCCCTCTCAGAGAAGAGATTCATTTTCTCCTCAATAGTATGTTTCCTAGCCTTAAAGAAGAGATGCTTCAGAAAGGTTCAGATAGTAACTACTCCCATTCCTCCTATTTGGATGAGAATTAAGACCACTATCTGACCTACAGTATCTAGGGAGTCTAGCGGTGCTTTTATAGAAAGGCCTGTGGTAGTAAATGAGCTTACAGCAGTAAAGAAGTTTGCAAAATGATCACTAGATCCTCCATCGCTAGCTCTTGCAAAAGGTAAACTCAATGCTCCAAATCCCAATAAAATAACAGCTGCATACAGCCTAGCTAATTTCTGATATACTGTTCTACCAAAAATTAGATTCCCTAATCTCTGGTATCTAACCTCTCTCCCCCTGCGAGGACCAGGGAAAGGAGCTTGCACTCCCATTCCCCTCCTCCTCTAGAAGTAGACCTCTATCCTTCTATATAAGTAGAACTTTTTGAAGCACTATAATTTTTGATAAATATTTATAAACTGAAGGAACAGGAATTTAACACAAAAAAATGAGCTTTCTTTAGAAGGGCCTAGGGCCCTCTAACTCCTAGAAAATTGTTAGGTATTGGAGGTAAAAAGCAAGAATTAGAAAAAGACTATTGCATCATCGGGCTCAATGAATTTGGATATGCTATTGGAAAAATTCTAATGGGGGAGGAGCAAAATGTAACAGTAATTGAGAAAGACACTGAATTGCTAAATAGGTGGGGCACTGAATTCACTAATTCAAGCAACTACGATGCTATGCAAGTCAAAGATTTACAAGATTTAGGAGTACAAGACTTTGACTATGTAATAGTATGTATTGATGATATAGAAGAGTCTATCTCTATCTGTTCAAATCTCAAGGAATTGGGAGTAGAAAACATACTAGCTAGGGCTAAAAATAAGCTGCATCAAAAAGTACTTAAGCTCATAGGAGTAGATCATAGCTTTATACCAGAATTTGATATAGTGAAGGATTTGGTCTATCAAACAATGTTTGGACTCAAGGTAGATCGACTCTCTTTCGGTGCGTCCAGCAATAGTCCTAGTGAGGAATTATTTAGTATTCGGATGGAGGTAGAAAATCCCCAATTGTGAGGTAGAACAGCTGCCTCCCTCAGCTTTTTAAGGGAAAATGAAGCAACTCTAGTAAGCATTAAGAGAGTAGCTCAAATCTTAATTCCAGTGCTCCCTGAAGAGACACTAAAAGAGGGAGATATAGTCTTACTCGTTTCTAGAAAAGAGCATATCTCTAATTTAAAGAATTTATTCGAATACGGTGCTACCAAAGATAACAACTAAGCTCACTTAAGGGAAGAACAGAAGACCTCGCTAGTCGCGAGGATCTTCCTTTTTCCCCTACTTAAGCTTTACCTACAGCTCCAAACAACCTAAATTTCTCTTCAATTACCTCGAGAATACCGTTATACCCATAACTCAGTAATTTTCTAGGATCAAATCCCTTAGCATTCATATCTAAGTCTTTTTTTTCCTCAATATACCTTCGTGTTTCAGCTGCAAATCTCAGCTGCAGCTCACTATTCACATTTATCTTTGTAACTCCCAGCGAGATTGACCTTTTAATATTTTCATCCGAAATTCCAGTACCTCCGTGAAGTACTAATGGTCTCTGGGTAGCCTTAGAGATTTCCTCTAAGAGATCTAAGTTAAGTCCTTTTCAATTGGGGGGATAAGGACCGTGCATATTTCCAATTCCTGCGGCAAGCATAGTAGGGTTTAATCTACTTATCTCAACACACTCTCCTACATCAGCTTTTTCTCCCTCTCCAATAACTCCATCTTCTTCTCCTGCTAGAGTACCTATCTCTACCTCTACAGATGCTCCATATTTATTAGCTAGTTCAATAATTTCAGCAGATTTAGTGTAATTCTCTATAAATGGTAGGTGAGAACCATCAAACATTACGGAGGTAAAACCTACCTCTAGAGCCTTCTTACATCCCTCAAAAGTGCCGTGATCCAGATGCAGTACTATAGGCACAGAAATGCCTAAATCCTGAATCATAGCCTTCACTAATGCTGCGGCAGACCTATATCCCCCAAAATACTTAGCAGCTCCCTCTGAAACTCCTACGATAACCGGTGCGCTACACTTCTGGGCAGTTAACAATATTGCCTTAGTTCACTCTAGGTTATTTGTATTAATTTGAGCAACTGCATATTTCCCCTCAAAAGCCTTGCGCATCGGTTCATGGGCACTTACTAGAGACAAGTTAAATTCCTACTCTCACCTGAGCTAACTTAATTACCCTATCATGAAGCTTATATCCCTTACTAAAAATGTGCACTACCTTATTCTTTAGTGAATCCTCATTAACTGGAGTAGTCTCAAGACTCTCCATTACCTCAGAATCAAACTCCTGATGTAATCTAGGTACTATTTCAGCTATATTTCAGGAACTAAAAAGTTGCTCAAACTGAGTTAAAAATAACCTAAAACCTGCTAGATAATTTTGAACCTCTCTATTTCCTGAGGCTGATTTAACTACTCCCTCAAGTCGTGCAACTATATCTACAAGTTCTGAAAGTTGAGACTCATATATAAATTTCTTCTGCTCTTCAAACTTCTCAAGATATTTCCGTTCAAGCTCTCTCTCTTTTTCCTGTATTAACTTAATAGCTTCCTCACTTTTTTTACTAATAGCAGAGAGAAATTTTTTATTAAGTTCATCTTTTAAAGTCTTCTCTTGAGCTTCATATTTAGCAACTTTAGACTCTAATTCCTCAATTCTACGGGAAAAAAAAGATGACAACTTTTTCTTCCCAATACCTTTTTCACCTTCACTTTCCTCTTCAACTAGTTCCTTTTCTACAACTTCCGGTGCTTCACTAGTTCCCTGAGTAGACTTACTACTATTTTCGACTGTCAAAACTCTCTAAGACTTTTTAAGCTCTCCATACTCTTTTTTAAACTGTTTCATTAATTCAGTAGCTTCACGAGGCTCGGCTAACGATAAAGATTTTATTTTCTCCAGTTCAGCCCTATTATACCTTAGTGAAGCTACCTCTAATTTCACAAATAAATCTTTAATTCCCCTCTTTCCAAAATTAATTCCCATATTTTTAATCTTCAGTAAACTGCTTGTATTAGAATTTGCAGGAATCTTAATACTCTTAGGACCATAGGGAGTAGGCACTTCCACTGTTCCTCCCAAAATAATTATTAGGGGATTTACATACACTTTTGTATGCAATTCATCTCCCTTTCTCGTAAATACACTAGAATTCTCAACCTGTAAATCTAAAAAAATTTTCTGCTTGTCATAAGCTGTTGCATCAGTAAATACTAGAGAATCTCCATCCTTAACTCCTCCAGGAATCTTGATATTCAACTTCTTTGTCTCCGAAACTGATCCCTGTTGCTTACATGTAGTGCACCCTTTTGTAATTTTTTCTCCAGAACCGCCACAGTACCTACAGTGAGTTTTAGTCTCAACTACACCAAATAGACTTTTATTTCTCACTATCTCATAACCATATCCCTTACAGATAGAACAGTTGTATATATAACTCTTGTCTCCCATATAGGCTCTATTTCCCCTACATTCAGTACACACTTTATTAGACTTGTATGAAATTTCATAATCGCATCCAGTAATTGATTCCAAAAAGGATAATTTTATCTCTCTCCTGGTATCTCTAGTTTCCCTTGTTCTTCGAGTACTATATGTAGTACCTCCTCCCTGAAAAAATGAAGAAAAACCATCCTCTTCATCAGCTCTAGAGAAGAATTTACTGAATATATCATTTATAGGATCTCCAGTACCTCCTTCATATCCAGGGGAGAAGCCTCCCCCCTCGAAAGCAGTACCGAATCTATCATAATTACTTCTTTTCTGGGGATCTCCTAGTACTTCATATGCAGCATTAATTTTCTTAAACTTCTCTTCTGCTCCCGGAGATTTATTTAGATCAGGATGATACTCCTTTGCTAGTTTTCTGTATGCTTTCTTAATCTCTTCTTCAGTAGAATTTCTGTCTACTCCAAGTGTTTGATAGTAATCCTGACTCATTAATTAGGGGAGAACGAAGGTAGAGAGCCTCCTACTTTCCCTCTCCCAAGAAACCTGGAATATCCTTGAGTAAATTTTTAGGAAGTGGTTGGTAGTGAGAAAATGACATAGAGTAGACTCCTCTTCCCTGGGTTAGGGATCTAAGTGTAGTTGCGTACCCAAACATCTCTTTCAGTGGAATCTTACACTTAATAGAGCTAAAGGCTGCAGCTAATTCTGTCCCAGTAATAAGTCCACGTTTTGAGGTTATATCTCCCATTACAGCACCGAAATACTGTGGGGGAGCATTTACCTCAATCTCCATAATAGGTTCTAGAAGTATAGAAGCACACTTCTTGCTCGCTTCTTTAAGTGAAAGGGAAGCTGCAATCTTGAATGCCATTTCATTAGAGTCAACTTCATGGAAAGAGCCATCATACAGTGTAGCTTTTATATCAATTACAGGATAACCTGCCAGTTGTCCCGATTTCATAGACTCTACTAATCCTTCTCTGATTGACTTAATATACTCTTTGGGTATTTTTCCCCCTACAATTTTGTCTACAAACTCAAATCCCTTCTCTGGATTAGGTTCATACTTTATTCAGACGTGACCATAATTTCCCCGTCCTCCAGTCTGCTTAATATATTGTCCCTCTATTTCCCTAGTAGCTGTAAAGGTTTCCCTATATGCTACTTGAGGCGCACCGACATTCACTTGAAGTCCAAAATCTCGCTTCATTCTGTCAATCAAAATCTCCAGGTGAAGCTCTCCCATTCCAGAAATCAAGGTTTGACCAGTCTCATTATTCGTAGAAATCTTGAAGGTAGGATCTTCATCTGCGAGTTTTTTCAATACTATGGAAAGTTTCTCCTGGTCTGATTTAGTCTTAGGTTCAATGGCTAGAGAGATAACAGGTTCTGTGAAAACCATAGATTCTAGTAGAAAATTACTCTGGGGAGAGTCAGTGATAGTATCTCCTGTTTTAGTTTGCTTAGGACCTACGAGTGCACAAATTTCTCCTGTTTCTGCTACTTCAATTTCTGTCTTATGATTTGAGTGCATTTTCACTAACTTACCTACTCTTTCCCTAATCTCCCTTGTAGAGTTATATATCATAGAACCTTTTTCTAATTTTCCAGAATATATCCGAGCAAATGTAAGTCTTCCCACAAAGGGATCTGTTGCAATCTTAAAGGCTACAGCCACTAGCGGCGCATCTTCCCTATTCTCTATATAGAACTCCTCTCCACTTCGTTTAAATGCTTTTGTAGTAGGAATATCTAGTGGAGAGGGAAGATACTCTACTATAGCATCCAGTAAGAACTTAACTCCCTTGTGCTTAAAGGAAGAGCCGCACAACACTGGAAAGAACTCTCCTGTTAGGGTAGCTTTTCTAATACATGATTTAATTTCACTGATAGAGATCTCTTCCCCTCCGAGGTATCTATTCAATACACTATCATCAAACATAAATACTTCATTAAAGAGAGAATCCCTCAATTCCACAACTTCTGACTGTAAATCTTCAGGAATACTAACTTCCTCCGCCTCTTCTTGCTCTCCCTCCTTAAACCTATATGCTTTTCGCTCTACTAAGTCAATTATTCCCCTAAATTCTGACTCATTTCCTATATTTAGCTGAATAGGTGCACACTTGATATGCAATCTTTCCCTTAGAGATTTAATTGAGGAGGAGAAACTAGCTCCTACTTTATCCATTTTGTTACAAAATATGATTCTCGGTACGTTATACTTGTTGGCTTGACGTCACACAGTCTCAGTTTGGGGCTCTACTCCCATCGCGCCGTCAAGCACTACAACAGCACCATCTAAGACTCTAAGTGAGCGTTCAACCTCAACTGTAAAATCTACATGCCCGGGTGTATCAATTAAATTTAAGGTATAATCTTTTCACTGGGTAGTAGTTGCTGCAGAGGTAATGGTAATCCCCTTTTCCCTTTCCTGCTCCATTCAGTCCATAGTGGCACTCCCTTCATGCACCTCTCCCATTTTGTGAATCTTCCCAGTATAAAATAAGATTCTCTCGCTGGTCGTAGTTTTTCCTGCATCTATATGTGCCATAATTCCAAAATTCCTTAACCTTAGGAGACGGTCGCTAGCAGGCATAACTAGCTAGGAAAGTCTATAGTATGCAAATGCTTTGTTACTTTCAGCTGTTTTAATTACCTCTATCTTGCGTTTAATAGATAATCCAGTATTATTTGATGCATCTATGATTTCTGCGGCTAAAGCCTCTGCTATAGTTAATTCTGTACGTTTTCTGCTATATCTTATTAACCATCTAAGTGCTAAGGCTTCCCTCCGTTCAGGTGTGGACTCTACCGGTACCTGATAGTTAGCCCCTCTAATTTTCTTGGTCTTAAGCTCTATATGGGGGGCTATATTTTTAAGTGCTAGTTTAAAAACTTCTAGGGGATCTTTTTGGGTTTTTTCCCTAACTTTTTCAAAAGCCTCATAAATTATTCTCCTAGCTAGTTGTTTCTTCCCATCTCACATAATTACATTTATCGCTTTAGCTACTAAAACAGACCTATAGAGTGTGTCGGGGAGAGGTACTCTTTTCTGAAGTTTTCTCTTTTTTCTTATTGTCTAGTTAAGTCTTTTTTTCTCTCTTAACTCCATATTTAGATCTTTCTTTCTTGCGTTTGTCTACAGGCGCTGCATCTAATTTTCCCCTGATGATATGGTACTTAACTCCTGGAAGGTCTTTAACCCTTCCTCCTCGAATCATCACGACGTGGTGCTCTTGAAGGTTATGCCCCTCTCCCGGAATATAGGCTAAAACTTCATGATTGTTTGATACCCTAACTTTTGCAAATTTTCTGAGTGCGGAGTTAGGCTTTTTTGGAGTCATTGTAGAAACTTTAATGCAAACAGCTCTCTTCATTGGATTTGCCCGCTTCAGGGCCTTTCGTCTAAGAGAATTTCAACTTTCCTGAAGTGCCTGAGACTTAGACTTCTTTTTCTTTCTCGCTCTTCCATATTTTGCTAATTGTTCTAAGGTAGGAATAGTCTAAAAGTTAGATAATTTAATGTTTAGACAATGTTTTTTAAAGTTCTTTTGATTTAAATTTTAAGTTTCAAAATTATCAGAAATCTATCTATTTTAATAAATCTCCCTAATTTTTAATTCGATTTTTCTGAACTATAATACTTCCTGGTGCAGTTGGAGGGGCGTCTATGCTCGCTTTAAGCGCAGTCTGGTGAATACCTAAATTAAATGAAGCTATACAACAAGAGCAGTCGAGGCAAACACAAAATGGAGGGGGGGGCAGTTCAGCCGGAACAAAAAAGTAGTTAGATTTTGGAACACAATTGCGTGTTTTGCGCTATCTCTGCTTCCCTGCAATCCCAGTCTAATTTAATACTAGAGGGCAAACATACCTTTGTTATTCCAGATATAAAGCCTATCTCAAAAGGTCATGCACTAGTTATTACTAAAGCTCATTTTCAAGATCTCAGCTCCTCTCCTGATGAGGCGCTGGCGGAAGCCATCGCACTGGCTAAAGAGTATTCTAAAACCTTAAAAGCGCAAGATGCTTCAATTCGGGGATTCAATTTTGTCTCCAATCAGGGAGCCAAGGCTAATCAGGTAGTATTTCACTTTCACCTACATATAATTCCCAGATATTAGGCTTAAAATCTATAACCTTATTTATAGGTAGGGGAGCTTAGCTAATTATGGAAGACAACCAGAATGAAAAGATCACTATAAAACTTCAGGTAAGTAAAGACCTATATGAACGTTTACAGAGACAATTAGAGCTCTTAAAGGCTAACAATATTATGCCCCTTCAAGAGGCTAATACAGTTGAAGATTTAATAATGTTTCTGCTAGAGCACTGCACTATTGGAGATGAAAATATCAAAAAAATAGAGGAGAGAATGCAAACAGTACTGGAGACCCTAAAGGATGAGGGAGTAGATATTCTAGATCTCTTTAATACATTTCACAGAAAATTCCATGAGACTAAGGAGCCGGAAGAGAGGGAGGAAAAGAAAAAACTAACCCTTCCAGAGAAAAAAAAGAGCTAGAAGAGAGACTAGGTAGATTAGGTTTAAAAGTAGATCGGAAGTTAATTCCGAATCTACTTACCTCTTCAAGATTTTTCTTCGGTGCGTTTGCTGCCTTACTCTATCTCCTCTCTATTGTTTTAGGTGATTGCAAGAGAATATTTATTTCATTCAGTCTGGTTCTTCTGATTATTTCAATAGTCACCGATTACCTAGATGGAGAGTTGGCTCGTCGCTGAAACTGCTGTTCTAATTTTGGGAAAATATACGATCCTCTAGCTGATAAATTAATCGTTTCTTCATTTCTAGTGCTTTTCTCCTTCTCTTCAGTGCTGCACTGAATAGTGCCTCTGTTTTCCGTACTGAGAGAAGTAATTACTGAGTGAATTAGATATCAACTCAAGAAAATTGGGGTTTTTTTGGCTGCAATTAAAAGTGCTAAGTATAAAACTGCGCTGCAATTTGGTGGACTAACAATCGCTCTTTTTAGTTCAATTTGATGAACTTCTAGTACATTTGCGAGCCTTTTATTTCTGCCCTCCCTGCTTTTAAGTTTTCTCTCCCTCTCTAGCTATCTCTCCAAATACTGAGAGTATTACTAGTTACTACGTAGAGTGTGGCTGACACTCCGTTAATTGCCTGCACGCTTTTCTTTAGTTGTGTTACCTCCCTGTGAGTTGCGTACCATGTTGTCAGTGATAGATTTTTATTCAAAAAATATATCTGAAAACTATTTAGGAGAACTAAAATTTCCGCCTCAGAATTTGAAGCTTTCCTATATTCTTTCGCTAAAGTTTTACTTAAATTTTCAAGGGAAAAGATAGGAGCATTAATAGTTATAGAGAAGTATCATAATCTCCAAAAGTACATAAATTTAGGATATGAAGTGCACTCCAAGTTTTTTGCAGATTTTCTGTACAATGTCTTTCTAAATAAAAAATCAGCAATGCATGACGGAGGGGTAATTATGAGAGGATTAGAGATAAAATCTATTTCTTCTTACTTCCCTATTACCTCCAATAAAAATATTCCCAATAAGTTAGGTTCTCGTCATAGAGCTGCAATGGGAATTACCTCTAAGACTGATGCAATAGCTTTCTTAGTTTCAGAAACTAGTGGCAAAATTATGTTCTCGCAAAAGGGTCAAATTTTTGAGTTAAACAAAGATAATATAACTCTCCTAATAAAGAAGTTAAATTCACTCTTGAACTTCCATATAAATTAGCTTTTTAGTGCTTTTTTAGCTTTAAAATCTTTTCTGAACGAGGCGTGGATAGGTGCTTGGAGGGCGCGCAGCTCAGTTGATTTTCTCCACTCAAAAACAGTATTCAAATAGGGAAGACAGATCCCTCGCTAGACTTTTAACTAGATTAACTAAAGCTTATGAGTTGAAGAATTATGCAACTTTTAGGGAAATTTCAAATTCAGTACAGGCTACTACACTTGTTAAGGCACTAGAAAAACTCTCTAACTATGAGTTAACAAATATTATGCTCTTGGCATTGAGCCCTGAGAGAATGGGAGACTTTTTTCTCTCATTTTCTGCTGAACATAAATTGGGAATACTTAGAACCATTAGACCTGCATTACTTGCAAAAATCTTAGAACAATTGCAGGCCGACCAGGTAGCTGAACTCATTTCCATAGTTGACAGTAACTTGTCCAAAAAAATAATCTACCTTTCAACTCCTCAGCTACGAAAAGAATTACGTATCATAGGTTCATTCTCCCACTCACAGGTAGGAAGCATTATGAATACCTCCACAATTACAGTGCCAGAAAACTTTAACATTCAGCAAGCTTTAAGTTATCTAAAGAAAAAGAAGGAAAAACTTGAAATAGGAGATGAAATATTTGTGGTAAATCTTAAGCAAGAGGTAGTAGGTTTGGTAAGTTTACAGACTCTTTTCTTCTGTAATAACAATGCTTTAAAAGTTAAGGAAATGGTTGAAAAAGACTTTATATTTGTGTTCGCGACTGATCAAATAGGGGAGGCTATTGATCTATTTCAAAAATATCCTTTTTCATCTGCAGCGGTATTGAATGAGCGAAATCAACTATTAGGCGTAGTCACTAGTAAAGATATCCTCCCTGAGGTATTTGAGGAAAGTATAGATGATGTCTATAGATTCTATGGTATTGTCAACCTCGAACATTCGTATATGCAGGCAACTGTATGGGAAGTAGTTAAATCTCGACTTTTCTGACTAATCATCTTACTCTTCGCTACTACTCTTACTACCCTGATAATCGACAAATTTGAGGCTTTAGGATATGAACTGACTTCTGGTTTATCTTCTGCAATATTAGTGCCCCTAGTGCCCCTGATTACAGACATGTGTGGTAATTCTGGAAGTCAAACTGCAGCCTCAATTATTCAGTCCTTTGCTAGTAATGAATTAAGTGCTAAAGACTTCTGATATGTACTTAAAAAAGAACTGAAAATTTCTGCCCTAATTGGTGGAATTATTTCTGCCCTAAATTTTGCTAGACTACTACTCTACTTCCTCTTAGTTTCTCCAATACCGACTTCAAAAATTAGTCAGGCAGGTGCTTCTCAAGCAGCTGTTCAGGCTAGTTCAACTCCATCTACTATTTCGAAGAACTACCAGATAATTCAAGCTAGCTCTTCCCTACCACTATTACCTTTTACAACTGTATTAACCCTAAATAACCAGACAAATAATAACTATAAGACTGAACTCTTAGGAGTGTTAGGTGCAGCTATTTCTTCTCTTGCTCTCTTCCTTGTAATTATGCTCTCTAAAATAGTTGGAGTAATGATTCCCTATTTAGCTCATAGAAAGAAGAAGGATCCTGCTTCCCTTACAACTCCTGTCTTAACTACACTTTTAGACGCTATCGGTACGCTTATATTCTTCTCTATAGGGGTAGGAGTGATTAGCGCAAGTATGAACATTCTAAAAAACAATAGTTAAGCCTTGGCTCTCCTTTTCTAAATCAACTCCAAAACATTAAAGTTTATTGGGTATAAATGGGAGCTCGAGCAGTACTCCATCCCACTGAAGGGAGGGATGTAGCACTCTCGCAATTAAAGAAAAAAGAACTAAAACTTAAACAGGATTTTCTTGTCAAGGCTGCAGGGTACCAAACCGTCTGTAATGAACTAATAGGTGAATTAGGGCTTACAGGTGTTACCTCAGAATTCTTAGTTTGAAATTTTTCAAAAATACTGAAACAACTTATATTATTTCCCCTTACAGGGGGAGGAAATCTACTCTATTTTCTATACAACAGAACTAAAAAACGTAGCGCTACTGTACTTGGTGAGCTTAAAAAATTAGAACAAAAAAGAAGGGAAATTGAGAAAGCGCAGGAATACTTTCGGAATCTCTCCACAACTGAAAACGAGAAAGAATTATCTCAACCCAGAGAGTTAACTCCTTGAGTAGAAAAATTAGTTGCAAGCTCACTTACTGTTATGCCCCAAAACAGTTATGAGGAACTTCTTCGGAAGAGAAAGGATCCCTACCTCAGACTGCTCCACATATATGCATACTTGATTGCCTTCCTACTCTCTGGAGGACTCATTATCTTCTATCTAATATATCGTAGAACTAGAGATCCTAACTACAGATTTCTAGATAGCGAACTCTCTAAACATGTAATAGAACGCGCTAAATTCTCTAACTACCTGAAGGAACTGGTAGAAAAAGAGAGAAACTACGATTCTATCACTCACTTAGCTCACTTCTACTCTAGAGACTGTGAAGATCAGACAAATCAAACTTACTACTCTACTAGAGTGTTTAAAAGTAATGTACTAAAAACCTTGTTTATGATTTCAATGACATTCTTCACTGGAGGGTTTCTACCTCTCTATATATATTGGTGCTCAGCTAAATATAGAAAAAACAAAGATTACTTTTACAGATGATGAGCTAAACGGAGAACCTATGGAGAAAGGGTAATCTCTCCGCTAGGTCATATCTCTAGAAAGTGATGGGGAAGGGGGGTGCAGACAATTCACAAACTCTGAACAGATCTACAACTCTCAACCTTTTTTTCTGAGATTACAAATAATGCGATCACTACCTCTTTCTTTAAGCCTAAGCTAGGCTTCAAGAGAGTTAATTGAGCATTATTCTGAATGTTTACCTCTCCCCTAAGTAAGTGAATAGTGAATCTACTTCTCCTGATGTTGACATACACATTCATACTCATTTGAAGCTTGCAATACAGTTTTGCTTTCAGCCTTACCTCTTGACCTATGTTTGCGGTCGCTTTCAGCGGACTACTTTTCCTGTTGATGTCAGGGTACCACATTTACCTAATAATCTAAGTACTTTTAACTATTTTCTCCCTCTACCCTCTTAAAGCCTAATTAATAGAGCTAGTAGACTCTCCCTTCCCCTCCTGGGAAGGGTCTGCCTACTAAGGCCCTTTAGTTTTCTAAATTTTTCGGCTGTACTTGGAGTAGTTCTCTTCTTCCTGGGATATGTATTCTTCAAGGCTTATAGCTCTGCCTCCGAAAATGGGAATTGAACCAAATTTTTTCTGTCTTGAGGAGCTGGTCAGCATGCTCCAAATGTTGCTGTCTGACCAGTGGTACTCTACACTATCATTCTGGTATTTTTATCTTTTGGTATCACCCATTTTAGTGCTTTCAAGTCAGCTAAATACCTTTTTAGGCTGAAACATGAGTTAAGACAGATAATCTGATGATGTCTCAAAATCTTAGCTATTCTTCCCTCCTTTGCTACCTCTTTTATTATCTTTGAGGCAATCGCGCCGTATGTGCCTTACATTCTAGGTTTTACCTCAAAGTTTGAAATTTTATTTCCATTTTTAGTGTTTTTTACGACTTTATTTCCTATTGCATGTTTAACATACTTTCACTGATTTAAATCTGCAGAAGTCCGAAAAATTGATTCTTCTCTACTTTCACTTTCATTGACCCATAAGTGAAGGGAAAAAATCTTTCCTAAAGTTTCAAAACGTATTGTTTTTCTAACTTGAGCGCTTGCAGTCAGTAAGGCTTTTGGAGAAAGTGTTGCACTTCGATGATTTGTAGCTGATGATAAATATGCAAAACCTTTTGAATCATTCCTCTCTTTTTTCTCTGCTGATTCTCACACTGTCTCCAGCTTAATCTCTTCCTTCTACCTCTCTGATGGAGGTTCTACCTCAAATCGTGCAGCTATGTTCGTCTACGGTGCTACCTTATTTGTGCTCGCATTCACAATTAACTGATTCTTTATTAGAAAAGGTTCTACCTTCAAATATAGAGATACATATCTAGGAAGATATAAGAGAATGTTTAAACACTGTTTACTTTCACTTATTGAGAAAAAAATTAGATTCACTAATATTTCTTGCTACATCTCGAGATATGCAGAGCACAGATACTATGGGGAGAAGTGAAATAAGCGTGAAGCTGATAGAGAAGAGTATAGAAAGATTAAGGAAAGAGCTTTCCTAGTACTTACATTAAGTCTTTTAATGCTAATACTTATTGCTATTTTGATGAAGGGAAGTTACTATACTGTCTTCAATATCTTTAGGGGCTTTAACACTACATTTACTGCGGAGGGGATTCTAGTACCTCTTTGAAATACATTGCTACTCTTGTTTTTTGCAATTACATGGTCTTTTCCTATCTGTTTTTTTGCAGCCTTCTTTCTATGTGTATATCTACACAAGTGAAAGAGGGTAAAACACTTCTTTGGAGGTTTTATCTCTGGGTGCAGTACAGTACCTCCTATGTTGTGGGCCATTTTCGGTTCTGTAGTATTTATGTCTTATCTAAAACTTGGATTAACTAAGACTTCCATTTTTGGAGGTATCTGTACCCTTACAGTATTAAATATTCCATTTTTGTTTGCAAGATGCTTTAACTTTATAGAAGGTTATCTCAAAAAATATACAGGTGCTTTTATGACTTTGGGACTTCACCCAGAGTCGCTACTTGCACTAATGATGGAAAGTGGAATAAAACGAGTGAAGGCATTTACTGCTGACTCTGTAAATAGGCTGAATGGAGAAACTGCGCTACTCTGACTAACTACAGGTGCATCTCCAAATAGCAGAATTACCATCTGGGGACATGGTCAAACCCTAACTACAAAGATGATGTCAGAACTACTAAGTTACAAGGTAAATAATGCAAGATCTGTAATTTATGAAACTATGATAGTACTTTTAGGTACTTGCATATTCCTGAATTCCCTATTCATCTACTTTTGAGCTAAATTCTGGAATCAAACAGTGAAAAAAGCTCTTCAGAAGGTATTTTTTAGGAGTTATCTAACTTTGAGCAGTCAAAATTGAAATATGAGATCACCTCTATTCTCTAAGTATGCTTAACTAGGTGAGTCTTAGTTCTCTGGTAAAACCTAAATTTGACCTAAGGGAATTATTCGACTCCCGTAAACGACCTAAAGATGAAAAAACTAAAGCTCAAAGATTAAAGAAGGCTGCACTAAAAAAAGTTTGCCTCACTAAAGCTAGTAAGTTAAGACTCTTTGAGGCGACAGACAGGGAAGAGTTTCTACGTATTCAAAATTTTTCACTTTGAGTAAATGTGAGAAAATTCTCCAGGAGACAGCAAATACTTTTAGACAATATCTCGCTGGAGGTAAAGAAGAATACTGTACTTGGAATCATAGGTCCTTCAGGTGCTGGAAAATCCCTGCTGCTTTCCTCAATGACTAAGGGAATATTTGACACGAATAATACTACCCAATTTAAGTGCAATGGTCAAATCTTCTTCAAGGGGACGGAAATTTTAAGTACATATTTTCCTGTAGAATTGTTGAGACGCAAAATAGGTTGAATATCACAGACTCCTGTGTTATTTCCCCTAACAGTGAGAGAAAATGTATTATTTGCGCTCAGAGCTAGGGGATTGTATGACTCTAAAATTCTGGAGAAAAAACTAGAAAATGTACTTAGAGAATGTGCACTTTGAGATGAACTTAAAGATCGACTTGAAAGCTATCCTATTGATACTCTGTCACAGGGCCAAGCTCAGAGGTTGTGTATTGCTAGGGCACTCATACTGGAACCTGAAATACTCTTGATGGACGAACCTACTAGCTCTCTAGATCCAGCCTCAACCTCTAAGATTGAACAATTAATACTGAATATTTCTAAGAAAATGACAGTCATATTAGTCTCTCACTCTCTCTCTCAGATAATGCACGTATCAGACTATGCTGCATTTATCAAGGGGGGAAAAATTCTAGAAAGTGGAACTTCTAAAGAATTGTTTACCTCTCCTAAAACAAGGGAACTGCGAAACTTTATCTCAGGCCTCTACTAGCGGTCTAGTCTAACAGCCGTGAGCAGTTCCTACTGCTTCGGCCTAAAAGGGAGAGAACTAGGTAGTTGAAAACTCTTTTTAATCTCTCTTTCCTCTATGCTGGGTGTAGGAGTATTTCTAAAGTCTAAAACTCTCAGTGAATTGTCTCACTTTGAAATATGACCTATTCTTGCGCTGTTCTGTCTTGCAGGATTTTTAATAATTTCAATGACTTTTGTATTCACTAAATTAGTAAAACAGCACTCTCTAAGTGGAAGAAGTTTTATAGAGTGGGTAGAAGAATACTGTGGTCTTAATTTCAGAAATTGAGCTATTAGATTTACAAGAGATTTTGCGCAGCCAATAGGACTAATTACTACCTCCCTCTATTTGCTGCAGTGAATAATGGGTGAATCTTTTCTCTGAGTCTGGGAAAGTGCAGTATTAGCCTTACTCCTGGGAGGTGCAATTAGTACATTGACTGCCTTTTCGTTTAAGTGGGCTGAGCGGCTTCAACGTTGTCTCTCTTGCTGTATTTTCATCACTATGATTGTGTTTACCATCTTCGGTGTGATCTCTATATTTCGAAGCGATGCTAACAACGGAAACGGTGCTGCACAACAGTTAAATACAGCTGGATTTAACTCACTTAGTGGTTGAACAATTATGCTCTCAGGTCTTCCCTCTATATTTTTCATGTATGACGGTTTCTACTCAGTATTGGCTCTAAAAACTAGAGCGAAGGCTCAAATTGCATTCTCTAAATTAGTACTCTATTCAATGGCTATAGTAACACTCCTATACTTTGCCCTAATTGCTATCTCCCTTTTGGGAGATAAAAAGGGAGGAGATTTCCTAAATTTTTACAACTTAAAAAATGATAAAAACCTAAAAGATGTGCTAACTATACTGATTATGCTTACATTCCTATCTAGTCTAAATGTATCTACCATTTGTGGGTCTAATCAACTTGTAAATCTGTATTTAAAATACAACTTCAACTCTTTTAACAGCTTGAAACGGCAGATAATAAATAGGGGAAAACATCTGAAAAAATTTGGAATTGAAACTAGACTAAGTGTCTGACTCTTTTTGCTCAAGCGAATTGTGATAATCGCACTAACCCTTGCCGCAATTGCACAGCTTAACTATTGAATCTCCTCCAGTGATAGAGCTATCTTTTGGCAGTTGAACGACACTCTAGCGGAGCTTAATTCCCTGGTGATTTTCTGCTTACTTGGCATCGTTATCTGAATAGCAAGTTTCAGGGAGCTCAGCTACTGAGCTAAACCTCTCTATAGATTCTCTTCCCTCAGCATCTTTGTAGGAGCGATTTACTACATCTTGAACAGCCTCTACTCCTTTATCAGTACACATCAGATAATCTACCTTTTCAAGCTAATCTTCCTGGGAATAACAGTAATAGCTCCTGCGTTTCCCTGACTTAAGACTAACTGAGTGCTTATTACTCGCAAGAAATATAACCTGATTAGACAGAGCCATGAACTTAAAGGATCATTTAACCTACTGTTTTTAGGCGCTCAATCCAATAATCCACTCTAGAGCAGCTAAAATCCATAATATATGTCATATCAACCGAAAAGAGCTGTTGATTCAGCTAGACGGAAGATGATTACGAGACAACAATGTTCTGATTTAATCTCTTACGGTGCTATCACAACTAAGTTAAGTTGTGCACGCTCCACTCAGAGATATCTTGAGAAACTTATTACTATCTCCAAAAAAGATAATTTAGTAACAAGACGTAAAGCTTACTCCATCTTGCTTAGAACTCCAAAGTACACTCAGCAGGAGCTAGTAAAGAAACTATTTGAAGAGTTAGCCAAAAAGTATCAGACTAGAAAGGGTGGTTATACTAGACTTTTAAGAACTGCTGAGGGTAAATTTATAGTGCAACTAGTATAGCCTAGAACAGGAACAGACTAAAACAGGAGAATAAGGCCTTTCGGCCTTATCTCCCTTCTGTTGTACTAGCTAGTTATTAACCTCCTGAGTGTTAAATTCCGTGTTCATTCAGTATATTTGTTAATTCTCTGGAAAGTTCCTCCTCATCTTCTCCTTCGATTTTGAATATCACAATAGATTGAGATGAAGCTCCTAAAGTCAAGAGATTAATAATTGACTTAGCATTTACTACCTTACCATTAAACTCTAACTTTACGCTAGACTTATACTTCGAAAGAGACTGTACTAGTTTAGATGCAGGTCTGGCATGAAGTCCTACTTTATCTTGAATAGTATATTCTACTATCTTCATCTAGTAAAATTTACGTCTCATATCAGCTCTCTTCTTCTTTTCCTTTCGCTTTAAAGCTGGTCTAAGGTGATAGAGATATTTCATTGCACTTCTCTTTACCTCAGTAGATAATCTTCTAAACTCAAACATTGCCTGTTCTATATTATTTTCCCTCACCTTGATTACAGGCATCTCCTACTTTTTAACTATACTAGACCTCGGCTTTAGTCTCTTCAGTTTTAATGGTAGTGATTCAGTAGTTCTTAAATATGAAAGATAGGCTCTTCTAGACCTTCCCTCTTTTACCCTCTCTATGTTACGCACTGAAGGGGAATGAATGAAAAAAGATTTTTCTACCCAAAAGTTTCTAAATTTTTCCCTGAGTAGAATATTTTCCCCAAGCAAACTTCTCCTTTTCCTAATTAAGATGCCCTGAAACTTCTGTATTCTCTCCTTCTTCTTTTCATCTATAAGCCTTTCATATACAGCGACAATATCACCTGCCTTTAGACTCCTAAAAACCTGGGTTTTTGCTTCATCCCCCTGAAGAGAGTAGAAGAGTTTCTGAGCCTCTAGTAATTTCACTACTTTTTCCTAGCTTTTTTCTGTTTTTTAGGTTTGTGAAGTGCAGCTAAAACACTATCATGCTTCTCTAGAAGAGCAGCACTTTCCTGTATCTGCCAACTTTCTGGAGAAACTAGAGAGCTAAATTCTAATTGCTTGCGCAGTGGAACTTCCGGTAATAGTCTTCTAATTAATCTTGTAAGTGCACTATTTAGCTGACAACCTGATAAAACATAGTGAAGTAGTACCTCTCTATCAATTACGAGAGAATCTGAAGCTGGAATATAGGCTCCTATTTCCCTTCTATTTACCAAGAGAACTTCCCTATAAGACTGATGCTTTGACTGTGGTGAGGTATTCGAACGTCCCTCTAGGTTTACCCTCATTGGAAAACAGGTAAGTGCCCATCAATCCCTTAAGTTAGACTCAGGTACTAGATTATCTGAAGTGTAGACTACTATCGGAAAATAAGTTGAACTGTAAAAGCTGCCCTCACCCTCTACAGGTGCAGTTAAGATAGAGAGCCTAAACCTACTAGAAATGAGAGAGCTTTGGTTGAGCCTTCAACAATACTAGTAAATTTTTAGTAGGTTGAGCCCCCCTAGAGATTCACTCCTGATAGAGGGTCATATTTAATCTAAAATAATCCTTTTTAGGTTCATATAGTCCTAAATTTGCTAACTCTGCTGAATCTCTACCTCTCTTAGAGTCTATCGCAATGATTCTATATACAGGATTGTGCGATTTACCCATTTTCTTCATTCGAATACGAACCACTATTTACTAAACGTAGGTAGGGGTGGAGCTTTAAAAGAATGCAGACTAAACAAATCCGGTGCCTTAGACTCTAGTGTTGAGATTCACTCTTGATCGTATTTAAATGTAGTTTGGCCTTCTAACTCCTCAAGCTTTCAAGAGGGGAGTAACTTTAACTTAGAGTCTTTGTCTACTGAAAACATGGGCAGAATCTCAAGTTTCTTGTTTAAATATATCTGTAGATTTCTAGCCCCTGCAATAGTAGGGAACACTTTTCCCTTAAATTTGATTTCTTCTGGATGTATTAGCTTAAAGTTGAGCTTAGACTTTGGATGTGTAAATACCCTCTGGTTGTAATTGTCTATTATTTCATGAAAATCAATATCTGAGATAGATGAGAGTACCTGTTTTATCTGAGACTTTCAACTAGGATAGTCAATAGTAGAAGTTTCCTCTGAAAAGGGTTCAGGGAGTTGCAACTCTGTTCTCCTTTCCCTTAACTCTAGTAGGAGAGAGTATACTAGCTCTCAGTTCGTAGGAAGCAAATATTTCTTATCTTCAGTAGAGGTAGCTAATTCTCCTCAGTTTTCATAGTATTCGCTTAGGGAATGATAAGCGCAGGGAAGGGGTAAAACTTTTCCTGGAATGGCAGAAAAAGAAAAACTTCTATGCTTTAAAAAAGGGGCAAACAATTTAGAGGTAACTAACACTCCTTCTACTGTAAGTCCTGTAATCTTTCCCAGTACAAGATGATCAAAGTTTAACACTCTAAAGTAAACCACTTTCCTAAAGTATCTCTAGTATGGTAATCTTGTAACTCTTCTTTAATCCTTCTACTAGATAAGTTCCTCCAGCAGGTTTGCCTAATATAGTTTTTGCAATCGGAGACTCATTAGATATCTTGTGTTGAGCTGGATTAGCATCTAAGCTCCCAAGTATCTCTAAAACATATTCCTGGTTAGTGAGAGAATGATATATTCTCACCTTAGAGCCTATCTCTACAACTCTATCTCGTTTTTTAGAAGTTGTTTTCTCCTGGGCATTTATTAGAGAGTAGTTCTTCAGTATAGCTTCAATCTCCTGAATTTTTTTCTCCAACTGAGCTTGCCTATCTTTAGCACTATCATAGTCAGCATTTTCTGATAAATCTCCTAGACTTCTAGCTTGCTTTAACTCCTCAAGTATTATAGATCTCTGAACATCCACCAGATTAGATAGTTGAGCCTTTAACTCCTCAAGTTTTTCTTCAGTTAGATAGTTAACTACCCTTTCTGAACTCATTTATCTAATTTCGGTGCCTAAACTTTAATTTTAAATTAAAATTAGACTTTAAACTTACTGGGAGTTGACCCTTCCTGCACAACTAAGGAAGAGAAGATTCTATATCTTCACACTTTTTCCTGAAGAAGCTACCAATTGACTAATTCACTCTATCACCTTAAAGTCTATATATCGAGCACCTATAGAGTTTAAGGTGATAAATATTAGGCAAAAGGTGAGAGAACAGGTAGATTATCCTCCATACGGGGGAAAAAGTGGAATGGTGCTGTCTATAGTTCCCATCTACAACCTTTTATCACGATACAACCTACTTAAGACTGCTCACATTATCCTACTCTGCCCTAGGTCTCCTAAATTTACACAGTCTAAGGCTAGGGACCTGGAAAAACTTTCTGCGGACAAACCTCTAGTGTTCATCTGCGGACACTACGAAGGCATAGATGAGAGAATTAAGCACTTTATCTCAGAAGCTATCTCTATTGGGGACTATATACTCTCCTCTGGAACGCTCGCAGCTTCAGTACTGGTTGAGAGTATAGTGAGACTTATTCCCTCAGTAATAAAGACTGAAAGTTTAGAATCTGAAAGTTTTAACTCTACTGATTCTATTGAAGATCTAGACTTTCCTGTATATGCTCCTCCCAGAGAATTTCTAGGTTATAAGGTACCGGAAGTGCTCTTCTCGGGGCATCACTCTAAGATAGAAGCGCACCGCAAGAGAGAAAGTAAAAAAGCCCTAAAAACTTAATATTTGATACTCTTAAAAGCATTATTCTTTCTACCTAAATGAGTTAGACGCTGTGTCTACCTAGGAGTATTAATTAGTGGGGGAGTAGTGGCTAAAAAATATCTAGCTGAAGTTAAATCACTAGTAGGTCTCACCTCTAAGGGAGAGGAAACTCAAAAAAAATAAATAGGTAGAGGGATAAGGGGAGCTGACGCTCCCCTTCCCCTTGAAGGTTAACTCTTTATCTCAGTTTTAGGCGTGGTTGGCGCAGCTCCTCCTACCTTATAACCTGCTTTTATCAATTTTTCCCTTATCTCTGAGAGAGCCTTTCTACCTAAATTTCTGAATGAAGCAAGTTCCTCAAATCTTGCAATCAACTCTGAGATGGTGTTTATACCCTTATTTTTCAGAATGTTGTAATTTCGCTGACCTAAATCAAGTGAGTCTATTGAGGTTGCTGCCAAAGTACCGATTTTGGTAGAATCTTCCTTCGCAATAATATGTCAGTCTCTAGGCTTAGTATCGATTTTATATACATTCACCT
This sequence comes from Candidatus Mycoplasma haematominutum 'Birmingham 1', assembly GCF_000319365.1. Classification (GTDB taxonomy): domain Bacteria; phylum Bacillota_I; class Bacilli_A; order Mycoplasmatales; family Mycoplasmoidaceae; genus Eperythrozoon_A; species Eperythrozoon_A haematominutum. Next base: position 219,987 of record NC_021007.1, on the reverse strand, counting down.
TTTGCTCAGAGATTTTTGCAAACAAGTTAACTAGTATTTTGGAGGCATACCAGATTGCTTCCAGTGCTGAAATAGAGCCATTAGTGGATAAGCTCAGCTTTAATTTATCGCTAATACCTAATTTAGTAGTCTTTTCTTCAGTAACCTTTCACTCCACCATTAAAACTGGAGAGAAGATAGCATCTATCGGAATTAAGGAAAGTGTACTAATTAAAGCTCTATTTTCCTCTGAGCTCTTATACCCCCTGTCAACTGTGCAAAACAAATCTAATTCAAAACCCGCACCGTCAGTGGTCACCTCGCATATTCTAAGCTCTGGATTGACAATCTCAATACCTGCAAAGCATTCTATATCTTTAGCGTATACAGTTCCCTCTGTATTTTTTCTCACCTTCAGATAAGGTCATCTCTCAATTGGTTCATTTTTTAACGCCTCAAAATCAATAATTTTTTCATCTACCTTAAGTACTAATTTTCTCACTGCTAGTATTAACTGAGTTACATCTTCTGCTACCCCCTTAATTGCTGAGTACTCATGAGGAAGTGAAGAAATTCTAATTGCAAACACAGCTGCAGAGGGAATGGAGCTTAAGAGTAGTCTTCTCATAGTATTTCCTAAGGTGTTCCCGAAGCCTCGTTCGAGTGGAGAGAAAATTACTGTAGCTGAACTATCACTAGCATCTACTACCTCTGTCTCAATCTGAAAATCCATGAATCTCTCAAGCATATCTACCTTAATTTGAGTAGACATAACTCTAACGAGGCTTCTTGCTTGGAGTGCATCCATTATGCTGTAGTGGAGTCTTATCTGCAACTTCTGTCACCTCAAAACCTAACCCCACTATGGTTCTAAGTGCAATCTCCTTTCCCCTTCCAATTCCCTTTACATGAATAGCTATAGATGAAACTCCCAGCTCCTTAGCCTCTTTCCCAATCTTAGAAGCTACTAAATTAGCAACATAAGAGGTAGATTTCTTAGTTCCCTTATATCCTAACGTACCGGAACTCTCCTGAAGTAAGACATTCCCCTCTGGATCAGTAAAGGAGATAATTATGTTATTCATTGAGGTACTTATATGCATAATACCACTGGAGACTGAAAGCTTTTTCTTCTTAGAAACAGATTTCCCTGTAGTAGCAGACACCTAACTACTTTTTACCCTCAATTTTCTTATTTGCCACAGTCTTTCTAGGACCTTTCCGAGTTCTAGCATTAGTTCTAGTACGTTGTCCATGGACTGGTAGAGATCTTCTGTGGCGCAGCCCTACATAAGATGCAATCTCCTTAAGGTTAGTCAGATCATCACTAATTTTTTTTCTAAGATCTCCCTCCAGTAGAAGTCTCTCCCTTAGAAGTTTTTCAGTAGAATTTTTGTCCTGAACTGACTGAAGTTTAACTATTGTCTGAGAGAGAGAGGCTATCTCCTCTGCCTGAAGTGTATGTACCCTCTTAGTTTTTAGTTGATGTAAACGGTCCTTTTCCTCTTGAGTTAAACGGTCTTCCGAAACTATCTTATTTAAAGCCCAATATTGAATAATCTTTTCTGAGGTAGTTCTACCAATTCCATAAATTTTAGTGAGAGCTATGAATAACTCCTTCTTGTCAGGTAATATTACACCAAGTATACGAGCCAAAAACTAGTACTCCAAACACTTAATAGACTTAAACTTCTCTATTTTTACCAAATTCCCTCAATTTTAATTTTAAGCCCAATTAACTCTTAAATCTACTTCTGACGTTGTTTATGTTTGGCGATCTTACATATTACCCGAAGTCTATTTTTACGTCTCACAATCTTACAGTGATCACATATTCTCTTAACTGAAGCCCTTACCTTCACTCTACAACTCTAAACTTTTTTTTCAGGCATAATTCTCTCTATAATTTTTCCCTTATTCAGATCGTATAGATCTAACTCTACAATTACCAAATCTCCCTCCAGTAGATAGGAACTATATCTCCTTAATTTCTTAGCTAGATGGCAGTCTATTATCTTTTTATTTACCAACTCTACCTTAATGTACTCGGAAGTCACCATCTTAACAATCTTACCTTCCAGTGAAAACTTTTCAATCTCTGAGCTCAAACTACAGCTTCTTCACTAACTCTCATGTACTCTTCAATTCCCTCATTTCTTGTAGACTCGCAGTTAAGACTTCAACTCCATCTGCTTTAACTGCAACCAAATGTTCATAGTGTAGGGTTTGAGCATTTCTATCTTTTGCATAGACACCGCAATCTCCCTCCCGCTGTATTCAAGAACCGTCTTTCTGTTCAATTATCATAGGTTCAATGCAAATTGTAGAGTTAACTGGAAGTGCAACTCCCTCTACTTTCCTCATTCCAAAATTGTGCACTCTCGGAAATTCATGTAATTTTTTTCCTATACCGTGACCCGTAAACTTTTCCAGCAGTGAATACTTTTTGGGAAAATATTTACAAAAAAAATTTTCAATACGTTCTGTTATTGCTCCAGTTAATTCCCCAGCTTTTAAGCCTGAAATTGCCTCATAAAATAGTGCCTTAGTGAGTTGATCTAGATAGGAGTATTCCTCTAATTTTTTTATTCCTCCCCTTCCCAGTGTTTTTTCCTCTTCTTTTTCAGGATGAAAAAACATCGAGAAAGCAGCATCTATATTTAAGCCTAAATAGCTAAATCCAAAATCGAGTGTAAGTTTATCTCCGGGCCTAATTAACTCCTCTGAAGCGGCGCCGTGAACGACACAATCATTCAGGGAGAGACACATAATTGAGGGGAAATCTCCGCTTTTGTCAAAGGAAGAAACTACTCCATACTTCCCAAATTGAGCCTTTGTTAACTTCTCTACCTCCTTAAGACTCATTCCGGGCTTAACACTATCTACTAGGTAATCTCTAATATTCTGTCAGATCAATCCTCCCACTCTCATAGTCTGAAGCTCAGCCTCACTCTTTTGAGCTACTACCCCTACACTGAGGTTTAACTTCACTAATTAAGTACAATCTTGCAGAAAGAGTCATAGAGCTCTTCAACTGTTGAACTACTGTTTAAAACAATTGATCTAATATTTTTCTGCTTATAGTACTCCCAGATGGGAGTGGTTAGAGACTCATGCTGAGATAATCTTTTTTTAATTGTTTCTGCCTCCAGATCATCCTGTCTCTTAATTAACTTAGAACCATCTTTTGGACATCTACCATCTTGTGGAAAATTATTGAGTGCATTAAATATATGTTCGTGAGCTTCACAAAGATATCTATTGTTTAATCTCTGTGAAATTTGACTTTCATTTAACCCTTCTAGCTGCACTACTATCAATTCATTTTCTGCTGCTCATCACTCCAGCTTTTTAGCCTGACCTATTGTTCTAGGATAACCATCTAGTACTATATAAGACCTAGGGAAAGCTCCCTTAAGGGCTGCTTCCTGAATAGAGTCTAACTCCTGAATCATATACTTATTTACTATTTCATCAGAGAGGTAACCTCCCTTATTTACCTCTGCTAACTCTTGGCTACCTTCCGCACTTCTTGAAATCAAAGTCCTAAATATTTTTCCAGCTGAAAGCACATAAAAATTTTTGCGTTCCCTCAGTAGTTCTGAAAGGGTTCCCTTTCCCGAACCCGGAGGGGCCAGCAAAACTATTAAAACTAACTCTTTGGGCTCGATTTTAACTCTCTAAGTCACACCTTTAAAGGTTATCACAATAGATAGGGAGAAGGCTTAAGTCCAGTGGAGTATAGCCTTTCTTCCAGGGAGTGCAACTCCTGCTCTTGCTCAGCTTTATATTTGGTAATTATGTGTGTAGACAGTAACTCTTCATACACATTTAGGGCTGTAGAGACGAGTAGGAGCATTCCAGTACCTCCAAAGGCAATTTGGGAGGGCAAGCCTGTTCAAATATTTAGTAAATTTGGCATAATGGTAACTAAACCTAGCATCGGTGCGCCCAATCAGTTGATCTTATTAAGCACCATTTTTATGTAATTGTGTGTCTCCTGCCCAATCATTATTCCCGGTATAAATTGAGCAGACTTCTGGAAGGACCTACACATCTCATCAGTATTAAACTGCACCTGACAATACAAAAAGGAGAAGAGCACAATCAAACAGAAGTAAATGAGCAACCCAGTAGAACTCCCGAAGGAGATATATTCCTGTATAAAAGCATTAAATCCTGGAGAGGCGGATTTACTTATCTCAGCTATACCTACAGGCAGAATCATTATAGATCCGGAAAAGACTACAGGCATTATACCTACAGGCATTAACTTAAATGGAAGATATCCTAATTTACGCTTATCCAAAATTAAACCTGCACCTATTTGCTGTATCGGAATTCTACGCACAGAACCGTTAATGAAAACCATTAGTGCAATTACCACAATATAGAAAAAGACATAAATAGAAAACTTAAAGATGTTCATAAGCAGTTGAATGTTTTCAGTACCTCCCTCAAAAGAGGCTAGGAACTTATAGGAGTTGTAAAAATTTTCAGGAAGGGAGGAAATAATTCCAGAAACAATCAGAAGTGAGATGCCATTTCCCAATCCCTTTTTAGAAATCAAATCAGAAAGAAAGAGTGCAATATAAGTTCCGGTCACAAAAACTAGCACCATCAATGCCTGCTGAATGAAGGGCAATTTTCCCAGTGTAATAAACTGTGCGCCTCCCTTTAAGTTGGAAGAAGCATCGGCATCTACCCTCTCCAGTGTAGGGTCAACCGGTTCCGGTTCCCAAAGATACTTAAAGCTAACTCCCTCATTATTTAAGAGGTAAAGAGTACCTAGTGAGGTAATTATTGCAAAGGGCATTGTCAAGAGTCTAGTGTAGAGTTCTAGTTTTACCCTACCTAACTCACCAGCCTTTCGGAGTTCATTAAGCTTTTTAACTAAATCATTTGACATTAGCTGAATGATGATCTGAGCCGTTATATATGGGGAAATTCCTACAGAGAAAATACTAGCTCTCCTAAATCCACCTCCTCCAAATAAGTTCAGTAATTGGGCCAATCCTGAAAGGTTAGAAGCTGTTCTTCTTTCGATCATAGGCGCTGTTATATGCGAACCGACCTGAAATAAAAATAGAATTGCACATGTAGCCAGTAGGGAGATAATAGTCCCCCTATTCTTAGCGAAAAAAGAGGAGGAGGCTGAACGCCTCCCCCTAGCTGTAAGCGCTAACTGAATGGCTTTCTAGGAACTAGCACTCTAGCAACTGATCAGGAGCTAACTTTACTAGCTTACTCCCACTTTTTTCAGCTCACTCTACTACTCCCCTGGAAAACTCATGCGCATAAATAGTAACTCCAGATAATGCAGAAGTATCTCCAATGATTTTGAGCCTCCTATCTCTAGAATTCAATAATCTCTTTTCTCTCAAGGTAATTCAGTTAAACTCCCTAACATCCTTAAAAAAATCCAATCTTTTTAAAGGTATCACTTTTTTAGCTGTTTTAAAAGCTCTATGATTAAAACCATATTTTCCTATTTTTCTGAAGAGGGGCATCTGCCCCCCTTCAAAACCTAGTCTTACAGTACCAGATTTTCTAGCATTTTGACCTTTCGTACCACGCGTGGATCTCCCTCCAATTCCACTGCCAAAACCTCTCCCTACTCGTTTACGTCTCTGACCCCTAGAACCTCTTGAATACTGAAGAGTATGTAACTCCATTGCCTAAATATTATTGTGAGAGCTCAGTAGCCTCTTCTACCAATGTACTTGCTCGAGGAGGGAGGTGAAATAGTTCCTCAAAAGTCTTGTCTCTTAACCGCGCTATTTGCTTCGGAGATTGCTGGGAGAGCAAGGCATTAAAGGTAGCGCGCACCATATTGACAGGATTATTAGCTCCTAGATTTTTAGAGTAAAGATCTTTATATCCAGCTAAAAGTAACAATTTTTTTACAGGACCTCCCGCAATAATTCCTGTACCGCTCTTGGCGGGTTTCAATAATACCTTTGAAGCATTATGCTTTCCCAAAAACTCATGATAAATCGTTCCCCTGCTATTCATTGGAACTTTAATTGCATTTTTTACAGCTTTTCTAGCAGCTTTCCTAAAGGCGAGGGAATACTCTCTAGACTTTCCAATTGCGAACCCCAACTTTCCTTTCTTATTCCCGGCAGCCACCAATACTCAAACTCTACTCTGACGACCCCCTCTCGTAGTCTTAGATACCCTCTTGACCTTAATCACCTTTTCCTCAAATTCATTTAGCTGAAGATTTAAGAGTCTCTTATCATCTTCTTTACGTTCTTCAACATTCTTTAAGATTCTAGAACCGCCTGGAATATTTTCTCCCTTCTTAGCTTCATTTTCCCTAACCTTTTTTCTGTAATCATAAAGTAAAACGGTTTTCTTAGCTTCTACCTTAGTACTCACTATATTTTTATCCCGTTTTCTAGAAGGCGCTCTCTCACCTTCTGAATAGTACCATAATAGCTATGATATCCCCTATCCAAGCTCAGGCTATCTATCTTTCGTGCATTCAATTTTTCCAGTAAAGAAGCCACTATCTTTTCTAAATTCTCCACACCCCCTTTCTTGATTTTCAGTTGAAGCGAAGAAGCTGAAAAAAGTACCCTTCCATCCTTAGGAGACTTCACTAAGAGATATAGGTGCAAATTAGTCTTTTTCACCCTAAGAATGTGTTTTCTCCCCTCTCGAGCCTTCGAGAGTACTTTAGTAGCTCTCCTGCTTCGTCTAGACTGAATTTCAGCAAGGCTATCCCGAGAAATAGTCTAACTCGACCTATTTTTTAGCTCCTTCAGCACTCTTTCCCTGCTTCCTAACTACTATTTCTCCCTCAATTCTGATTCCCTTCCCCTTATAAGGTTCCACGGGTCTCTGCTTCTTAACGAGGGCAGCAAATTCTCCTAATATTTCCTTATTGTGAGAACTAAGTAAAATCTCCTTTCCGGAGGAGGGGATAGACAGTTGAAGCTCTCCCGGTACCTGCAAAATTTTCTCCCTTGAATAACCTAGAGATAAATGCAGCTTATCTCCCCTCTGAAGCGCCTTATATCCTACTCCTTCAATAATCAATTTTTTCTGGAATCCCCTAGTTAAGCCTATAATAGCTCCATAGCAAAGTGAATTTAAAGTGCCCTGCATCATATTAGAAAATTTAGAGTTATTTCCCCTCTCAAAGCTCAGAATTTCATTTTCATACCTAACCTTCACAATCTTAGAATCATACATAATCTTTCTACTCTTCTCTCCCTTTTTAAAAAGTAGGTAATTTTCTGTAAGCTCAAATTCTAAGCCTTCCGGTACCGTTAAACTCCTATTTCCTATTCGAGACAATCTAAATTTTTATCCTATCATACATAAGCTAAAATGATTCCCCCTAATTTACGTTTTCTAGCTTCCTTCTCGCAGAGTACTCCCTGAGAGGTACTCACAATTACAGTAGCAAGCCCAGACATCACTATAGGCAATTCCCTTCATCCCGCACTTACCTTTCTGCTAGGGGTAGTAATCTTTCTCAATCCAGTAATAGAGGAGACACCATCCTTATATTTCAAGTAGATAGTGCTTCTACGTTTATTATTCTCCACTTTAGTAATAAAACCTCTAATATATCCCTCCTCCTCCATCACCCTCAAAATTTCCTCGAGTAGCTTAGAGGATCAAAAAGATACCTCCTTCTTTTTAACGCGACTGCCTAACTTAATTTGATTCAACCCATTCGCAACTAAATCTGTTACCATGAGGCTTTTTTAACTCCTGGGATGTAACCCCAACTAGCTAGTTCCCTAAAGCAGAGCCTGCACAGCATATAATCCCTAAATACTGCTCTCGCTCTACCGCAACGACCACATCTAGTATATGCCCTGCACTTAAACTTAGGCACTTTTTGTTGCTTATAAATCAGCGACTTTTTAGCCATACTACCTAACCTCTAGCAAATGGACAGCCTAACTGGGCAAACATAGCTAAAGAGGCTTCCCTATTACTATTAGAAGTCACAAAACTGATATTCATTCCCCTCAATTTTTTAACCTTATCGTAGTTTAATTCAGTAAATATAATTTGCTCCTTTACTCCAATATTTAAATTTCCCTGACTGTCTACAGCGGATCTCCGTATTCCCTTAAAGTCTCTAGCTCTAGGAAGTGCGACCTTAAAAAACTTCTCTGCAAAAGACCACATTCTGTCATTTCGTAGAGTTACCTTCAACCCTACTGGCTGACCCTCACGTAACTTAAATTCAGCAATTGAAGCTTTAGATTTAGTAATTAGTGGTTTCTGAGCCACTATCAACTCTAACTCTCTAGCCGATGATTCTATAAACTGTTTATCTTTTGAACCATCTCCGCAGCCTATATTAATTACTATCTTTTGCAGTCTAGGCACTTGCATTGGAGAACTAAATTCAAATTCCCTCATAAGGGAGCTAATAATCTCAGTCCTATACTTCTCCCTTAAACTTCAGCTAAAATCGCTCACTTCTATGTTTTAGCTTTTTTCCTACTTATCCTCTCTTTTTTACCCTCCTTGATTAAATAGGAGACTTTAATAGCTCCCTCTTTCTTATTAGACGACAGTAATGCCAAATTTGAGAGGTGGATAGGCCTCTCAAATTCTATTAAACCTTTACCTCTCTTATATACAGTACACTTATATACTCCCTCCACCACAGCAGCCTCCCTCTCGACTAAAATACGTTTAATTTTGCCCTCCTTACCCTTCTCTGAGCCCCTCATAACTAGCACTTGATCTCCCTTCTTTAACCTCCTCACCTGCCTTAAAAAACAAACTCAGCAATTGAAATTAACTTATTGTAACCCTTCTCTTTGAGCTCTCTTGAAAGGGGGCCAAATACCCTAGTGCCCAAAATAGAACCATCATTTTTAAGCAAAACACAGGAATTCTCATCAAATGAAAGAGTTGCACCTGATTTTCGCCTTACTTTAGACTTTGTCCTCACAATTAAAGCTTTAAACATCTCTCCTTTTTTAACTCCAGAAAAGGAGGAGAGTTTCTTGACTGAGACTAAAACTACATCTCCTACACCTGCATACCTCCTTCTAGTGCCTCCATATACCTTTATAACCCCCACCTCTTTAGCTCCAGTATTGTCGGCAACATTTAGTCTTGAGAGGACCTGAATCACTATTTAGACAGTTTTTGCTTTCTATAATCTGGAGGAAGTAATACCCATCTTTTTAAGGCCGATCTAGGTCTAGAACTCAAAATGCTTACAGTATCTCCAACCGCTGCACTATTCAACTCATCGTGAGCATGACATTTCTTATACCGCGTTTTAGTCACCCCATATTTAGGTATCTTATAACTTCTTGCTACCCTCACTACTATAGTCTTAGGCCTCACTGAAATTACCTGACCAGTCAGGATTTTTCCCCTAAGTTCTCGCACCGCCTCTTCCATATCTATCTATTTTTTCTAGCTAATTTAGAGCGCTCTTCAGCATCTGCTAACTTCATATAGTGAGCTAAATCCCTATTACTAAAGCTTTCCTTTCGCTCATGCAAAATTGTGAGAATTCTCGCAATCATTCGCTTAGTTCCCTTAATTAAATTAGTATTCTTAAGGGAACCTTGAGAAAGTTGAAATCTGTACTCCACTAACCTTACCTTAAGATCGAATAGTAATTTTTTTAGTTTTTCGGTCTCAGTAGCCCTTAACTCTTTAGTCTCGCTAGCCATCTGATTTAAATGGTTAGTTCCCTAAATATTGTTTCAGTTTTAATAGGAAGTTTCGCACTAGCTTTGTAGAAAGTCTTTAATATCTCCTCTTTCTCTAAACCTGCAACTTCAAATAAAATAGTGCCCTCTTTAACTGTAGCTACAAAGTGGCTAGGAGCTCCCTTTCCGGAGCCCATTCTAACTTCTAATGGCTTTTTAGAGAGAGAAAGGTGGGGAAAAACTCTGATTCACATTCTTCCTGTTTTCCCTAACCTCTTTGAAATGGCAATTCTCGCAGCCTCCAACTGTCTCTCCGTAATTCAAGCTCCCTCTAACGCCCTAAGTCCCGCAACACCGTAAGAGATATATCTATTACCCTTTGCCTTTCCCTCATAGCTAACCTTGTGAGGTTTTCTCCATTTAGTTCTCTTAGGCTGCACCTACAACCTTTCTATGTACTCTCAGCAATAACATATCTTCCTGTTTCATCTCTAAACACCTTTACCTTTTCAGGCATTGGTGCATAATACTCTCCAAAATATAACCCCCTATTAACTCACACTTTTACACCTAAAACTCCATATGTAGTTCTAGCTACTTTATATGCATATTCAATATTTGCGCGCAATGTAGAGCAGGGTATTTCCCCCTCTGTTGCACTTTCCGACCTAGCCATATCAGCTCCGTTAATTCTGCCTGAAACTTGTATTCTTATTCCCTTTGCTCCAGCATACATCGCAGTTTTTATGGTGCGCTTCAATGTAATTCGAAGAGGCACCCTATCTTCCAACATAGTTACCACTTCATTAGCTAATACAATTGCACTAACTCCGGGATTCTTAAGTTCCAGGAATACTATCTCCACTTCTCACGCACCGCTTATGAGTTTCTTAAGCGCCCTAGTTAATCTCTCCCTCTCCTTTTCATGATCAAATAATCCTACCTCAACCAAGTGAAGTGTAATGGTAATCATTCAAGTGCCAGTATAGTTCATAAACCTATCAAGTTCAATTTGAGCAAGTATTCCCTCTCTACACTCAGTATTAAGATACTTTCTAATTTTTTCATCCTCTAGTATCCACTGAGCCGCACTTTTCTTATCTGGAGCATTTCACCTAGAGAGTCAATTTTTATTGAAGCCTAGTCTTACGCAATTAGGATTACTCTTTTGACCCATGCTTTAAGCTCCCTCTTGAGCCTGATCATCTATTTTCTTAGTACTTAATTCTGCTCCCAATTTAATTGACTTTAGTTTAGGTGCTTTTCTAGAGCTAGTAGAAACTCTCTCCTTTTCCTTCAATACTACCTTTAGGTGAGAAAATCTATGTAGCCTTAAATCAGTTCTACCCTTTGCCCTGGGAAAGCCTCGTTTTAGTGAAGCTCCTTTAAGGGCAGTGCACTCATGTATCTCCAAAATATCTCCATTTAACGCGTAATTATGTACAGCATTATTAGCTGCTTCCTTAAATAATTTTTGGAGTAAAGTTACAGTCTTTTCCCTTGGAATGCTTTCTAGAATTCTATAAGCCTTTTCGAGTGGCTGTCTATTCACGAGTCTACACACATGTATAGCTTTTCTGGGAGAAATCCTAATATTTCTATGCACTACCTTCACTAACATTTAGACTCTACTTTTTACTTTGCGCTGTCTTAGCTAGTGTATGTTGTTTGAATACTCGAGTTGGTGCAAATTCTCCCAACTTATGACCTAGCATATACTCATTGCACTGAACAGTCACAAAAGATCTTCCATTATGTACTAAAAATGTCAGTGAGAGAAATTCGGGATAAATCGTACTATTTCTCGATCAAGTCTTGATAGCTTTTTTCTTTTCCTGTTGCTGCATCTTAGCAGCTTTCTTAAGTAAACTAGGCAGAACATATAATCCCTTTTTACTACTTCTTCCCACGCTCTAACTTGCTCCCCTTCTCTGCACAATCATCCTATTAGAGGGAGACCTTTTAGACCTGGTCTTTACCCCCATATGTCGCTTTCCTCAGGGGGTTCTTGGCGCATCCCTACCAATAGAACATCTCCCCTCTCCCCCTCCGTGTATATGATCATTAGGATTCATAGCTACTCCTCTGACTGTAGGTCTCACCCCTAATTTTCTATTTCTACCCGCCTTTCCTAGTCTCACTAAATTATGGTCTACTGCCGACAATTGTCCTAGTGTCGCTCTCGCCTCATTTTTGATTTTTCTCATTTCCTTGGAAGGCAATTTAATAAGAGTGTAAGCTCCAGTTAAATCCTTTCCTAAAATTTGTGCTTGTCCTCCAGCGGATCTAACTAACTGTCCTCCAGCTCCTGGTCTTAACTCGATATTGTGCACCATCATCCCTTCAGGAATAACTCCTATCGGCATGCAATCACCCACCCTTAAGCTAGTTCTCTTCAGACTAGAAAGCACTATATCTCCCTCCTTCACTCCCTCAGGAGTTAAAATGTATCTCTTCTCTCCATCAGCATAATTGACTAGTGAAATAAAACAAGATCTATTGGGATCATACTCAATTGTCTTTACCCTTCCTGGTATCTCAAATTTATTTCTCTTAAAATCTACCAACCTATACTTTCGTTTCCGCTCTCCCCCTTTATGACGTACTGTAATTTGACCAGTATTATTTCTACCTGCATGTTTTTTTCTAGTTTTTAAGAGAGGTTTGTGAGGTTTATATCCCCTAGTAAGTGTGTTTCTGTAATCTATCGTTAAGACTACCCTCTTTCCTGAACTTCGTAATACTGTCTGTTTAATAGCCATTACCTACCTATGCTTTTTTTCTTTTTCTTCTTTTTAACGGCGGCTTGCCTGGGTTGAGTCTTGGTTTCCGCTACCTGCGCCCCCCCCCGAAGCTTCACTTGCAGGAGACTTCTTTTCTGGTTTACATTGAGCTAAGTTATTTAAAGTCTGATCATGGAATCCTCAGACACACACATCATCCCATCTTTCAGCCAATAAGTCATCAGATAATTTTTCCCAAGGTTTAGAACTCGAATCGCTCCCTCCAGTTGCGGATGCCTCTTTCTTAGTATCAGTATGTGCGGTTGGATCACTCATAAATTTGCACATTTCTTCATCGAGAAGGCAAATCTCTCCAAATTTACTTTCCTCTCGCTCCTGAGTAACTTCAGCGGAAGTGGGCATTCCCCCTGTCACTACTGCTGCTCCGTAAGGGCCGGCACCCAAGCCTGTTCCAAATAGCAAAGAAGTCAATAATTTACTAGGAGCTGGCATTATTTTTTAAACTCTAGTTCCTAAACAATGATCATAGAAAGCTATAAAATTTACAGCTTTAAACCTAATGTTCCTACTGTTTTACTCATTTCAATACTCCTATGCTTTTTCTCGTTACCCCTAATCTGCATTTCCCTCACTCTTAATTTTCTCTACCTGCTTTTCCGCTTTGGCCAGCTCCTTTTCTTTTATCCCTTGTACAGTTTCAGTATTCGTAGGCACTGTCTTAACTTCAACCACTTCTTTTGATTCTTTTAATAGTTCTTCCTCAACTGCCTCAGCTCCCTCTATTTCCTTCTTAAGATTTAAAAAATCCTCCTTAGTGAGAGAGATATATGCAATTTTCCTAGCTTTTGTAAAATTGTGACGCCCGTATTTAGTAACTCTAGTAGGTTGTGGATGTTTTACAAGAGTGTTAACACTTTTTACACGCACTCCAAATATTGCCTTAAATGCCTTTCGAATCATAATTTTGTTTGCATTCCTGTCAACTATAAAAGCTAGCACAAATGTAGTTTGGGTTTTATTACCAAATCGCTTCCCCGGAGTATAAGGTTCTCTAATAACATTAATTAACTCCATTTCTGAAAATGATTAAGCTTTAGCCATTCTAGTCCTGAAGTACTTAATACTAAACTTGTAGCCTTCATCAAATTATTAAGAGAAATAGACTCTGCTAAGCATACCTCAACTCCCTCAATATTTCTAGCTCCCAACACTAGAGGCTCTTCTAACTTTTCAACTAGTAAAAAAATTCGTTTGGGGTCGCATTCAGCTTTTTTAAGTAATCTAGATATTGTTTTAGTCTTATTAGCTGGAAATCCCTCTAACTCTTTGGTATCAATTATGAAGAGCTTATCCCTAACTATGGCCTGAGTTCAACAAGATTTAACTGCAAGAGCCCTCACTCTTTTATTTACCTTTTTATAGTGATTTACCTCCTTACGGGGACCAAATACCACTCCACCTCCCACAAACTGGGGATTTCTCCTTGAACCCTGTCTCGCTCTACCTGTATGCTTCTGTCTATAGGGCTTTTTCCCGCCTCCAGAGATTTCTCCCTTAGTCTTAGTATGGGGTCTGGCTAATCTCGTAGAAGAGAGCTCTGAAATAACTGTCTGAAATACAGCTTCTGAGTGAAAAAATGTAGGATCCCAATTGCTCACAATATCTTTTACTTGTAACGATCCCATCTGTTCTCCATCAAGACTGAAAACTTTTAAGCTTCTATCCACTCTAAAGGGCCACCAACTTCTCTGGTACGATAGGTCTTGCTTTATGAATAGACTTTAGTCTCACTAATGATTTTTTTCTGCCTGGTACAGAGCCGCTTAACACTACCATATTTTTTTCGCTATCTATGTGCAAAATCTTCAAATTCTGAATAGTACACTTTTCTGCTCCAGCCCTTCCAGACATTTTTTTCCCCTTCCATACCTTTTGAGCTGATCTGCCCCCTCTTCCAGTTTCCAGCGAACCTTGATATCTGTGAGGATAACCTGACCCATGGGTCTTCGGGCTTGTTGCAAAATTTCATCTTTTGATCGCACCTGTAAAGCCCATACCCCTAGAAATTCCCTGCACCTTAATTAACTCTCCTACTTGAAATAATTCCGCTATCTTCACGAAATCTCCCCTCTTATACTCTTTCTCTTCATCTCAACTGAGCTCTCCAATTTTACGCCTTAAGGGTAATTCTCCCTCCCTAAATTGACCCTGAACTGGTTTAGAAATATGCTTAGGGGTAGATTCCTCTCCTATTCCTACCACAATTGAAGAGTATCCAAACTTTTCCCTTCTCTTTACAAATAGCACCTGAGTAGGAACTGGCCTTACAAATGTAACTGGGATAAATTCCCCAGATTGAGCAAACACACTACTCATTCCTATTTTCTGACATATAACCTCTCTCATCCCCTTAACCTATTAGGGAAATTCTTAAATCTAAAGAAGCGGGAAGGCTCATTCTCTCAAAATATGAAAGTAATTTACTATCATACTCTGAAATTAAGATCAAACGTCTGTGCTCTTTCTTCTCAAAGTGCTCCATTGAAGGTTTATTAACGTGAGGAGACTTCAAAACCGTATAAAGTTTAGTTTTAGTAGGTAAGGGAATTGGGCCCTGAATCTTAGAATTATGCTTCAAAGCTAACTCCACTATCTTCTTCACCCATAAATCTAAAAGTCTATAGTCAAAGGAAATTAACTTAAGTTTGAGTGTAGAATTCAACTTATTTTAAAGTTTATCTACCTTAAAGAGTCATTATTTTAATAATATAGCCTAAATTCTCCTAAAAAACATAACATTAAATCAAAGGCTAGGCTTTTTTAAGCCGGATTAGTTTAGTGGTAAAACGAGTCAATGGTAATGACTTGAGAAGTGTTCGATTCACTTATTCGGCACCAATGTATTAAATAGGGAAGAGCAAGAGACTTTTCGCTTTCGCGAAAAGCCTCTAAAAAGCCCCTCCCCTACTTAGAAGCTGGTTTGAATTCTACAGTTGCTCCTATTGCCTCAAATTTGGACTTCAACTCTTCAAACTGAGAAGAGGGAATATCTGCCTTAACAAGTGAGGGAGCACTATCTACTATTTTTTTTGCTTCCATCAAACCTAGTGAGGTCAACTCTCTAACCAATTTAATTACACCTATTTTATTAGTGCCTGCAGCTGTCAGATAGAGGTCTTTGTTCGCATCAACTTTCTCTCCCTCTTCTTCCTTTTTTTCTCCTGAAGTCGGTGCTGCAAAACTTGTAGCGCTGACATTAAATTCTGTTTCTAATTCCCTTACCAACTCATTTAATTCCACTACACTAAACTCTTTTAAACTTGCAATAATCTCCTTACTGTTTAACTTTGTAGACACTACCTAACCTCGCTCTTAGCTGCTATAGCCTTTATATTAAATATTAATGAAAGAATAGGATAATTCAAAAGATATGCAAATTTAGAAAGTACTGCTTCTCTATCTAGTCAGTTTGGAATATACTCTCTCTGTTTTTCTGTTAAAAACTTGTTATTACAGTAAACAGCACCGAAATTCAGTAATTCATATTTTTTAACTAGCTGAGCTAGCAATTTTAAGGGGGCAATCTGTTCAGACTTGATTAAAAGCAAAAAATGCTGGCCTGCAATTTCACCTACTTCCGCACCTTCAGTAAATTGAGCGAGAGCCCTCTTCAACACATTATTAGAAACCATTTTTACCTCTCCTTCATACTTTTTTACCTCCCTCCTAAGTCACTCAGAAGACTTAGCTCCTAGTGAACTGTATTTAACTGTTGCAAAAGAAGCAGATTCCCTCATTTTCTGCACTAACACTCTTACCTGTTGCTCTTTTACAGTATGGCTAGACCTCATAACTTTATTTAAATAGCTGTATCATATAAAAGGGAGAAATTAAAAATTCCCCTCCAATAGGGGAATTTCACTAGTTTTTAGACAGATAGTGAGTAGCTTTTGAAAGAAAGAGGAAAGTCCATGCTTGCATAGTCTGAGATGACTATAGTGTTTGTGTAAGTATATAAAAAATAAAACTTAACAATTAGTGAAAACTAGTTGATGGCAGAGATAACTTCTAAGTATTTTGAACAGCTCTTATATGAAGTTATCTCCATAAAGTGCCACAGAGACGAGCTTTATAGAAATATAAAGTGTGAAACGCGGTAAACCCCTCAAGCAAGAAACCTAAAAATTGGTAAGGGAATTTAGACAAAGGAATTCAACTGAGTCTAGAAATATAGAAATTGTTTCCTATATTAGATTAATTACTCACCTCTAAGCCCAGCTTAGATACAGAACATGGCTTATCGTCTGCCTTTAATAGTATTATTTCTCCCCCTTATTACTAACTTCTATTCGCAAACAATTCATTGTAGAGTTCTGAATAATGTCTGATAGGTTTCAAGTGGATTTTATCCAAGATATCAGAGGGTACATCTTCTAGATATCTCTCACTTTCTTTAGGGAAAAAAATAGTATCTACTCCTCCTCTAACGGCAGAAATAATTTTTTCCTTTAAGCCTCCTATAGGAAGTACTTTCCCCCTAAGTGTAATCTCCCCCGTCATTGCTACATTACTTGGAATAGGTACTTTCAGGAAGGCAGATAACATTGCTGTAGTTATAGTAATACCTGCAGAAGGACCGTCTTTTGGAACACCTCCGGCTGGAACATGCAGATTTATATCTAAATTTGACCATTCAGTGTCAGAAAGTTTAAATTCCTCTTCATTAGCCCTGATATAGGAAAGCGCAACATTCGCTGATTCCTTCATAGTATCCTTTAAATTACCTGTCAATAGTAAATTTCCCTTTCCTGAGTAGAAGTTAATCTCTACAGGCAGTAAGTCTCCTCCATATTCTGTATATGCCATTCCATTTACTACTCCAGGAATTGAAATTTCATCCTTAACTGTATATTCATACTTTTCAGTTGAAAGATATTCTCTAACCTTTTCTTCACTAATTTTTTCTGACTTAAGATTTTTATCCGTTTCTTGCTTTTGCACAAATTTTCTAGCTATCTGAGAAAGACACTGTTTTAAACCCCTTACTCCCGCTTCGCGAGTATATCTCTGAATAATATACTCCACTGCCTTGTCTGAGAAAGTTAACTCACTATCTTTAAGTCCATGTTCTTCCAATACTTCTGAAATCAAACTGGTTTTAGCTATAAACATTTTCTCCTTTTCAGTATAGGAGGTTAATCTAATAATTTCTAGTCTATCCAATAATGGTTCTGGAATATTATCCTCATAGTTTGCTGTAGCTATAAACATAATTTTGGAGAGATCTATCTCCTCCTCTATGTAATTATCTAGGAATTTACTATTCTGATTCGGATCCAATACCTCTAGGAGAGCTGATACAGGATCTCCGTGATGTCCTGCTGCAACTTTATCAATTTCATCAAGTAAGAATACTGGATTATTGACCTGAGCTTGTTTTAAACCCTTAACTATCTTTCCTGGCATTGCTCCAACATAGGTTTTTCTGTGGCCCCTAATTTCTGCCTCATCACTCATTCCTCCCAGGGAAATTTTGACACAAACCTTGTTAAGTCCCCTTGCTATAGATTGAGCTAGCGAAGTTTTACCTACTCCGGGAGGTCCAACGAGGCAAATAATCGTGCCTTGAGCTTTTTTAGTTTTCTTCTGTACTGCCACAAATTCAATAATTCTGTCCTTAACTTTTTCAAGCCCACAATGTTTTTTATCTAACTCTTTTCTCACTTTCTGAATATTTGACTGATCTTTAGAACTCTTAAATCAGGGAAGAGAAATTAATCAGGAAACATAGTTGTGAAGTACTAAAGATTCATTACTTGACATTGAATTAGTATATTCCATTTTCTTTAACTCTTCTGCAACTCTCTCCTTAATATTTGAGGGGGCATGCTCTCCCTTTAACCACTCTCTAAACTTTTTCAACTCTGAGTCTTTGGTAATTCCCTCTCCTAATTCTTCCCGAATTACCTTTATTCTCTCTCTCAGATAAAATTCCCTCTGCTGTCTGGAGATATTTTTATTTACCTTACGGGTGATTGAACTATTAATATGTTCTCTCTCAATTTCAGAAAGATAATCGTAATCTAACATGAGTGAGATTCTCTTAGAAACATTTAACTCTTCTAGCCATTTTTGCTTTATTTCAACACCATCGCGTTCTGAGAGAGGTCAAAGTCCGCAAAGTCTATCAATTAGCAATGTGCAATTCTCCAGATCCTTCTCTTCCCCTCCCTTTTCATCTACTATTGCTAGTTTTTTCACCTTTTCATAGTCTTCCCCCTTAAGTGAGAAAAGTTCCTCGCAGAATTTAAACAACTCATCGATGGAGGCTTTATTTTTCACTATTGAAGAATTCTTCTCCTTTAAAAACTCAAAATTGGAGACTCACATCTTACCTAACTCTTCCTGTCCTGGATGTCTTGAGAGATGCGCATTAAACAGTTTTACTCGGTGGAGGCCTTCTAACACTACTGTCAGAGAACCATCCTTGTGTTCTTTTATGGATTTAATATTTGCGATTGTTCCTATTCTGTATAAGTCCGCAGGCATGGGAAAGTCCACTTCAAATTCTTTTTGCGCAACAATGATTATCTTGTTCTTGAAGCAGCGTTCAGAACATCTGATTGCACTAACAGAACATTCTCTACCTATTTCTATTGCACTCTTTGTGTGGGGGAATAAGACTAAATTTCGAGAGACTAAAACAGGATATTGCGTATTCAATTCCAATTCTGATATCAGCTCTCTTTCTCTTTCTCTTTCTCTCTCCTTTTTGGGTGCCGCCATGCCTCTTATCTAAGTTATAGTTCTAGAATTCATCTTCTATTTTAGCAAAGAAAAATTTGATTGCTAAAAACTCCCAATATACTACCAAGGGAAGAACCCCTTAAATTTAATAAAATCTAAGTTTAACGACACATATTTAAGTCGATACGACTGAAAATTAGCTACCTTTTTTAGGGAAAATAACCCCCTTCCCTAAATTTTTCTAGGTGATGAGATAATCTCTTCTAAGGGTATGCAATTCACTCAGGTAAGGGCAGCTTCCAGGAGAAAGAAAAGCCGAGTTAATGTTATATTAACACCTTTAGCTGATTCCCAATCCGGAGAGGCTGGACATAAACTATCCATATTAGTAAAAAAAGGGGAGAGTTATAGAGACTGAACTCCAGCAGATTACTTTAAGGATAAATACCTAACTCCTGTAATATTAAGTCCTTTTTCATTTCTGCCGTCTAGATTCTTATCCCAAAATTATGAAGTGAAAGCTTATCCTAGAGGGGGAGGATTAAGCTCTCAAGCTAAGGCGATGACTATCGCGATCGCTAGAGCTTTAGTGCAATACTATCCGGAAATGCGTAGCTCGCTTCGAAAGGCTAACTTACTCACTCAAGATAGTCGAATTAAAGAACGGAAGAAAATTGGAAAATATAAAGCTCGTAGATCTCCTCAATTTACAAAACGTTAGACACTATGGCTACTAAAAAAGGTAAATTTACACCCAAAATTGGATTAGGTACAGAATCCCTGAGAATTATAGAGATTTTAGCTCCTTACCTAAAAATGGCTAATGACAATAACTATGACTTTGTAGATTGTGCCTGAAAATACGGAAATGAGGCAATCATAGGACTTGCACTAAAAAATCTTAAAAAAGAGGAGGATAAATTTGAATTTCTACTTTACTTTCAGTCTAAGGTGTGGCCTTCTCAATTTTCGGGAGGAATTATGAAATCCCTCAAGTTTTCCCTAAATAAGATGGGCTTCAACAATACTATCCATACCTATTTTTTACATAGACCATCTACGAATTTAGAATTAAATCTTTCTGCATACAAGCAATTAATTCAGTGCAAAAATAATGGACTAACTGAAAGAATAGGATTATGTAATTTCGATAAAGATACAATAGAGTGACTTTTTAAGTTAACGGGAGTACTTCCAGATGCTCACCAATTTGAGTGTTCTGTAAATAATATGCGTTGAGATAGAATAAATTACTGTAAAAAGCGAGGAATTGAGATACAGGGGCATAATCCTTTTGGTAATTATGATAAGAATGCAAAAGATCCAGTGTTAATTAAGATGGCTAAAAAATATAAGTTATCTCTTAAAGCATTGCTAGCAGCTTTCCTCCTAAATCACGAGATAATCCCTATTGTTGTGCCTAGTTCATCTGATGAAATTGAAGAGATAATTAAATCTAAAAAAGTCAAGCTCAGTGCTGAAGATTTAAAAATACTAACAGAACTGAATGACTATGACAGTCAAACTTTTGAAACTTTTCCAATGGAATATCCTAAAGAATTACAGGCATAGCTTAAAAAGTGAGTGAAAAAAATAGTGCTTTATGTTTTGAAATTAGAAATAAACAATATTTGTGCAATCCCGGAGATGAACTGTATGTTGATCACTTTGCAGAAGCCAATCCCGGAGATGAACTCTCTTTTCAAAAGATATTACTGTGGGAGAGCTCTTGAGGTTCTCCTTACGTACCGAATTTAGAGGTTAAGTGTAAAGTTATAAAACATGTAAAGGATAAAAAGATACATATTTTGCACTTAATTTCTCAGAAGCGACACAGAAAGAGAAGGGGATTTAGAGCTAAGAAAACCTTATTAAAGGTTGTAGAGGTTAAACAACTATCCTAGGGAAAAAAGCTAAAAAGCTTGAACCCCCGACAAAAAATGTCGTCTATAGGTATTTCTTTTCAGGCACTTATATTGAACGGATTGACAAAAAGGGGAGAGTACATATCCCCCTGCTCTGGAGGCATGTTTTAAAGGACAAGGCTGTAGTTACAAAGGGACATGATGGATGCCTAGCGCTCTGAACTACTGACTTTTTTCAGTATTTCTCTAGATTAAAAGTAGATAGATGTACTACAGAAGCTGAACGGAAAATTGAAAAAAGATTATTTATCGGTAATGCAAGAACTCTTGATATTGACTCCAAAATGAGAATTATTATTCCTGAAGATATGTTAGAGCTTTTTGAAGAGGATGGAATAATGTATTTTATAGGTGTAGGAGACTATATTGAAATTTGAACTAAAGAATTATTTAATAGTTGAAAAGAAAGTCAGATGCCCAAAGATGTACCAGATGATGTAAAATAGTGTCTTTTCCCCACATCTTGTAGGTTTCTTACTCCCCCTCCTGGGGGAGTAAATTAACTTATGACTTTTTTTTAAAGCAGTGCATGTACCTGTTTTATTGAAAGAGGTGCTAGAGCATTGAATTGTATCTCCCTCGGGATTTTACATTGACTGTACTTTTGGGAGAGGAGGCCATACTAAAGCTCTTTTGCAACAATTATCACCAGATTCTGCTGTTTTGGGAATAGATATTGATCCTAATTCCAGTGAGCCCGCAAACTCATTGCAACTGAACGATTCAAGATTTCAATTTTTAAATGCTAACTACTCCTCCCTTTACAGATATTGAGCATTACATCAACTTCCACAAGCTGACGGAATTTTATTTGATTTAGGCTTCTCTACCTTCCAACTCAATGATCCTTCACGTAATTTTAGCTACAATGGCATCTCCTCTGGACTGGAGCTTCGATACGGAGTAGAAGGAGTCAGTGTCTATACTATTCTGAATGATTATTCTGAAAAAAAATTATCAAAGATTTTAAAACACTATGGAAACATTAAAAATTCTGAAAAATTAGTGAGAGAGCTTGTTGAATATCGAAAAAAGACTCCAATTAAGGAATTGTCTCAATTGAAAGAAATTGTTAGTAAGGCAAATTTGCTCTATACTAGGAAAAATAAAAATCCCCTGAAGTTAATCTTTCAGGCACTGAGAATTGAGTGTAATAGTGAATTAGATAATTTACGAAATGCGCTTGAGAAGGTGGGGAAAATCCTAAAGCTGGGTGGAAAGCTTTTAATTATTACATTTCATTCCCTGGAAGATGAAGTTGTGAGAGAATGGGCTAAAAAATTTACTCAAAAGCTAAAAATTATAGATTTAGGTATAATGATCCCTCCAATGTTTAAAATGCACCCTAATTCTCCAATTCTCCCCAGTGCGGGAGAAGTGGAAAAAAATTGAGCCTCTAGAAGTGCTAAATTATGAGTTTTTGAAAAGACAAAAGATGTTTAAACATTTTCTAGATTCTACTTTTTGGGCCTTATTCTTCCATTAACATATATGGATCTTACCTGTGAAATTTTTAAGTTACAGTAATAGAGGTTCTATTATTGAGGAAATAATGCATAATACCGCTCAGTATTACAGGGAGCATAAAATTGCATATTTCAGAAAAACAAACCCCTTATATGCTCATCTCTCCAAGAAAAGCAAGCACTCTTTTGGAGGGCTATTAGAAGGGGAGGGGAGAGAGATGAGAATCAAATTTACGTATAAAGGGGACTTGGATTATTACGGTCTCTATAGGGGAAGATATTTTTCTATTGAATTAAAGGAAACCCAACAACCCACTTTTTCCCTACATCTTATAAAGGAGAATCAATTATCACAGCTGGAAGAAATAGATCATCTTGGAGGAATTGCGCTAGTGTTAGTACACTTCATACATGGAGAAAAACCTTTTTGATTAATTACTTATTCGCAATTAAAGAAACTGCAATCTTGCAAAAAAACCAAAAAATTTAGTATTTCTGAATTTGAGAGTGTAAGTGCTGTACCTATCGAAATAATATATCCACACATCTTGAATTTAGAGCCAATCCTTAAGCAATTAATGAAAAGAGAAAAACAATAATTTCGGTTATTTTCGTGCTTCGATTATATTGAGATTTTCAAACACCTTGAGAATTTTTACATTTAACTTAACTCTAGCTTCTAAGTCTGCTCGATTAGTATATTCTCCGTGAGCAGCCCTCTCTTCTTCCAATTGTGTGGCTGTAATAGCTCCCAATCCGGTAATTGAAGAAAAGGGTAAGAGTACTGTTCTATTTCTAGGGTCAGGCTTAAAGGTAGAGGCTCATGATTCATTAATATCAATCATTCGAAATTTAATTCCCCTCGCAATCATTTCCATTGCAACTTCATAAATATTTACTAGATATTTAGTCTTTTCTACATTTTCTTGATCAGCCTTCCCCTTAATCATGATTTTTCCGGCGCAGTATTTATTCTTAATGAAACTTAAATCATTAGTCATTATTGTTTCGATATCAAAATGTTTATTCGTAATTGTGAGATAAGCTGCATAGAATTCTACTGCATAATATAGTTTGAAAAATGCAATTTTTCAACACATTAAAACATAGGCGGTAGCATGAGCTTTTGGAAAAATGTATGTAATTTTATTAGCGCAATCAATATATCAATCCGGTACTCCAGCAGACTTTAAAAAAGGTAAATCTTCTGGAGAAATTCCAAATCCTCTACGAACACTTTCTGTTATTTTGAAAGACTGCTCTATACTTAATTTTTTCTCCAAAAGATAGTTCATAATATCATCCCTACATGTAATTACTTCAGTTAAAGTTAAATTTCTCTTAGTCATTAATTGCTCTATATTTCCCTTTCAGACATTTTTTCCGTGACTGATTCCAGAAATCCTAACTAAATCGGAGAAGTAATTGACTTTCCCTTTACATGCTTTAATTATTTCTCGAGTTTTTTCTGTACCAAATTCGGGTAAACCTAGAGTACCGGTACTCTCTCCCAAAATTTCCAGTCTCTCGGGGGGAATTTCTAATACTGAAATATCTCCGAACATTTTCAAAATTGATGCATCTCTATACTCTATTTTTTCTAAATTTACACCCGTAAATTTAGAGAGTAATGCCAGAATGGTGGGGTCGTCTTGTCCAAGTATATCGAATTTAAAGAGAGAGTCTTTCAGCGCATCTTTTTCAAAATGAGTAGTTAATCACTCGCTGGTTATATCATTTGCAGGATAGTTGACAGGAGTGTATTTATAAATGGAATCTCCCTTAGGAATTACTATTATTCCTCCAGGGTGCTGTCCAGTGGTGCGCTTTACATCAATAATTCTCTTAGCTAATCAGTGAAGCTTTCCCTTGTTGAAGGGAATATTATTATCCATTAGATAATTTTTGGCGAGTGCGAAAGATGTTTTTTCAGCTACAGCAGAAATAGTTCCTGTTCTGAAGGTATGGTCCTTACCGAATAGTTCTCTTACAAATCTATGTGCTTTTTGCTGATATTGACCTGAAAAATTGAGGTCTATATCGGGTACTTTTTTTCTCTCTAATCCCAGGAAAGTTTCGAATGGAATATTCTGACCATCTGTAAATAACTCAATTGCGCAATTAGGACATATCTTTGGCTCTAAATCAAAGCCGGATTCCCTAAATTTCTCGTTCAGCAAGAAATAGGAACATTTATTGCAAAAATAATGAGGCGGTAAGGGGTTGACCTCACTTATTTCCAATACATATGCTAGAAACGAAGAACCTACTGACCCCCTAGATCCTACTAGAAAACCCTCTGCTTTTGATCTTTTGACCAACAGATGAGCGCACCAATATACTGATTCAAAGCCATTTTCAACAATTCCACTTAATTCTCGATATATAGTGGTCTGCAAAAATGTGTTAGGTTTAGGGCCGTATTTTTCTCTCAATCTTTTTGAAATATGCTCTTTAATATTCTCTAGAGCTCCACTAATTTTCGGTAAAGACAACTTGGTGAGATTAATCTGAATATTTGGTGAGATTTCAGCGACAAGGTCTTCGCGATGCTCAAAAAATAGTTCCTCAATTTGAGCCTCATTCAACTTGAGGAAGTCAAACTCTCTAATTAATTTTTCTGTAGTTCTCAAAGAATAATCGGGAAGTACTTCGTTGCTACTTTTGCTTGAATATAAAGGATGTCTTTTGCCTCCTATATTTTTTGCGTGCACTAAAACTTTGTATTGCTCTATTTCCTTATAGAACATATATTTGAGACAGTAATTAGCAATTAATTTAAATTGACATTTTTGAGACCAATCATAAAACTTTTGAAGCAATAACTGAATATCTTCAAGGCTGTAATAGCCGCGATTAATTTCATGCAAAAATAGTGAGGGGGGAGGTAAGCTTAGATAGTCTATTCTTTTTCCTTCTTTTTGGAATTCTGAAAAATCATCCTTAAAAACTGCGCTCAAAACTGCACTATTTGAAGGCGATGACAGTAATACCAAATTTTCCCTCAATGACTCTATATCAGATCAATGTAGTCTAGGTCGTTCTGCAAAATTTTCTGTATGAGCTTTGGAGATTAGCTCATATAGGTTATGTAATCCCTCCTGATTTTTTGCAAAAATAATTAAGTTGGAACCAAAATGATTCACCAACAATTTGTGATATTCAAAAGAAGTATTTAATTTGTTAAGGCTTTCATATAAATAGGGATCTAGGGAAAGTTCAATTAATTGCTTCTCTCATATCCTTCAAAGTCTAGCGAGGCAGTGAGTGTCATATTCCGAAGAGTGCAGCTCTTGTTCAACTATATTGACACACATTTTTTTCGCCACGGCGGCAAGTGAATATGACTTTGATTTTTTATCCTTTTCTAACGCTTTAGCTAACAATAAAGTGTCTAACAGTGGCATGTCTAGAGGTTCTAGATTAGCTTTTTTATATTGTGCATTCAAAAAGGGTAAATCAAAATCTGCTCCATTATGGGCGATCAAAATAGTTCCTGCCACAAATTCTCTTACTTCTCTCAAAACATCCAATTTATCCCTACCTAAAATATCTAATTTTTCTGCAGTAATATGGGTTAAATTAATAATTTCTTGACTTAATGTTTTATCGCATTTAAGATAGCTGTGGAAGGTATCCAACACCATTCCGCGACTATATTTCAAAATGTAAATTTCAATAATTTCATCAAACAAAGGATTCAGTCCTGTAGTTTCTAGATCAAAAAGAGAGAAGATAATTTCCTCTCCCTCGGGAAAAGACTCTAAATTCGAGATAATCTGTAAACGTTCCGAAATGACCTCCATTTCCGCCCCATAAAGAGGTTTGAGACCATATTTGTGAATAATTTTTTCTGAATCTGGAAAAGAGTGGGTATTATTGAAATCTGTTAATGCTAAAACTGGATAACCTAAAGTAGACATTGTGTCGGCTCATTCCTCTGTAGAAAATAATCCATCAAAACTGGAATATTTGGTGTAAACATTTAGTGGAAAAGCTTTTCTGGGGGACCTATCCTCTAGTTGAAACTCACTAGGTGCTTCGGTAGGAATAATTTTTAAAATTCTGCCATCATATTTAGTGGTGTTTTTGAGATCTAACTTAAATTCAATTTCAAATCATCTATTGACTTTCAATTGAGCCAGGAATTCTTCCTTTCCTTCTTCGGGTATTACCCTATTATTTAAGGAGAGATAATATTGTTCATAAAAGTTAGTAAAGCCTGTCTTGTAATTAAGTGTTTTTTTTCCAAACATCTGCACCCCATATCTACTTTCCATAGATTCCAAAAAATACAACTTGAAAATTCCCCGTTTTTGGTCTAATCGTTGATCATAAAAGCCTAAATCTCCCCTTGCCATGGGGGCTTCTAAGGAAGGATTTGATAAAGCTGAATTGACAGTTTCGGTAGCAGCAGAAATGTTTTTAAAGGGTAAATTTTCTACCTTCAGAATTGAAATAAATATTTGGCTGTAGTCAAATAAAAATTCAAGAAAGTTTTTCAAATTTTTTAAGTGCAACTGAAAGAATTTTTCGTGTGCAATATTTTCTGCCTTAAGTAAAAATTGTGGAAACTCAAAAATTAGGTGCTTTTCCTTAAAAGTGGGAATTGTATTTGTAGCTGGCGCTAACACTTCGTCCCCCCTCAAATTATCGAATCATTTATATAAAAGGGTGAACATTGACTGAGGATTATACATATAATTCAGCTCAATTCTGAGAACGCATATACTTGAAGTAAAGTAAAAAAGTTTAAGTAATTCCTGAAAATCAGGCTCAGCAAAATAGACAATTGTAAGTATGAATCTTTTTTTATATTCAGAAAATTTTCCATAAAATTCTGCCTTTTCTTCTAACTTTTCAAACTCTTCTGGGGAGAAAAGGTGCAATAGTTGAACAAAAAGTTTTTGAAATTGCACACTTTCAGTCTCTTTAATCATTGTTAAAAATGATTATTTAATTTCCGATATAGTCACAGGTTACGGGGGGAGGAATTTAAAACTAGCTCCGAAGAGCTAGTTTTAAATTTATGAAGCTAATATTTCAGAAGTTTAGGAAATATTTTTCCTTCTCAACTGGTTATAAGTATGTAAAATTCTTTGAATTGCAGAGCTCGAACTCATAGAATCTAATTTTGAATAATTATCGATATGACTTCCTCAATACTCTAAAAATAATTCAGGAACATCCAAATTGGAACAACTTCTTTTTAAATAGTTAGAAAATAACAAAATAGGATAAATTTTTTTCCTATATTTAAGATATTCCTCCTTAATTAAAGTTCAGCCATTTGCTTCCAATCATTCAAGAATGCGGATTGGATTAGTATGAGATAAACTAATCAAACATAATTTTTTAGAAAGTCATTCTTTACTCATTGCTTGCAGTATGGAAAGAGTAGTATTAGCTCCAAAACCTGCTAAAACTATCACTAGTGAATTTTTTCCAGCCCTTTCTGGCTCTAAATTTTGAAACCCATCAGAATAGATAAATTCTGCCCTATTAATCAATCCTTTTGACTGATATATTTTTTTAGATCGCTCTAATGCTGCTCTACTTAACTCTACATTTCAGACATAATCCACCTGATTATTTTCTAACAATATTTCTCCTAAACGACCAAGATCGGCTCCAATATCAATTAACAACACATTCCGTAAATCCTTAAGCTCAGCAGAAAAAAGCGCCTGAAGGCGCTTTAATCTTATAAAAGGATAGTACTAGGAATATCTAGTATACCACTCAGTGACTGTTGCTTCATTTAGGTCGAGATTTATTTCAGACCTCTGAGGATAACGAATATAGATAGCCTTATACTTGCCTTCCATTTGTAGAAAATCAGGTGCAATAAATTCCGGATAATAGTTAACTATTGGTAAGTGTTGGCTTTTTGGCTTTATTTCTATAGAAGAAGACGGTGCCACAATGTAGGAAGGTATATCCACTTTTTTTCCATTAAGTAGAACATGTCCGTGTGAGACTAACTGTCTTGCAGCTCTCCTTGTATTTGCCATCCCGGCCCTAAAGACTAAATTATCTAACTTACTTTCGAGCAAGAGTAAAAAATTCATGGACAAAGAACCTTTCATCTTCTGAGCAATAGCAAAAAAACGTCTCATTTGATTTTCCCTGAGTCCATATAGAATGGCCATTTTTTGTTTTTCTCTCAATTGTTCTCCGTGAAGGCTATGTTTTTTAAATTTAGTAGGTCCATGCTGTCCAGGGGGATAAGATCTTTGCTTACCCTTTGAAAATTCTCTCTCATCCTCATAAAAGGAGAATCCAAACTGTCTCGACTTTTTATATAAAGGTCCTAAATATCTACCCATTTATTTAATTAATCCTTGCTTTTTTCAAGTTCGTACAGTTTTGACTGAGGTCCTCACTGAAAAGGGTTTGCCTGTTTTGGCGCACACTAATCTAAATTGCTGGATATTCAAATTTCAAGCTCTCTTAGTAGCATTCATTGCTTTAGATCTATTATTACCTGTAATCGAACGTCTGCCAGTCTCTCGATCTAGTCTGCAGCCCAAAGTTACTGACTTTTAGCATTTTCTTCCTCGCAATTCTTTTTCTGCTCTTCTAATTTTTTGCCTATTTCCTCAAAATTGAGGTCAATTCTATCTGACTCATCTGAAAAAATTTGATTTAATTCTCCCTCTCTTTGCTCTAGATATTCTTTAATATCTTTCAATTCTGTTTGCATGTCTGAGCTAATCATCTCTCTTCTAGCTCGTTCAAACTCGCAAGCCTCTCTATAATTTCCCGATGCCTTTTGAAGTGATTGAATTTCCTTTTCTAGGGAAGTAATTCCATCCTTAATTTCATGAATATCTATCTTTCCCTTTTCCTCTCTATACCTCTTGAAATTCAACTTCGCTCATTCTTCAAGGGAGGGCATTAAAGGCTTCTTTACAGGTTTTATTTTCTTGCGCTCATACTCCTCTTCCCTCTCTTCTATAGCCTCCAGAATAGAGAGATATCCATCATCCTCAATATCGTAAAGTTCTGTTTCATCTAACTTAAAAGAGGTTGCAGAACAGGATTCAACAAGACTTAATTTTTCCTTTGATTTCACAAAATAATCTCACTCACTCAATCTATCTACCATATCCGGATCATGTAATTCCCCTCTATCCGAAATATTTAACTGATTTCCTCAATTTTCTACTCCCTTTAAGGTAAAGATTTTTTTCGATAATTGAGTTAACAAATCCTTAAATTTATATCTCACCTCTGAAGTTGTAAAGTGCGTCTCCTTTCAATTGTGAAATTGAGCTTTTTCGAAAGTCTTTAATCTTCTAAAGCTAGCTTCTTCGTCAGCTTCTTGTGGAAATCGAGTTTCAAAATACATAGGCCTAAAAGCATAATTTTTACTCTGTAACCTTTTATGCATATCTTCCTGAGCTTTTTGTAGTCTTTTTTCAATTTTTCTCATATTTTTTTCCCTATCCTCTTTTTCTAATTTTTCCTTTAATTTTCTCTCTTGAATTGGAGTCAATTTAGTTCACACTTGATCTATTACTAAGAATTCTTCATCATTTAATAATTTAGGGGAAAGGCCTATTAACTCATTTACCTTAGGTGCTGTATATTTCAGGCTTGGTTTATAGTAAATTAATTTTTTCATTTCTGGAGATAAATTAAATAGGGATTTATCCATTTTAGGGAGATACTTATAAAAATATTCTGAAGGTTTAGGAGATTCTAGATAATACCCTAGGGTTTTAAATTCATCCACCATCTCCCTATACACTTTTTCCCATTCAGCCTTACGCTTTCTGGATTCTTCCAGCAAGCTATCTTGAGAAGCATACATTTTTTTTAATTTCAGTATTACAATTTCTGAAAAATCTCTAATTAATTGCTTTTTTCTAGAAAGTATTTTTTCAATATGATCTATTCCCTTATTAGTCCAATCTGCTCACACCCTATTCATTGAATCGTTAAGTAATCCTACATGACTTGAATAGTGATTACTTACTTCTTGTTGGAATGCCAAAACTTGATCTCTAATAGAACCTAAAAAGGCTGAATATTGTTTTTCTACACTCTCGACTTTTAATTTCAAAGCATATAGTTCTTCTCTATAATCTTCCACTTTCTGACTAAATAATTCTTTTTGTTCCTTCAGCTTTCTGGATTCTTCTTCATATTGGGGGATATTCTCCATTCTGTTAAGATCATCCAAATATTTCACTAGCTTTGTGCGCTCTTCATTAATTTGCTTTTGAACACTTGTCTTTGCCAAATGCAGAGAACCCTGCAACTCCAGCTGCCTTAATTGATCTTTCCGGTGTGCATCTTTTTCTGCTTGTAATCTTCTCGTAATTAATTTGGAGAGACTAGCATCTTGAGCTAAAAATTCTAGCTTCATTTCTGATTTCTTGGCTCTATGTAGAGTGCTTACTCGTTCTAATAAAACCTTCTCAATTTCTCGTTGATAAAAAACAATTTCATTTAATTGATTATTTAACTCCACTAATGCATCTCCAACCCTAGCATCGCTTTCATTGAGTAAAGTTTGAGAGCCAAAAATAGATAGATAAAACTTGGCGTCCATTCCTGGATGCAATGAAGAAAACTTTTCAATTTGTTGCTCAAACTGATTAATTACCTTATCAGTGCCCTCAATTTCTTCTAACACCTCCTTTTGTTCTTTTTGGGTAAAAAGATAGGCTGCATTTTCTGCAGGATTTTGACCATCATCAATTATTTGAGTTTTAAGTACTTTTAAATAGGAAGATAACTCTCTATTTTTTTCCCTTAACTTGGTAAGCTTGTCATCTAACAACTTTTTAAAACTGCTATTTTTTTGTGCATATCTTCCCAGGCCGGGCTTCCTATTTAATTTTTCCCAAATGTGCGCAGTTTCAGGAGTAATTCTTTTTTCTTCCAGTTGATCTATTTCATGTGGACTTAAAGCACTATAAAACTCTTTCAGTTTCAAAACAAAAGAATCGACGTTGTTATATTGAGGTGTAATCATAGTTCAAAAATGGTGATTTTTATTTAAATCTGTAACTTGAGTAAATGGAAGATTGGGATTAAAGAAACTAGCCCTTTTGTTATCTTTAACTAATTCAGTTATTGTCTGTCTATAACTTTCTACTGGGGAGGGAATTAACTCGGTGATATCTGCAGTGATTGTTTTAGGATCTTTAGTAGTATTGGACTTCAATAATTCTGTATATTTGGAATCTTCCTCTCCATCCCCTTGGCTGCCGCTAGAATCGGAGGAAATTCCCCCACTAGACACAAAATTTACAGAAGAAAATACATCAGCTGCAGATTTAAATGTAGATTTTCATCCAAAATCAGCCTTCTTTCTCTTTTCTTCCTCTTTCAGTATCTTCTTGATATCTGCTCCCTTTTCCTCATAATCAAGCTGATAGGAGACATTTCTTTTGTCATCTTCATTCATCTTTTGCGCAAATTCTTTTTCTATAGTAGGGGTTTCCAACCTATCCCCCCTATGTTGCAACTCCTTTTCAAATGCATCCTTAATGGGGAAGGGCGCCTGATCTTTTTTGTCTGCTGATCACTTACGTCACTTCATATCTTGCTCTTTTTCTCGGGAATGATGTTGGAAAAATTCTCTTTCCGAATCAAGTACTATATATTCATCAAAAGCACCAAATTTTTGATTTAAATTAATCACCTTCCAACTTTCCTGCAGCCGAGCAAGTTTTTCGCACTTATGAATAACATTTCTAAAATGATCTTCCCTGGCAAGTATGTAATAGTCTTCTTCTAGCCACTTAAAGTAATAATTTTTTTGCTTCCAATGGAATATATAAACGGGTCTATATTGAGTGCCAAATTCTCCTGAAACTGTTAATTTATTTTTTTCCCTAAGGAGCCAGAAGAGGCGGGGAGACGCTGAGAAAACATACTTTGAAGAATGGGTCTTAAGCAGAGCAACTAATTGAGCGAAAAGTGCAGTGTAATCTAGAGGCATACCTATCTAAAGGTTATACATGATAACTAAAACGGCCAAACTTGATTTTAGGGTTTCTGTGGAAAGGGGCAATAAGCCCTCCACAACTCCTATACTAAAGTAGGAAAATAACTACCTCAAAGTTTTTTCTTGAGAAGATTTAGAACTCTCTTCCGAATTTTCCATCGACTTATCATCTAGTAATAAATCTTCCTCCAATTCTTCTATCTCGATATCCTCCTCTTCAATTTCACTTTCATCCTCGGTTTCCTCTCCTTCAGGTAACTCAAACTCATCTAGCTCACCTTCAGACTCCTCACCTGCAGTATCTTCCTCATCTCCATTAATACTTTCTAGAGAATCTAAAAATGAATCATCACTATTTTCTATTTCATCTTCGGTGAATGAATCTATCTTCTTCCATTTGTTATTTTTGATCGGTGCGTGGTCCTTTGGCTCCTCTTCCTCCATTTCGGTTAAAATCTCATCTTTTTTAATTCTCTTTTTTGGGAAGATAGGTCCCCATTTTCAATTAGCTACTATCTCGACTGCATTCTTAATAGTGCAAGAAATTAAATAGAAAACCGTGACACAAGGAAGTACCATCACGAAGGAAGGAGCTGATACAACAATCGCTGCAATCGCTCCTGCGATGACAAAAAATCTGCGCCATCTGCCTCACTCTGATCACCTCAAACTACACAAATTTAAAAAATTTTCCTTCGTAAATTTTTCATGCAAATTCAATTTATCCATAGCCAAAACTGTGGATTTATTAATTTTGAAACTAACAGCTTTTTTAGGCATTTTTTTACCTTAATTTCACTACTTACCTAAAAGTGCAAAAAGTACCTAAGACTGTGCCAAATAATGATAATTTTATCAGCTAGAGTTCTTTTTTTTAAGCGCTTCTTGAGCGATATTTTCTATCAATTCTTCCTCAGAATAACAGGGTAGCAAATCTCAAAAATGCTCTTCTCTTAATGTCTTCGCTAAATGAGAGGCAAAGGGAGGATTTAATGATAATTCAAAAAAGAAAGAAAAAGGTAAATCAAATAATTCATTTTTATCTCTTATATGAGATACTATTTGGCCATGAGAAAAAATAATAATTTCATCCGCACATAACAATTCCTCCATATCATGTGTAATAGAAATAACTGTTTTCTTATACTCAGAAGATAATTTTTTCATGAGTTTAACAATCTCTACTTTTTCAATGGGAGAGAGCATTGAGCTCGATTCATCAAATAAGAAAAGTGAAGGGTTAAAAGCTAAAACTGAGGCAATAGCTACTTTCTGTTTTTGACCCCCAGAAAGTGTATTTGGAGCTTTATCTTTAAGAGCGTATAAATCTAAAGAATCTATCAATTGCTCTACTATCTCTTTCATAAATTTTCTAGGTACTTTTTTATTCTCTAGCCCAAATGCCAATTCTTCCTCAATAGAAGAGGTGATGAATTGACTGTCTGGATTTTGAAAAACTACTCCCAAACAAGAAAAAATGCGTTGATATCCTATTTTGGAAATAGATTGGTCCAAAATTCTAACATATCCGGACTGTGGTTTTAACAGCCCTGTTAGTAATTTAGAAAAAGTAGATTTTCCTGAACCATTG
Source organism: Candidatus Mycoplasma haematominutum 'Birmingham 1' (assembly GCF_000319365.1). Taxonomy (GTDB): domain Bacteria; phylum Bacillota_I; class Bacilli_A; order Mycoplasmatales; family Mycoplasmoidaceae; genus Eperythrozoon_A; species Eperythrozoon_A haematominutum. Next base: position 185,915 of record NC_021007.1, on the reverse strand, counting down.
TGTCCTACTATGCAATAATATTTAGATTCTTCCAGGGAAATAGAAAGATTGTAGATAAATGGTTTTTCTGGGTGATAGGAAAAGCAAATTTTATGCATTTCTACAGCCATTTTTGGAGTTCGCTCAACCAACATGAAAGATTAAAAAGCCATTAAATTTATCGCCCAGGGGGGGGATTTTGCCTTTTCGCTTCTTTAATTTTGACCGCCAAATATCTAATAACATAAATAACTAAAACTATCCCAAAAAGCCCGGCAGCTTCCGCTCATTTGTTCTGACTAAATCCCATTACTAAGCAAATTACTATAAGAATAATTCAAAAAAGAGATACTAAAACACTCTTGATTGTCTTGTATGTAAATCGAAAGAGGGGTTTTAATGTTCTTCAGAAAGATTTACCCAACTATTGTGGTGATGTGTAAAAAATTATGTAGCTAAGAGCAAGAGAGGATCTATGGGATTAAAAGGGGAAAAATAATAGGATGAAGCAACAAAATAGAAGCATAAAACAATAAATGTTAATGTACTGCTAAAACCTATTAAATGTTTTTTATATAGATGATAGGATCTTAGATTAGTTCTAGTAGCTTTAGGCAAATACGCCCTAGAAATCATCGCGTTTGCCAATTCTTTGGATTTAATCATAGAAATAATAAATAAAGGGATAAAAAGGGATAAAAATGCCGAAACTTTATCTCTTAGTCTTCCGTTTTTAAAATCAATCCCCCTGCTTGACTGAGCTTTAACAATTCGCATAGTTTCAGATAACAGGGAAGGAATAAATCTTATAGCTAGAGAAATAATAAGCGTTATTTCTTTAACTGGAACTCTGAAAAAAGATAGAGGTTTAATAAAGTGGCCTACCGCGTGTGTGAAAGCGGTAAGATCGGTGGTGTGACTTAACGCTCTGGAGAGCGCGATAATCATTACTAATTTATTGGAAATATTAAATGCAAGAACCGTTTGCAACAATGTGAATGTATATCACTTAGGAATAAATCCAACGTATTTTTTTCCACTAGAAGTGAGAACTGCGAAGGTTTTCATTTTTGAAATCCCTGGATAGGTAGAGTTGCAAGATCCGGATCCATTTGAACAGCAGCTAGATCCTCCTCCTGATCCATTAACGCAACATCCGCAGACTTTCTTAAGCTCTTCTACAGAAGAAGCTACAGCAACTGCAGTACAGCCTGTTCCACTGTTAGAGCAAGAACAGCTCCCAGTGCCTGCCGCGCCATTTTTAATGCAACCCTTGACCACTTCTCCCCCCAGAAAAAAACCTGTTTCTATCGACTCCCCTGAAGCGGAGCCATTGGAAGAGGTAGTAGAGCTAGAAAAAGGCAATCTTGAAAAAATCTTGGAAATTTGAGCACCGAAATCATAAAACTGAGAGTTTAAATAATTTTTATCTCAAAATCCTGGATTTTTATTAAAAATTCAATTAACAAAAAATAAAAAGCAATAAATCCCTAGATAAAGTGCAATTAATTTTTTGTATAAATTTTTTAAACATCCTGAAAAAAAAAGAACTCCAAATGTAAATACAAATAGAGAAAGGTGCAACATGATGCCTAATTTGGAAAAAATCAAAAATGTCAATAATACAAATAAAAATAATTTGAGGAATGGATGAGCTTTGATTTCGGAAGCGAGAGCTCGAGCCGAAGCTCGAGAATCTAACTCGCTCCTAACTAAAGCATTGAGTGACATTTACTATCGCTTTGGCTAATTGAGTGACATTTCTAGGTTTATGATTTCAGACTCCAATAAAACGATTATTTTTTTGCACTAATTTTTCTATAAATTGAACAACCTTGGGTTTGATGAGGGAGGGGGGACATGTTCTAAAAAAAGAATAAACATCACTGTCTGTACGTAATCGACCATTTTCAAAAAATAAAACTCTGTCTGCTACCTCCAAAATGAAGTCCATATTGCTTGAAGCCAATATTATAGTAGTTCCTTTGCTGTGAAGCTGTTTCACAAAATCTATAACTTGAAGAATTGACTGTGGATCTAAGCCCAGTGTCGGTTCATCAAAGACTATCACTGCAGGATCAAGAATTAATATTCCAGCTAAAGTCACTTTTCGCTTCTGACCTCCTGATAATTTAAAAGGAGAGGAGTGTATTAACTCAATGGGAAAAGATAGTTCTGACAAAATTTTTTTTGCTTTTTCTTCTCACTCATACATTTGACTGTGATGCAAATTAGAAAGTATTTTTGGACCAAAAGTGATATCTTGCAGCACAGTTTCTTTAAATAATTGATATTCAGGAAATTGAAATACCATTCCAACTTCTCTTCTGATTGCCTTATAGTTTTTTAGCTTAGATTTGAAAAATAATATTCGCTGTCCGCTGGCAAAATATATATTCGCTGTCTCGGACCGTAATAATCCATTTAAATGTTCACAAAAAACACTTTTTCCGGAACCTGGAGGTCCTACAATTCCATAAACTTTACCTTTTTTAAACTTACAGGAAAGAGAGTGTAAAACTCTCTTTTCCTTAAAGCTGCAGTTTAAGTCAAAAACCTCTACAGCATTATCTGGGCTTGGCTTATGTGAAAGAGCATTTTTTTTTATGTTTATATTCAATAAATTCTTCATAATTACAGAAACGTTTTCATTTTTTTATTTTCTGACTCATACGTCTAAATTACAAAGAAACCGCAATGGACGACTTTAATTTTATGTAGCAAAAAGTACAATTTAAAAATTTTCCAATTGAGATATTTCTCCAGTCTTATTTGAAAGATTACTTCAAACATTAATTTCCTCATTTTTAGGATTTAAAAAATTCAGTTCTTTTAAAAATTGAGAAATTTTAGGTTCTGCTGAAACAGACTTAATTCTTAAAGCTGCATTATTAAACTGACTATTTCTCCTGGTGGAATATAAATCACTAACTAGAAATAATTGTTTTTTGGCTCTAGTCATCCCAACAAAAAGAATTCTCCTCTCCTCTTCAATATCTTGTAAAGTTCTGGCATAGTGTTTAGGAAATTTTCCTTCTCGTAAATTAAGAATGAAAACATAGTCAAATTCACAACCTTTAGCGCCATGAACTGTAGAGATATTCAAATATTGAGTTTCTGTAGTATGTCCTACAAAATGCTTCACATATGCTAGCAGCAAATCAAAAATTTTTTTTACATTAAAGGATTGTTGTCCACTATAAAAAGTCAAAATAGTGTAAAAATGAATGATATTTTGAATAGCTATATATTTTTGAGAGGTTATTAATTTAGTCAGATCCGATTTTGAATTGTTTTTAATTCAGTCCATTAAAGATTCTTTATTTGAAATAATTGTTTTTTTATATTTTTGGCCTTCTCGGAATTCATATCTAATTAAATTTCACAACTGTCGTATTTTAGAAATATTCTTTTTATCTTCTGGGGAAACTCACTTATTCCCGAAATTAGTTTTTAAGCAATGTTGAATGCTTTCGATGGTGTTAGAGGAGTATTCCTCTATTTGATCCCTAAGGTAGTCTGGTATTTCATATTTTTCAAAAAAAGATCTAGAAATATATTTAACAGCAAAAGGATCTTTCTTGAATTTAAGAGAGATATAACAGATTAAAAAGTAGCTCTCATTGTTTCAGGAAATATGTTTGGAAAAATTGAAATCCAAAATTTTTAAACCTTTAGATCACAGCCTTTTTCGTAAGCTTTTGGTTTCAAGGTGAGTTCTAGATATGATTGCGATTTTATTTAGATCAACCCCCTCTGACTCTAACTTTTTAATCATTTCATAAATTTGCTTATTGGCTCCTCCTGGTTTATCAGATACTAACCAATGAATTTTATCTCCCCCTTCATTTAGGGTGAACATTTCGTTAAAAATATCTTTCTGATCATTTTTAGTAATCAACTGCTGAGAAATATTCAAAATATTTTGAGTTGATCTATAATTTTGAGATAAATTAAAAAACACTGTAGAAATATCTATGTTAGTTTTAAAGTAGTTAAAAATTTCTGGATATGCTCCTTGAAATCCATAAATAGCTTGATTAGGATCTCCCACAAAAAAAATATTTTTCTTAAATCCGGAAATTTCAGAAATAATTAAAAGTTGCAAAAAGTTCATATCTTGAAATTCATCTACCAATATTTTCTCGAACCTTGACTGTACAATCTTTTTTCTTTTAACGCTCTTGTGGACTAAATAATGAAAATAAATGATCAAATCATCAAAATCAAACATCTCTCTCTTGTCTAAATGATTTTGATACTCCAAAAATATTGACCTTAAAATTCCAGCTATTTTATCTCTGCAAAAATTGTATCTCTCCTCTATTTTTTTATTTAATCTCGAAGAAAATCATTCATATTTTTTAACTTTTAACTGAAAATTGTTATTTAAGTAGTTTTCGATTTTATTGCGTGAGAGAGCATTTTCTGTTTCTTCTTTAACAATTTCGTGAATACTATTTTCTGTTTCTTCCGATGCTCCAGGAAAAAAAATTTTTATCTGACGTTCTATTTCCGAATTTAAGAAAGAATTTTTTTCAGGACCATCCCAAATAGATAAGCGATTAATTTCCTGCCTCAATAATCTCGAAAGATCATTTTTAAACTCTTCTTCTAGGAATTTTTTACAAATAGAATGTAAAGTTCCTGCATATTCAAATTCCCTGCGGGCTTTCACAAATTTATCTATTCGAGCCTTGATTTCGACAATACCTCTATTGGTGTAGGTAACCAATAGTATCTTTCTCGGTTCGATTTTTTGAGCCAAATAAAACCTAATTTTTTCAATAATTACAAATGTTTTGCCGGAACCAGGTCCGGCAATAATTCCTACATTTTGCCTCTCATCAAAGTTAATTGCATTCAATTGCTGTTCATTCGGGACTTGGGTATGCCGCAAACTTAAAACACTCTGAAACCGAAAGATCCCGCTCCATAAGGTGACTGAATTATCTTTAAGACCTTTCTAAATGTTCTATCTAAATAAAAATGGACTAAAAGGATATACAGTAGTTAACTACCTACAAACTGAAAAATTTCGAGAACAAATAAAACCGCAAATAATGAAATTAATTAACAAGAAGTGAATACATAAATCTTCGATTCTTCCAATTTTTGAATTAAAAACGAAGATCACGGAATCTCTTAACAACAAATTAGATAAAGATTCCATCCAAAAAGTAAATGAAAATTGTAGCTATCTAGGTAAGTGAAGTGAGTTTTTTCTGGAAAATCTAATTAATTACTGTCAAGATAAAAAAATAAAACAGTGAGATCAATTAGATTTGCGCAAAAACTGAAAACTGGTCAAAAAAACAACTGAAGAAAGTAAAAAATATTTTTCTCATAGAGTGCAAAAAAATATGTATTTAGATTGACTTCTGAATTTAATAGAGGGGGGTTCCTCTACAGTGAGTTCTAAATATGCATTTTTTCTAGAACAAGAAAACTTTAAAAATCATAAGTATTCTCATATTTTTTTAAAAATAATGGATCACTTTAAAGCTTTTCTACCTCACTGCAAAAGCTATATTAGTTGAAATAAATTTACCAAGTTGTATACTATTAAGCCATCAAAGGATTGCAAAAATGAATGCGAAGTTACGGGTTGAGAATTTGACTTCTTCAATTCTGAAGATCAACATATCGTGGACTTTAAATTTCAAAAAAAGAGTTGGGATGCCAATTGAGTTTGGCAGCTCTTACTCTATGTTTATTTACTAGATTTTTATTATGGAATTCAAGCTAAAGGAATAACTTTAATAAATACATTTTCTGGCGAAAAGTGATCCATTACATTAGAAGAATTGTTTGAAAAAAATAAAACCAATTATTTCTTCCAGCTTTTAAAACTTGAAATTTCTGATTATGAAAAAATACGATTTATGAATAGAATTCTCTCCTGTTTTAAAGAATGGACTGAGGAAAGTAAACTGGAAGAAATAATTGCAAATAATTTTTTTTGCAAAACATCAGATGGCCAAGTCGATAAATATAAAAGCTTTATAAAAAAATTAAATGTGCAAAGGCAAGAAGTCAATTTTCTCTCAAATATTCATTCTCCTAAGTGAGTTTGGGAAGAGTGAATAAATTTTTCTAATTAATTTTTTGCTAGTTCAAAGCCATCAGAAAATTTTTCATTTTTAGATTTTTGTTGATGTTGCATTAGCAATTGATCCAATTTATCTCTAGAAAAATTAATTTTTTTCTCTCCTAACACTTTCTCTATCAAAGGGAGGGGCACTCCCTCTCTTTCTATGAGTGTAAAAATTTTTTGTTCTGCTTCTAAATGGCTAGACTTAAATGATTTTTCTATTTTATGTTCCATATTTCTCAAAATTTTGAAAAAAACTTTGTATTCTAGTAACATTTGATCCTGCAACCAAACAACGTTTTTCTTTAACTCGGGATGTATGGGCAATAATGATTTAATCGCTATTTGAGACAACAAAACTATAGCGGGTTCTACCTCTAAAATTTCCAAAATACAGATAGATACAAAAGCTCTTCTCAATAATTTTCGCACTACATAACCTCTCCCTTTTTTATCTGGAACAACTCCTTCACTCAAAAGAATTGTGGCTGTTCTTAAATGATCGGCAGCCACTTGAAAATGAGACTTCAAATGATCGGGAAGGGAGTCATTTTCTGAAAAATATCTAAAATGGGTAAAGCGCTCTAATCCTTCTATGAGGGGCTTAAATAAAGAACTATGATAGATATTCTCTGCTTGCTCTAGTATTGTAATTAACCTTTCAAAGCCTGCGCCGGTATCTATATTTTTACGCTCTAGCTCTATATATTCATTTCCTTTTTTTCAGTATTGACTAAAAACTATATTTCAAATTTCAATATATCTGGCATTATCTATATTTTTCTCAATCAACTGAAGACCTAAACCCTTTTGATCATATTTTCTACCGCGATCATAGTAAATTTCTGTACAAGGGCCGCAGGGTCCGTCTCCAATTTCTCAAAAATTCTCTTTCCCCAATTTCAATATAGGTGCATATTCACCGAGATGTTCTTTCCAAATAATTGCACTTTCTGCATCATCTTTGTGAATGGTTACGACTAATTTAGATGCATCAATTTTTAAAACATTTTTTAGAAATTCCACTGCATATTTAATAGCCTCTTTTTTAAAGTACCCGCCAATAGAAAAATTGCCCATCATTTCAAAATAAGTGCTATGCCAAACATCTTTTTCGATACTAGACATATCAACTGTTCGAACTACCTTTTGCACGCTAGTAAACATTTTGGGAGTGGATGAATCTTGAGATATAAACTCTTTTTTAATTGCGCAAAGTCCTGAATTAATAAATAATGTAGATTTATCATCTTGGGGAGGAATTAGGGAAAGAGGTGGAACTATCTGATGCTCTCTTTCCCTGAAAAAATTCAATCAAGCATCTCTCAACTCGAGTGCAGTAATATTCAATTAAAAAATTGCTTCTTTGTACAAGCCGGCACCTAAACATCTAGTACCGTCTCGAGAATAAAAAACAGCAAATTGGCCAGGACTAGGAATTAAAACTGGCTCATGTGAAAAGCGGTACATGCATTCATTTACTGACTCTAATTTTCCTTTAATAAATTTGCCTGTGTACTTGAATTTCATACATAAAATATCTCCCGTTCTAGGCTCATCATGAATTCAAATAATTAAATGCACTATGCAGCCGGAACTTACTAAATATTTCTCCCTCTGACTTTCCCTACAAACATATAAAGTTGATGTTTCTGCATCTTTTTTACAAACATAGTATTTCTCTGACTCTCCTGAAACATTTACTCCTTTGCGTTGATTAAGTGAATACATTTGCACTCCCATATGTATTCCTAATTTTCTATTATCTTCTATATCTACCACAAAACCATACTCCTTCTCTAAATACTTCATAATAAAATTCCCAAACTTTCGTTTTCCAATAAAACACATCCCCTTGCTCCCCTTTTTATTTCAGTTGGGAAAATTATTTTCCCGAGCCATCTTTCTAACTTCTTCCTTGCTTTCAACTTCGCTTAGAGGGAAAATTATCTCCCTCAATTGTGCTTTAGTGAGTCTAGATAAAAAATATGTTTGATCTTTTTTTACATTTTTAGGAACCTCTAAAAATGGAAAATCATTATCTCCTTCCCAGACTAATCTCGCATAATGTCCGCTTGCGACCTTTACATCTTCGCCAAAATCTTTTTTTACTCTCCTTAGAAAAACACCAAATTTAATTCTCGTATTACAAAAAACATCTGGATTCCCTAGACAATTTTTTTGCAAAAAAGCCATGAAGGGACAAAAAATTTGATCTCAATATTCGCAGGAAAAATTGTATACAGTCAAGGGAATATCTAAGATTTTGGCCACTGCTCTCGCATCTGCTAAGTCTTGTGATTTACTTTCACACTCTGCATTTAAATCTAATTCATTTAATTGTTTGTCTCAATTAATCATGTAGGCACCAAAAACCTCATATCCCTGTTGTTTAAGTAAGAGTGCTGCTACCGAAGAATCCACTCCTCCAGACATGGCGACCACAACTCTAGGCTTTAAAGGCACTCTCTCCCTAAAAGTGTTATCTAAACATATTTTTTATTAATGGAAAAGAATAAGAAGATACAGCAATTGAGGGAAGAGATACTAAGTCATGATGAGAAATACTATAAGGGAGAAAGTGAAATTCCAGATGAGCTACATGATTTTAAGGTTAGAAAATTGAAAATTCTGGAAGGGACAAATACAGGAGTTGGTCACGTTAGTTCAGAAAGGAAAAATTTTAAAATGCGACACGAATATCCGATGTTATCCCTAAACAACGCGTTTAATGAAGAAGAGTTATTTTCTATTTTTTTTAATGCTCATAAAAAAATACTAGGAATTGAGTCAGTGAATACACCTATAGAGTATTTTGTAGAACCTAAGATAGATGGTGTCAGTGTCAGTCTACACTACCGTTATGGGCAGTTAGTTAAAGCCATTAGTCGAGGTGATGGCCAATTTGGAGAAGATTGAACTAATCAAATAAGTCACATTATGGAAATTCCTAAGCGGGTTCCAATGACGGAAGAATTTTATGTGCGAGGAGAAATTTTCGTCTCTAAGTGTAATTTCCGCAAAATACAATCTTCCACTAAAGAGGGGGAAAAATCTTTTATCAACTCAAGAAGCTATGTTTCTGGTGCATTAAGGTTAAAAGATTCAGCAAAAATTGGAGAAAAATTACTATCTTTTATTTCATATCAAGTACTGTTTATAGATGGCAATAAATTTAAAACTCAATCAGAAAGCATTGAATTTTTAAGAAAATCGGGCTTTCCTACACATCAATCGCAATACTCTCTGAAAAGCTCTCAATTACATGAAATTCTCAATTTTTTATCCAAATTTGGAGAGAAAAGAAAAGATTGAGAAATACCCAACGACGGATTGGTGCTCAAAGTAAATGAATTAACATTGCATCCAACTATAGGAAGTACTTCTAAGTTTCCAAAATGAGCCATCGCCTATAAATATCCTAGCTTAATTAAAGAAACCATCTTAGAACGAATTGAGGCTACTGTAGGTAGGAGTGGAAGAATTACATACATTGGGAAATTATCCCCTATATATATTGATGGCAGCTGAATTAAGTGAGTGACTCTACATAACTATGAAAATGTGAAAATGCTAAAGCTCCACGAAGGAATAGTGGTACAAGTTTACAAGTCCGGAGAAATAATTCCCAGGGTAATTTCGGCCACGCCGAAGTTCGATAAGGCTTTTCCGATAATTTCTCACTGCCCCTCTTGTCAATCAAAATTAATTTTTAGGGAGGGTGAAAAATTGCAGTACTGCGTAAACGACAATTGCGAAAGACAAAAAATTTGCAAAATTATCTATTTTTGCTCCAAAAAAGGAGTTAATGTTGAAGGTTTATCAGAGCAAATAATTACAAAGTTATATTCTTCAAAAATAATTAACACCCTAATAGATATTTTTTACCTAAATAAAAGAAAACAAGAGCTATTTAAGCTCACGACTTTAAATATCAGAGAAAAATCATTTCAAAATTTAATGCACTCCATTGAAAAGAGCATAAAGGCTCCGCCGGAAAAAATATTATGTGGTTTAGGGATAGATTATATAGGTATTACAGTTTCCAGGCTGTTGCTCAAAAAGTTTAGCTCGATAGATAATATTTTCAATTCTTCTCTGGAAGAAAAAATAAATATTGAGGGAATTGGTCCTAAGAGTGCGAAATCGATTCAAGATTGGCTTCAAAATCATGAAAATCAATTGCTAATTTATGAATTAAAAAAGATTGGCTTCAATTTCTCTGTAGGGATTGCTGAATCAGTGAAAGTGGATGTTAATCACTTTCTATTTGGAAAAACTGCAGTAATTACTGGCACATTTTCAATAAGTCGAGAAAAAATAAAACAAGCATTGGCTATTAAATATGAATTGCAATTCAGGGATTCTATTTCAAAAAATGTTGATTTTTTGCTAGTTGGCGCGAATGCTGGATCAAAAGTGCAACAAGCTCATCAACATAATATTGAAATACTAAATTTGCAGGAAGTAGAATCTATCATCTCCTCGCTGGACTAAAATTGCGAAATCAAGCCATCAAGGTCTTGTTAAATTATGATCCTTCTAATCTGCCCAATCATCTTGTGGAGGTAAAAGGATGAATTAAATCAATGCAAGAATTTAACTCTATTATTTTTTTAGTGATTAATGATGGAAGTGATATTTCTGGTTTGCAGGTGATTCTAAAACCTGAACAATGCAAGAGTATAGAGTTATCTCCCGGTTCCGCTGTGAGCATTTGCGGTACGCTGGAAATGTCCAGAGGGGGAAAACAAAAGCTCGAGCTTAGAGCTCAAGAAATTACATTACTAAAAAAGGTAGGGGAAAATTTTCCCCTCCTTCCCTTAAAGCTCTCTTTAGATTATCTAAGAACTCAACAGTTAGTTAGACATAGAACGACTATTTTTCATGCAGTTTATGAAATACGCAGGGAGTTAATACAGACCATATTTAGTTTTTTTTATAAGAATCATTTTTTTCCAGTTATGGCTCCGATTTTGAGCCCAAATTCCTGCGAGGGTGGTGCTGAACTTTTCTCCCTCTCCAGAGAGGATTCGAATTTTTTCAACAAAGATGAAGTCTTGCTGAGTGTAAGTGGACAATTCTACTGCGAAACTATCTCTCTAGGACTCAAAAATAGTTTCTCTTTTGGTCCTACTTTTAGAGCGGAAAAATCTAATAGTCTAACTCATTTAGCAGAATTTTGAATGATTGAAGCTGAAATGGCTTTTACCTCTCTAACTCAAATTATTGCATTTACATATACATTTTTTAAAACATTAGTATCTTCCGTAATCCATAATTGTCATGTAGCTATAACTGAACTGTCTAAGAGGGTGGGCGATAAAGACAATTTAATGGATTACTTGAAAGCATTGATTTCTAAAAACTACAAAATTATTACCTACAGCGAGGGGATAGAATTGATTTCTAAAAACAAATCTATCAAATGAGGTGACAATCTTTCAAGGGAAGATGAAAATATGCTCTGTCAATTAACTGGCTCGAAAATATTGTTTATTACTGAATTTCCAGTAACTCAGAAACCCTTTTACATGAAGAGAGACCCTGCTGGTATTTTTACATACTCTTTCGATATGTTGGTAGAAAATATTGGAGAAATAGCGGGAGGATCTGAGAGAGAATCATCCCTCCCTAAACTTGAGGAGAATATTAAGTCCTCGGGCCTAAATAAAAAAGAATTGGAGTGATATTTAAAGCTGCGAGAATTTGGTTACCATTCCTCCTCTGGTTTTGGGATGGGTTTCGAACGTCTATTAATGCTGCTCACTGGTTTAAAAAATATAAAGGATTTATCTGTTTTTCCGAGATACTATGAACATATGCAGCTCTAACTATGCTTGACACAACTCACACTCTTCTGGTTGTAAATTTTTAGTTCTTACATAATACAGAGACTTTAGGCCTTTATGATGAGCATACAAATACAATTTCACTAAATCTCGAGTGGTAGAATTATTAGTCACGTAAAGAATTGTTGAAATCCCTTGATCTATGTGAGTTTGAATTGTAGCTGACATATCTATTAATTTTTTTTGGTCGATGTGATAGGCTGAACAAAATAAATGTTGATTATCTTTAGATAGGAAAGGCATCGGAAAATAAGTGATCGAACTTCCGTACATTCGAGTTTCTATGGGAGAAATTATGGGTTGAATAGAAGCGGTGGCTCCTTGCAGGTAACTAATGCTCTGAGTGGGAGCGATAGCTAGTCTATAGGAATTATAGAGCCCATCATTCTTAACCTTTTCTCTTAGCTTAATTCAATCTCCCCTGGTGGGGAGTTTTAAATGTGAAACTAATTGTCTTATCTTTTCGCTTTTGGGTAAAAATTCTTGTTCGCAATAAAGTTCAAAAAATTTTCCTGATGCATAATCGGATTTTTCAAAGTCCTTGAAAATGATTTTTCTCTCCTTGGCGATCTTCGAGCTAGCTAGCAGAGAATAATAATTAACAGCTGCAAAAAATACATCTGCAAATTCCAATGACTCTGGAGAGCCGTATTCTATATTATGTTTAATTAAAAAGCCTGTAAAATTGAGAATTCCTAACCCTACTGATTTGTATTCCTCATTAGCTTTTCGCACGCTAGGTGCATTTTTAATAGAAGTTAGATCACTAACGGCACTTAAAGCTCTCATAGACACCTCAATAATCTCTTCTAGATTTCCGTCCTCAATTACATTCACTAAATTTAAAGAGGCTAAATTGCAAGAAACATCATTTCTGATGAGATCTTCCTCTCCATAATCTGTAATGTGAGAGCTTTCCTGAATTTGAAAAATTTCAGTACATAAATTACTCATTTTTATTTTTCCAAGAGCTTTCAGGGGATTTTGTCTATTGGCATTATCAATAAAGATTACATAGGGATATCCTGATTCAAATTGAGTTTGAGCTATCTTGGTTAAAATAGCCCTCGCGGACAATTGTTTTTTAAGAATTTCAGTATCGTTAGCTAATTTTTCATATCACTCATCAAAGTTTAGATCGGAGAGAAAAACTCCATATTTCTGATAAATTGTGTTAGGTTCAAAAATAAAAAAATCCTTATTATCTTTGGCTAACTCCAGAAATTTATCAGGTACTATTAAACCTATAGACAGTGTTTGAATTCTGGATTTTTCATCTGCATTAATTTTTTTGCAGTCTATGAAATCTATTAGATCGTAGTGAAAAATATTTAGATAAGCTGCTCCACTTCCCCTTCTCATTCCTAATTGATCTGCATAGTCAAAAACATTTTCCAGAATCTTTAAGACTGGCAATACTCCTGAGGCTGTACTATCTATTTTTTTGATTGAAGCTCCTCTTCCCCTGAGCTTAGATAAATTAATAGCTACTCCTCCTCCTATTTTGGAGAGCTGCATAGAAGTGGAAATTACATAATTAATAGAATTGATGGAATCTTCTACTTCCAGCAAAAAACAAGATACTAATTCTCCAGACCTTTTTTTTCCTGCATTTGAAAAGGTTGGAGTAGCGGGTTGAAAAATTTGTCGAATAATCAAATTAGCAATTTTACTGGCTAATTCAAAATCTCCATTCCCTAAAAATAGGGAGGCAACAATCACTCTATCTTCATAACTTTCGAGAATATACTTTCCGCAGTTACTGCGCATCGCAAAACTTTCAAAAAATTTAGAGATAGAAATATAACTTTTCCACTTAAAAGGAGTATTATATACGGTTTCCGATAATTTATTTATTTGTGCTTCGCTATATTTTTGGACTAATTCTGGTAGATAATATTCCTCTTCAATTAGTCACTTAATTCTTTGGTGACCTCTTTTTTTTTGGGAATATCTTTCAGTTTCAGAAATATACTTTTGATATTCTTTTATTGCTAATTCATCCTTCTCTAGACAATAGAATCCATCCTCTCCCATCATAGTGACTTGATTATTCAAAATTAGAGAATCATAAAAAGCTTGACTTACTATTTTTTTTGGTTTATTCATTTTGCAGTTAAGTTAATCCAAACTCCAGTAGTATTTTTTTAAAGTTTTCAAGGTCATTGTCAGATCCTTGTAAATCAAAGGTCATGAGTAAAGGCACTTTATATTTATCTCTAATAGTGAAAGCTGACTTACAAAAATTCTTTCCAAAATTTCTATTTCCACTTCCCGCTACTCCCCTTAAAAATAAATGATTTTTAGCCAAAAATTTGGATACTATTCCCGGAACCTCTCCAAAACCATCAGTATAGGTTAGCAAGATATATTCCTGACTGGCAATTTCATCTCCGCTGTTAATTCGTAATACATTATTGAATTGAAGCTTGGAAACTATTTGCTCAACTTGGCCTGTTCTACTGGCAAATCACAAGTTCAATCTAAAAATTTAAAATCAAAAACTCTCTTAATGTTGTGATCATTTTTTAATGGTTTTTCTTAACTTGATTAGCAAAACAGGTAACCTAAATTTTATGCATTTAAGGCCTTTAAAAACATAAGAAATACATTTATACTCTATCTATAAAATGCTTCCTTGTATTTAGATATTTTTTAGGATTTATACACCTTAAACATTCTTAAATAGTGAAAATTAAATACATCAACCCTTCTGAACAATACACCTGGGAGGGTGTCAACTGGAATGAAATTAATTCCAAATTTACCAAAATCTTCTGAGACCAAAATGTAAGACAATTTTGAGTAGATGAGGAGATACCCTTAAGTGGAGATAAATTAGTTTGGCAAACTAAGTTAAGCGAGAAAGAAAGGGAGGTTTATGTAAAGGTTCTGGGCTCTTTGACTCTATTAGATACTCATCAAGGTTCAATTGGAATGAATAAAATTTGCCTTTCTATTTCAGATCTTCCTACAAAAGCTGTACTACAATTTATGGCTATGATGGAGCAGATGCATGCAAAAAGCTATTCCTCTATTTTTTGCACGCTCTTAAATACTGAAGAAATTGAGGAACTTTTTAAATGAATCAAGGAAGAGCCGTCCCTACAAAAAAAAGTTGATATTATTATTTCCCACTATAACAATATCAAGAGTGCAGAGACACTATACATGGCGATGGCTGCTTCAGTCTTTCTGGAGTCTTTCCTCTTTTACTCTGGATTTTTTTATATGCTTTACCTTTCTGCTCAAGGATTAATGGTAAATAGTGGAGAAATCATTAATTTAATTATTCGAGATGAAGCGATTCATGGATTATACATTGGAAATTTAGCATCTCAATTGTTCCAAACATTCTCTGCGGAAGTGCAAGAAAATTTGAAAAAACAGGTGAATGACTTGCTGGAAAAACTAATGGCAAATGAAATAGAATATACCCAAAAAATTTATACACCCATAAAATTAAATAATCAAGTTATTCAATTTTTGAAATATAACGCAAATAAAGCGTTACAAAATCTCAATTTAGGAAACAAATATGACATTACAGAAAAAGACATTAATCCAATGATTTTTAATGGATTAAATACCTCCACTCGAAATCACGACTTCTTCTCTACTAAAGGTAACGGTTATATCAAAACTACACAGGTAGAAACTATACAAGATGAAGACTTTATAGTCTAATTAATAGCTAAGGTTCAAGGCCGTATGGCCTTGATCTCTTCCGTATCTCTGTTATATTTATGTTTTGACTCAAAAAATGCTCAAAATAATAAAAAGAATAGTACAGTAGTGATTCAGACAGCCAAAAATGAAAAAAATGCTAGCTGAAAATTGTAAACAATAGGAGCATTCTGGCCATTATCAGCACTCGCAACAGATAAATTATCTGTTCGGACTCAACTTCAATTAGCGATTGCTCCATAAGGTAGTGCTTGAGATTGATCTATACAAAAATAAATATTTGCTAAAGCATTAACTACCCAATAAGTTAAATATTTCAAAAGAGATCGCGTTTTAGAAAAAAATCTCTCTCGTCTATAGGAGTTATATCTATAGGAAAGCAAATTTAAGAATGCAATTAAAGTGACAAAGTGATTTCAAATATTTCAGAAAACATAAACGGCGGTAGGAGTTGCATAAGTTCTTTCATAGAATAAATTCAAATTTAAATACACAGGTAGTAGTAAAAAGGAAAAGATAATGGATGCTGTTGAAAGCAGGGCGGCACATGCTACAAATAAAGCGTTTGAATAAAAAATAGGAAGGCAGGGTTTCCAAAGATATACGGTAGGTAATAGAAAAGCTAGAAAATTAGACTGTCACGTAATCTGCCGTATTAATACAAATAAATTTCTCAGCGAAAACTCATAATAAAGGCTTACTCCAAAGCCTATTAAAAAAACAGCACCGGTAAAGGTAGAAAGCTTGTAGGGGTTAACCCAGTAGTAGGGGGCTGAAAAGCTCCCCTTTCTACTGAGTTGTAGTTCTTGTGTGATTACAAGTTATCTAGTAGTCTCTCAGATGTAAAAGAATTGCATTATCTAAAAAAAGCAAATATCAAGAGTAGAGCGAATAAAACAGTAGAAAGAATTGTAGCTCAAATGATTCTCAGATCTTTCTGCTCTTGTCTATCAAAAACCTTTCTATGCAGATAAGAATCTATCCTATACTTCTTAAATAACGGAAATATTTTTTGAAGTTTATCCTCTATTTACCCCTATTTAAAAAATCTTTTTATTCCTATAATAACCACATTTGCATACAAAATGCATCTTTAGTAGTCTAGCGCATTTCGGGCACAACATCAGTGGAGCTATGTCTCTGATGCCATCGTGTGAATTTTTCATTCCCTTTCGGGATTTAGATACCCTCCTGGGAGAAACTGCCATTAAAAATTAAAAAGATTTAAAGTGCAAACTTTAACTTTTTGGACAGCAAGGCTCCAGCTCCTGCAGTTACCCCTCCTCCAGCCACTAGACTAGAAACAATAGTAGGAATTATCGCTGGGTCATTCCACACTCCTCCGCTTGATCTGTTCATATTTCTATCGAATTCCCCGACTGCAGAGGAATAAAAATAAGTAGGGGAAGTGTCTTTGGTATTTAAAGATACATAATTTTCTCTTTTATTAAGTTTAAAAGTATTTTTACCCTTTAACTTCACATCTTTGTAAGTCTCACTTGCGAGAGTTAATTCTTGCTTATTGATGTATTCTACTTCAATTTCCACAAAATCTTGGTCTTCTCCCACCTTTTTAAATGAAAAATCTGAAAGGCTTAATTTTAGATCATCGCCCTCACTGGAATTTATGGTAAATAAAGAAGATAACTCATTTGTACTAATTTTGCTGCCTATATTGGAGGCATTTGCATTGGGAATTAAATATTTTTTGAGAGAATTTTTAACCTTAAGGCGAGTATTTTTATAGTGAGCATCTCATGCATCTTCATCTTTAACTGGGGCTTTAAAACTCAAAGAATATTCTTCCACTCCATCCAAAATATCTTTGGACTCCATTTTTAACTCAACATTATCTCAAAAATACTTGCCGATAGTTTGGGAAAGTTGGGAACTAACTAATTCTGGTAATGATGAATATTTCTCAGTTTTGGAAAACTCTTTATGTTCGAAGTTTGGGAGAGTTAACAATTCAGAAGATTCAATCTGTTTTTCTTTGCCCTCTAAAAAGTCATAATACTTCACAACAGCTGAGGAGCTCAAGTCGTTACCCAAAAACTCTAAATTCAATAAATTTATTCACTTGTCTGTCAATTTATACAACATATATTCAGCCTCTTTAGGTTTTTTAACTGCAAAATAGAATATCTCATCCAATCTCTGCTTCTTCTTTAATTCTGAGTAATAAAAATTCTTAAGGGCTTCCTGTCGTGTAATTATTTTTCTAAAAACATTAAATTGTTGCTGAATTAACTGTAAATTGACCTCAAATTTAAATTCATTTGTGCCTGTTCTGGAGCTTAATTGAATTTTGGAATTGTCGGAATAGGTGGCGAACTCAAAATTTGAGAAAGCTAGATTTGATTTATTTTCTAGATTGACAAATTCTGTATTCATAGACAGGGAAAATGATTTAGACTCCAAAACTTCTTTAAGTGTGAATTTTACCTCTTTTTCCTCAGAGTTAACGCGAAACTTTAGCTTATATTTCAGTGAGGAAGCCACTTTAAAAAAGGTATCCAAATTTTTTTCGGGAATTTTTGAGTAATCAATATAAATAGACATTTGCAACTCCCCTTTTTTTCCAGCTCCATCGGTCGCGGAATTCTCTACATATTTAATATCTGGTACAAAAACATTATCGAAGTTTACATATCATAAATTTTGCTCCCCCTTCTCATCATTAACCTGAGTGGATGATGGCTTATCTAACACTCAATTTCCTAAAAAATAGAAATAATAGTGAGTGTTTCAAGAAGCTGGTTTAATAGTTTTGTGACCTACATATCCTGAAGAGAAAATACTTTTAGTTCTTCTATTGTAAAAGAAGGATCAGAATCGTAATAAGTCAATTTGATCGCATTTAGCATCAAATCCCTCCTCTTCCGCTTCCTCCCTGGAATTTCTTAAGTCTATATTTTTTACATCTTCAAACCGTTCACAAAGGGTTTTGGTAGAACTTCCATAAAATACATCCTGGGCATTTTTATACTTGTGTTTTAATTTTCCGTAAGTAACATTCTTGATTAAATTATTATCCGCATTCATTGTTCCCTTTTTTCAATATCCAGCATAATGATTTAAGGTTGGGCTCATGAAAAATGACTGGTCTAATTCAATAGATTTTTTATGTGTTTCAAAAGGACTTTCAATTTTTTTGGGAGCATTAAGAGATAATAAATTTCTTAATTTATGGTCAGAAGCGCCTCCATCTATTCAACTAATATTGTTTTCATCTCTTTTTTCTGGATATTGATACATATAAGTGTCTTGATATTTATATTCCTTACTATGTTCCAGGGAATCCAATCACTCATCTTTATAAAAATCATCCGAAGGGGATAAAGGTTGTTGATGTTCTTTTGAATTAAAAACTAATACTCTGTCCTTATAGGTATATTTGTCAAAATATTTTCACTCTGATAACCTTTTGTAATAATTATCGAAAATAACTAAATTTACAGGAAGGAATAAATCTAATTTCTTCCCATTTTCTGTATCAGGATTATCAAAAAGAGATTTTTTTTCATCCTTATATTTTTGGTTTTTTGTTTGATTTTCTGAAATTAATTTACTGCTATCAATGGTGGCGGTATCTGTCAAAACAGAATTGGAAGCCAATATGGCGGTTTGCAATCCAAAAAAAGGTTTTATAAGGCTCATCTAAAGCTATCGTTATATTGTGCTGCATTATGTTAATGTCTTGTTTTATTAAAAAAAGAATAAATTTTTGACTTTTAGTCAAAAATGTTATTTACTTCCTTAATAGATAATTTATAGGATCTGAAAGCAATTTATCAGGTAATTGAATAAATTTCTCAAATAACTGAAATATTTCTCTTTCTAATTCACTGATAACGCCCCATTCTGACAATGTAAACTTTTCCATTACATATTTTTTGATAACCAAGTTTTTTCTATACTCTGGCCCTATTCCTACCTTAATTTTCAAAAAAACTGCTTCTGGAAAGTGTAAAGTTATATCTTTAACTCCCCTGTGAGAAATTTGAGTTTCTCTTCTTTTTGTAACTTTTAATTTACCCAAAGATACATCTAATTCGTCATAAATTATTAGAACGTTGTCAACGGGTATTTTTAGCTGATCTATTATTCTTCGCAACGTTTTTCCCGAATCATTCATAAACTCAAAGGGTTTGCAAAGTAAAAATTTATAAGAAGCTAAGGAATTATTTAAAGACACTTGGGATCCTAAAAGGGGGGAGAAGGGGGTACACCCCCTCTCTTCTAGAAATCTATCTACAAAATAAAAACCTAAATTATGTCTAGTGCGTTCATATTCTAAACCGGGATTACCTAAGCCCACTATTATTTTCATGTTTTATAAAACAATCATCAAGAATATATTTGAACTTAATGTTAGTCTGAATTGTGGACAATTTCAAACAATTCAGTAAAAGATCTTGATTTTCCAAAATGCTTTTACGCAATTTTGGTTGTTCAATTTGAGTTGCTGAATTAAGTAGATTATTAAGGGTTTTATATTTATTAATTAGTTTCTGTGCTGTTTTTAATCCCACTCCTGGCACTCCTGGATAATTATCGCACTGATCGCCCGCCAGAGCCTTTAAAAGTGGAATTTGGGAGGGAGTTAACCCTTCATTTAATTTTGTGAAGTTTAAGTGATTGTAAATTTCTAACATAAAAGCATTTTTTATTTTGTAGATGGAAACTAAATAATTGACTAATTGAAGTAAATCCTGATCTGTAGTAAAAATATCTACCTTAAAATCGCAATTCGTAAGTTGTTTCGATACTGTACCTATCAAATCGTCACCCTCGTAACCTCTAGGACAATAAACTGTTTTAATTCCTAGCTCTGTAATTTTTTCTATAGCCTCTGGAAGTCACTCTAATAATGTGGGAGGGGTGGGATCTCTATTGCTTTTATATTCAGCGAACAATTCGCTCCTAAAGCTTTTTCTATCTATATCAAAAACGGCTAGACCGAAAGTATAGTGGTTTAAATTCATTCACTTTTTGATTTGGTAAATTAAGGTACTGAAGAACCTCTTTTTAAGTTGTGGATCTTCTAAATCATTCTTAGCGGGATCAATTGAAAAATAACACTTATAAACTAGAGCACTTCCATCTATCAGTATGGCTCTCCTAGTCACTTAATTTAACTTAAATTTCTCTCAATTAATATTCAAATTTTTCAATTTTGCTCGTTGAAAATTTTTTGCCTCGCTCTGGCTGCCGGTTTTAGACGCTATTTGAATTGAAAATTCTCCATAAATTAGCTTATTGAATAGGTAATCTCAATTGAGATGCAAATATAAAGGGTTTTGATGCTCTGTGAAATAATTTTTAAATGCATTCAAAAAATTTAATTGCATTATTTCCTCTCTAACAAAACCGTTAGATAGTAATAAAAACACTATGGAACCTAAATCATGTTTGAGGGGCTCTTGAATCTTGCGTTTAATTTTCTGTAATTTTTGAAATATAATTTCTGAATTTCGCCTTAAACAATTTAAACCAATAGTGTAAGTTTTACCCTTTTCGTCAAATTTTCCTAAAAGTGTTCAATCCAATAAATTTGATGGAGCTAATATCTTAAATCCTAGGTGAATTAATTCGGATAGTATATCATCCGATATTCCTTCTTTTTTAATAAGTTCAGCATAAAATAGTTCTTTAAAATTCGCCTTTAAATATGCTGCTTGATAGGCTGAAAGTGCATATGCAATAGCATGAGATTTATTGAAACTATAAGCTCCAAAGGATAGAATAAAGCTTCACAGTTTTTCGGTTTTTGTATTTTCTCTGCCCTGTTGAACGGCTAATTCAAAAAACTTTAACTTAAGTTTTTTTAACTCTAATTTTTGTTGATTTTGTAATGCAATTCTATATTGGTCTGCTTCCGGCAAAGAAATATTTACATAGGTAGATACGATCAACATAATCTGTTCTTGATATAAAATGATGCCCCTGGTAGAATCAACGATTTTATATATATCAGTATCAAAGTCCTGCAAATCGAATTGATAATTTAAAAATTTAAAAATATGTCTATTAATTCCTGGTCGAATAATTGAAATTAATTGCGCCAATTCTTCAATGGATTTTGGTTTAAATTGTTTCAATATTTTTTTAATTGCGCCACTATCTAGATGAAATAATCCATATGTTAATGATTCCCCAATTATTTCAAAAGTTTTTGAATCCTCTAAAGCAATTTTGCCTATTTGAATGTCTTCTCCTCTTAATTCCCCAATTTTTGATAACAGGGTAGAAATGAAATCTAAATAAGGTGAAGAGAGTAGATCAAATTTCTGAAGCCCTAAATAACTAATAATACTGTAGTCAAAAGGAGAAATGGGGAAGGGGGAACCTTCCTCCTCTTGAACGCTCAAAAACTCTTTTTTTACTGTAGCGGGAAGAAAGATGAGAGAGGAGGGGTGTGGATGCCAAGCGTAAGGCAGTCCTACCAATTGATTTAGAAGATGGGAATCCTTCCTTTCCTTCTCAGGTAAAACTTTCTCTAAGAGTGGAGATAAAACATTGATATTTTTGACTTTTTTCACTATTGAGGGAATGACGAAGCTATTTTTTCCAAATCGAATTGCTAAAAATCGCAAAACTTCTGATTTTCTACCACTTTCAATATCTAAATCTAAGTCAGGAATCCTTTCGGAAGATTCATTCAAAAATCTATCAAAAAGTAATGAATATTTCAGTGGATCTACCTGAGTAACTCCCAATAAAAAAATAATTAAGCTGCTGCAGGCTGATCCTCTTCCTGCGCTAGTCAACACTCTTGTTTTTTGAATAAATTGCATGAGCTCATAAAAAATAAAACAATAATCTCAATATTGTTTAGTGCTGAAAACATTAACTTCTATTTGAAATCTTTCTAAATATTGGTGTGATTGTTTAATGTTGAGATCAGAAAGATATTTCAATAATTTTTGATAACAATAATTCACTATTTCCTCCCTGCTTGTAGATTTAGTTTTTGAATTTTGAGTAAGATTGAGAGAATAAAGTTGACACTCTCTTAAAAGTTTGACTAAATTTTTTTTTCAAGCCTTGTTCTTGGGATCCTGTTGGAGGAGATATGAATCCTGAAGGTGTGAATTCAGTGCCAATTCTTGTTGTAATGTATTCTGGGTCTTCAGCGCTCTAACTAGAGAATATTTGGCATACTCGCCTTGCCCTAGGAATAAATTTTCTCTCAGATAGACTCCCTGCGGCTTTTCGGAATTAGAAATAAAAAAATCTTCTCCTGCTCAAGGCCTCTGCTCTTTTATTCCGGAAATGAAAACTTTTGTAATTGAATTTCACTCAAGATCTTTTACAGAAATATTTGCAGTTAATTTCAAGAGAGATTGATATCCTACAAAATTTTTGGGAATAAATATCCATTCTGAGGAATTTTCCCATACATAGTGCAAGGTTAAAACAGGAATCAAATTATTTTTGCTAGCTTGATAGTGAAAGAGGGGAAAATGACTTATTTTTTGAGATTCAGTAAGTATTGCATATTTATGCTTATTGGATAAATGGAAATTAATAATCTCCTCAATAGAAATAGTGGACTCAAAAAAAGAATGACTAGATTTCACGAAAAGCTGAGGCAAGGCCAAATTGGCCATGCCTAGCCTTTTAAGCTACTTAGTGTTTAGCCTTTAAGAAAGGGAAATGGAATTACATCTTTAATAGAATTTTGCTGTAATAAAAACATAACTAAACGATCTATTCCGATTCCTACTCCTCCAGTAGGTGGTAGTCCATATTCTAGACAAGAAAGGTAATCATAGTCAATTGTTTTTTCCCCAACATCGTGCATTAATTGTTTTTTAAATTGAGCTTCTTGAACTTCAGAATCATTTTGTTCTGCAAAGCCGTTAGCAATTTCCCTTCCATTGATATATAGTTCGAATCGTAATGCAAAAAAATTGTTTTTAGGATCTTTTTTTGCTAGGGGAGACAATTCTGAACTAAATCCAAACACAAATGTAGGTTCCTGCAAATTAGGTGAAATCAATTCTTCAAATAATTTTTCATAAATTTCAGCAACTATTTTTTCATCTTCCCTGAGTTGAATTCCATATTTTTCAGCGATGGATAATGCTTCCTCTAAAAGTACCTGTTTACTGTAAAAATTTACTCCTATTTTTTGCTCCAAAAGTTCTCAAATGGCAACTCTCCTAAAAGAGAGAGTTTTTGGAGCTGAATCTGCATGAAATTTCTCATAAAGATGACATATTAATTCTTCTGTAAGATTCATAGTTTCTTGTAGGCCAAAATAAGCTGTATAAATTTCTATTGAACTAAATTCAGGATTGTGAAAATTATCTACTCCTTCATTTCTGAAAGATCTTCCTATTTCATAAACTTTCGTAAATCCTGCAGTAATTAATCTTTTTAGATAAAGCTCTGGCGCGACTCTTAAAAATAAATCTTCTTTTAGTGAGTTGTGATAAGTTTTAAATGGCTTAGCCAGTGCTCCACCTGCAATTTTGTGCAAAATGGGAGTTTCAAATTCGGTATAACCTAAATTATTGAGGTGGGTGCGAAGCGCAAAAATTATTTCAGCCCGCTTTTGCAAGGTACTAAAAAGAGTGGGATTTGTAATTAATGCACCTACTCTATTGCGTACCATTAATTCATCATTAGTGATTCCTAATCGTTTTTCCGGAAGTGGTTTTAAAGCTTTAGAGACTAGTTTTAAATCAGACAATCGCAATGTCAGCATTCCAGTCTTAGTTTTAAAAATAGTTCCCTTCACTCAAAGATAATCCCCTATGTCTAGATACCTTTTAAAATAGTTGTACAATATTTTTCCCCTTTCTTCCTTTATATCTATATATAGCTGTAATCTGAAATTATTTTCAGAAAGCACAAAAAAAGTTTGTCTAATAAAGAGAATTCGCCCGCCACAACTAATTTCACTGGAATAACTCTCATCCAAGCTCAATATTTTCTCTAAGGAGTAATTTGTCAATATTGACTCAACCAAAAAAGGGCAGTTCGATGATTGTCTTAAATCCTCTAGTTTTTTTCTTCTAACAATCTCTTGATCATTCAATTTTCTTATCATAAAATGCTTAGTTTCTAGTTTTTATGCTTACTCTTTTTACATTCAAAAAAGTATTATTTTCGAGCTCTATCGGTACTGCTATAATTGCTCCTATTGTGGCAACTTCTCCAATAATTAGAGAATTTAGTTGAAGTTCTAGCTCTATTTCTCCCCTAAAAGAGGGATTGCAAGATTTTACGAAAGTAGATATATATGATGGCGAAAGTGTAGGCTCATTCCTAAAAAAAGCTCTGTTACACAAAGAGGGTCAGGAAGGGCTAGTAGAATCTTTTGCGCAAGAATTGGCGAAGCGCTGATACTTAGCCCAGCCAAAATCCTGAATTAATTCTCAAATTCGTTCGTGAGATGAGCTGCATGAAGCCCAATTTAAAAAAGCCTGAGAGACATTGAAACCGCAAAATCCCCAAAGAGACTTTTGGGATAACTATTGAGGTTCTAAAGAGAGTATGAATTCCTATGGACTAAGGTTTAAAAGTCATGAATTAGTACAATCTTTCCTTATGGATTTCAAGCAGGCAGATTTCAAGATAAATAAACAAAACAATAGTGGATGAAATGGAGAATTGAACAATTCAAACGATTGAAGTAAATATTTTACAGGTAAGTATTCATTTGCCACAAAACAAGAATTAGAGCAACAAGATAATTGATCAAAAATTGGTTTTTTCCCTACAAGAGTACAATCTGCTGAAAACATGTGAGAAAAAATTACATTAGGCAAATTTGAATTCATTAACTGGGTTTATAAAAAATGAATTGAAGCTAAGCTGCCTATTTATCTTTGAAAAGTTAGTTGAAATTACGATACAGATGCAAAGGAAGACAATCTAAAGGAAATCTACAATTTTGCAGCACTGGGAAATCATGCGCCCAGAAGTGCTAATTATGAATTTCCTGCATTTTCTGGCAAAACTCTCTCTAAATTTAAGGAATTTATAAAAAAAATTCAACAGTCTAGCAGCTCGTCTTCCGGAAGTGCGCAAAATGGGAGCACAACAAGTAGTACTTCTTTAAATCTTCAAGAGTACCATATCCCTAATTGATACAATGATCAGAATACTAGTGGAGAAATTATGGAGTTATTTGAAGCCTTTGAAATAGAAACTCCAGAGATGGCCTCCGCTCTAAGTTATCTAGTAAATAAGTATTCTCAATCAACAACTTCCGATACTAAAGATACTGTTTCTACAAATAACTTAATCAACAAAATGTCACTGAATTCCGATAATAATTACGACAATATCATTGAACTATTTTTAGAAAATACAGACAAGCAAGATAAATCTATTGAAATTAACTCAAGAATCATGAAACAAAATCATATATCTAAATTTTCATATGATGTTCGAGAAACTGATTCTGGATGAATATTTTTTAGAGATTCTAAGGGAGTTCACGCAATTGCGCTTGATGGGCACAAAAGTCTAAAGGGGGCGGGATCTCAGAATTTAACTAATTGATTCAACTTTAGAAACTTGCAAACTTATATAGCTATGAAAACCTCTATGGATCATAAAGATTTAATTTCCGTCAAACAAGATTGATTTATGATGTTTGCCAAATTTTTTAAGGATAATTTCAACTACCTATTTTCTGAGTACTATATAGAAAAGGGAAGTACAAGCTTACTATTTAAAGATCTACCCATTCATCACTATTTCAGCAACTATAAATCAGCTTTACAAAATTTATTCACCTTTCAGAAAGAGCAAACTTTTAATTCAAGGTTGTTTAAGCTTCGTAAAAAAATAATTGAACGTTATAGCGGTAGAGATTGGGAGCTACCCTCTCACTTAATTGCTATTAATAAACCTAAGGTTGCCCCCAAATATGGATTATCTTCTATCTTCCCCTACTCCATAAAAACAGAAAAAAATAACCCCATGAGATTTCCGGAACAAGAAAATGTTTTAAGCATTTTTACTAAGAATGATAAAAAGGTGGAAAAAGTAAGCGCTGATGCTTCTCCTTCTCTTCGGGGAAATAATTTACTCTCTCATCTGGAAAAATATTATGCAGAAGTTAAAAAACTTTTAGAGAATCAATCTATAAATCTCAAAACGAGAACTAATGGTTTTAACTTTGCAGACAGCCAGAGAATATTTATTCAAGATCCAATATTTGATTTTTTACTAGATAAATTGTTTGCGCAAAAAGAATTTTTGAACTATATAGTAAAGGAAGAAAAGTTGTTGAATAGTTCATTTTTTGAGAAAAATAAATTACTGGGCGAAAAGAATCGTCTTGATCCTTCGAGTGGTTGATCAGCATTATTAAAGCTCCCTCCTAAACCAGAAGTAGCTAACAATCTTCAAAAAACAGCTAATGAATCTACTGATGGAGTCGCCGCTACATGCAAATACACAATAGAGGCTGAATCTCAAAAACAAGAAATGCAGAAGCTTTTTAGTTTATTGATTAAAAACTATCTATTCAGAAATTATCTCAAAAAATTAGATAGTGACTATTTCAATTTTTGAATAGAATTTGAAAACTATAAACGTCCTACAAATAATACTTCTGCTAGTGAAGAGGGTTCAACTCAACAAAAGTTATCTGACTTTGAATTATTCTCTTTATGACAAAATTTTGCACTCACTGATATTAAAAGTAAAGAATCCCTACTAGACTTTTTGCTTTCCCTAGATTATCTAACCAAGAATAAATTTGAAAATTTAAAAAAATTTATGACTTCTCAATTAGAAAACAAAAATAAATATCACTATCTATTCTTTGATCTAAAAAAGATAGAAGAAAAAAATAGTGAAGATAAGACAGTCCATCCATTTTTACCTACCAACACTCAAAATGGAAATCAAAAATATTTTGCATCTAGACAAGAATTAAGAACTTCCATCCGAGAAAATTGAAAACCATCCGATAACTATAAACCTGAACAAATTAGTGAACAGAAAGGCGACTCATCTCCAGCAGAAACAAGCTTTCCGCTGATTTTAAATGAACTAAAAATTAACCAGGAACAAATCCCGGATAAGAACAAAAACTTATTTAATTTCTCCAGCATAGAAGGTCTAATTCAATATATTAAAGAGGTCAAGTCGAATCGAGAAATGGACCTTTTAGTAACTCAACTTTCTCTTTTAAATTGAAAGATTTATCCCTCTTTTTATAGAGCAGATAAGATATTCCATAAACAAGATGATCAAAAGGCGAAACGGGTACATCAGGAGAAAAAATTGTATTTGGAGGATAAGAAAAAGGCTTTAATCTACCAAATTAAAAACAAAGATCAAAGCATTTACGCTTCCAAAATTTTTTCTAAAGATGAAATTGAAAAGATGTTTGCTGCCAATCTCTTAGAAAACGCCTCTATAACAACTGCACAAACTCAAGAGGCGACATCATCTCAAAATCAATTTGATGAGAATTTATTTAAAAGGCATCAGGGAAAGATAAAAGGGGGGTATTTCATTCAAATTGCACAAGCTGATTTTTCGGATGATGAGCGCATGTGTGCTTTATTTAAAATGCTTCCGGGAGAATTATTGGGAGAATTCATAATTCAACAAACTGATGAAGCTATGAATAGACAAGCCTCCCAAGATAAATTCTTTGAAGAGATACCAAAATTAAAAATTCATGATCTGAAATTTAAAGGTCACTTAGATAGTAGATACACAAGTTAGTAATGCTATTTATAAAAAAACTACTGTTAATTAGCGCTCTTGGAGGAGGTATTACTGTACCTACTGTACAAGCCGTTTCCTATGTTGAGCCTGATGAAAAACTACTGGAATATGATGCAATTACCAAAAAATGAGAGAGACTTCTAAAAAAAGTGCCTCAAGAACAACTTTCGAAGAAATTGTCTTCACTATTCTCTGCTAATTTAACAACTTTTGCTAAAGCGGCAATGGAAAACACTGCCAAACAGCTATTAGTTAATTGAATTATTGAAATTTGAGAAAATCCGCAATATTACTATCCGATTTCCTATAAATTAAATAAATTCTTCTCTGACTATCAGGTAAGTCACTGAAAAATTAAAAACGATGTTGATGAGCTTTCTTGGGACCTCATCAAATCTTTCTTTACGGATTTCTTCTTTAAGGAGAAGGGTTGATTGTATCTCTCTTCATATGGAGACTTTAGAAATTTTGTTTTGCAAGATTGAATTGAACGAGAGAAGCCTCTCACTCTATATGAATGAAATATAGAATATACTAATCCGGCCGGCGCGTCCAAAACATACACAGAAGAAATACTCAAAACTCGAACTTCTAGCGATCCCTATCTATGGCCCGAATTTTCCTATAATGAACAATTCTCTACATTTATCTCGCGATTTAAAAATGCAAGCAAAGTAGAGTTAAATGCGTTTTCCAAAAAAATATATACACTATCAGAGCTCACAAAAATAGAAGATGGTTATAAATTGGGAGCGCTACTCCATCTGCTAACTTATGTGGGCGCAAGCTCAAGTACTATATCTCCAGAAAATATCAGCGCCTTAACATTGCAAAAACAGTCTCAAACTGATGAAGATAAAAAAGATAGCTACCTTGAAAATCCCTTGTTTCTATTCTTAGAGAGAAAAAATCAACAAGACGAAACCAAGGAAAACATATCTGAATTAGCTCAACCTTCTGATTGTTTTCTAATAAAAAATTCCATTTTTAATACTGATTTTGCGAAGAGAATTTCTAATTATGACTGAAAGAGGCCTTCTTATCATTTCTTTTCCAGTAATACTCATTCCTGTTTGTATGGTTTTAGAGAATTAAAAAATAGCCTTCGACAAAATGAAAAATTATTTGCTTCAAGAGAATCTAAGGGAATCAGTTTATATTATTTACCGCACCATAAAGTAGACTATGTGATTGATAATTTAGCCCCGGAAGTGAGTCAAAAAATAGAAAAGTACCTCAAGGATAATTTCGAAAGTATCTTTTTTAAATATTTGAATGATAAGCAAGCCAACTCTGATACAACGGGAGCATTCAATTTAAGCTTGACTTCCTCCCCTCCTTCCTCTTCCAGTATAGGAAAGTGGGATTTTTCCACTCATTACAAACAATATCAAGATCTACTAACTGCTGCACTGGAATATAGAGAATCTCTCTACTGGATGAATAACATTTACGATTTGCAAAAAAACCTTTCTAAAACTTACAGCAAATTACCCTTAAAAATATTACTTAGAGAATTAAAGCCTAGTACGACAACTCAAAATGGTGACAGTGGCTCATCAAATAACTCAAATTGGAAAATACAGTTGCATGAAACAGAAGGTTTATTTAGCCCTCTACCATTCAAGAAAACTGCAGACTCTAACTCAGAAGATCAGGAAATCAAATTCTCTGAATTAAGATCTTCGCAAAGTAAAACAAAAAGAAGTACCAATAATAAACAGAGTAAGAATGATGGTTTCTACAGCCATCTTTTTAAATCTTTAAATCCTAAAGAAAACTTCTATGCTTTAGAGGAAAAGGCACATACTTTGAAGCAAAAACTAACAGAAAAAATAACCACGAATGATATTAAAAATTTATTTCTAAATGATCTATTTTTAAGAGCCCAATTTGACAAGCTGACTGAGAGTGCGGAGATCAGTGAATTTTCTCTATTTAAGTTGTGGGCCGAGAAAATACTATTTAATGGTCAAAACAGTGATTCATCCAACAATTCCGACTTCAGCGAAACACTTTCTTCCTATATAACAACCAATTTAAAAACGGAAGCAGGTTCACAAAATGGTACAAACAATGGATGAACTGACTTAATTGAAAAAACAATATTTTTGGAAAAATACATTACTTTACCTATGGGAGAGAAATCAATTTTTGGAAATTATCAACACAACTATGAGAACAAAAACACAGACAATCAGAAGTCTATAACTATTTCTGAAGATATAGACAATAAGAAAATCTCAATGAAAGCTAAAAATTCTTGAATTTTAAAAAATTATTACCTCAGTGACTCAGCATATGAGAGCGCGTCAGAAGAATACAGAAATTTCCTAGCTTACCTATATGCTGTGTATTGAATGACCCAAAATAACTATGAAAATCTTCCAAGACTGATAAATCATATTTTTAAACGTAATAAAAATCAAAATGCTTATCTTATTTGATTCCGAGACATTGATGAAGCGGGTTTATCTACACTCCAGAGTTCATCTGAACAAACTGAGAATAATACGGAATCTAAACTAATTCCACTATTTGAATCCAAAATTTCCAATGATATCCTGCATCCTCTTTTACTGGGAAAAACATCAATAGAAATCAAAAACAACACTGACACTCAGCAAAATGATGGAAAAAATAATGCAATTCAAGAATTGACATTTAAAGCAGACAATATTCTCTTTAAAACTCAAGGATACTCTACAAAAAATCAAGAAACATCAGAGCATGAAACCCCCAGTCATGTAGAATTAGCGGGCTTTGCCGGACTCTTCACCCCTTCTTTTTCAAGTAGGGAAATTCCACCAAAAGTTAAAGATGCTATTTTCAATTCTTTTTGGCTAAAAAATTCTTCCCAGAATACTAATTATTCTGATGAGTCAGCCTCTCAAACTTCATCCTCTACAGACAACACTATAAGTGGTCTTTTTTTCGAAGACAATCATGATGAAACTTTTAAAAATAATGAGGATTTGAAAAAATTTTTACTAAACCTGAAAGCTAAATGAAAAATACAAAAATATTTAGAAGTTGACAGCGATCTTAGACCCTATCCCCAATTACTGTCAGCTATCACTTCCTCTGAGGAAAATGAACAGGATTCTGGGAAAAAAGAAATAGAAAATTTAACTATTGAGGAATTAAAGGAGAAAATCAAAAAGGTATTAGGAGGAAGTGGTGCCATAAAAGTTGAGAGCTCCCCGAAGGGAGCCTCAACAAACTTTACTAATCTATATAAGATGTGAAATCGTTTCTCAGGATATCTTTATCACGGACAAAGTCAACAATACCCCTATGTTTTAGATGTAGAAGAGGGGGGGAAGACAAAACACTATCTGGCATTTCTATATCAGGTCAATAAATTCGATTTTGAAAAAGGAAAAATATCTAAGTTAAAGGAAAAACTTTCAGAAAAAACTCTTCATTCTATGATTTCCCTTCTAGCCTCCAATAAGGAGGTTAGTGAGTGAATTTACAAATTTGGACTAGCTAGTAAACTAAGCTTGTTCTAATAATGGAGATTGATAATCATAGTGTATAGACTTTGCCAATTCTAGGGCTGTTTCTCGACTGGAAAAAATTTCTACTACTAAAAAAGCTAGTGCAAGAGCACAGCCTGCTGCTTGAGCAGTAATAAATTTATTTTTAAAGTCTACCACTATAGGTTTGTTGACTCATAATTTTGAATAATCTCTAGTTAACTTAATATCGTTGTAGCACGTAAATCTTGTTTTGTCATCTAACTCTCTCTCCAATATAGTTACTAGCGCAGCAGGTGCTGCGCAAATAGAGACTAGTCACTTGTTTTCATCCTTATAAAATTTCTTAATGGTCGTGTGTAATTTTGATTCATTCAAGTCCTTCTTGGTGGCTGGAGGGGAAAAATAAGCCTTAAAGCCCGGTCCTCCAGGAAAGAATAACACATCATATTGATCTAAATTTGTGAGCTTCAATTTAAGATTTGTACTAATCTTTAAATTTGAATAATTTAGAGATGCTGAATTTTTTACCTCGCAAGAGATTGTTTCTACAGCAAATTTAGCTCTCCTTCAAATATCTAGGGGAACTATTAATTCCATGTCTTCCATATTGTAGGCAACGATAACCCCTATTCGAACTATTTTAGGCATTGACATCTAAAAAAAATTAGATTTTAAAGAGCTTTAACTATACAATGGTGGAAGTAATGGGTTACTCTCCCATCTCCGAGAAAAATCCTCTTTAACTTACTCCTTTACTCTGTATTTAGAGTGCGGCGAAATTTAACCTCTTCCTTTTAGTTAAAAACTAAACAGTCAGAACTTGTGGTTGACTGCTTATTCCGCTTCCGACTAAATTATTTATTAAGTTTTTTGGATGTTTTTTTAACAGTTTAAGGCACTGCAAGGCCTTGCCGCAGAGCAAGTTGAACTTTTTCGTCAACTATAAAAATACTCCCATAGATAAGGTTAATGAATTTAAAATAATCTAATTTCACGATGAGATCTGCTCAAATAAAGAGAGTTATCTCAACTTATTTTTTTGATGCTCAAAAGTTGTCTAAAGCTTACTCTAAGGAAGAAGTGATTATGCAATTTTTTCAACGAGAAGATAATGCAATTCTCTCTGGCATTCAAGAGGTTTTGGAGTTATTAACTCCTGATATAAAGGGCCAAAAAATAAAAGTTCGACATTTGGAAGAGGGGCGTCGGATCTCTTCCTGAGAAGTTGTGCTAGAACTTCAGGGATTATATGAACATATTTCTATCTATGAAGGACTTATAGATGGAATATTATCTAGGTCTAGCTCACTAGCAACTAATGCTAGGTTGTGTATAGAAGCATCACAAGGAGTCGAAATTATCTGTATGGCTGATCGTTCAGATCACTACCGAAATATTGAAGCTGATTGCTGATCTTACTATATAGGAGGAATAAGATCTTTTTCCGCTCCAAACCTTACAAAAAACAAGTTTTACAGGAGTTTATCTGCAGAAAAACGGGAAAAAATCAAGGTATATCATTCACTGCCGCACGGCGCTATTCAAATTTTTAGGGGAAATACTCTAAAAGCGATGGAAGCTTATCTTTCTACATTTCCCAAACTACCCATGGTCGCCTTAGTAGATTTCAACAACAACATCGTTAAAGAAACTCTGGAATTATTTCAGCGATTTGGTAAAAAATTAAAGGCTGTAAGAGTAGATACTAGCAAAGAAATAAAGGATATTTCTCTAGCTGAATTTCCAGATACCGACGAATATAAAGGGGTAAATATAACCTTAATTCAAAAATTACGAAAAGCATTAGATGAGATTGGGGGTACAGCTGTAAAAATTTATCTATCGTCTGGATTTACCCCAGAGAGCATTTCTAAATTTATATCCTCTGGAGTAAAAGTGGATGGCTTTGGGGTGGGGCAATTTTTAACTCGGGTAAATATTTTCTTTACTGGAGATCTAGTTAAATTGGGAGATTCCTTTATCTCTAAAGCTGGTCGAGGGTATAGAGAAAATGCTGAATTAAAAGAATTTTCTATATAACATCTATCAGTTTGCCAACATGAAGATAAGAGAAATGAAATTATGGAAAAAATGAATAAATATGGTAAATCAAATATTTCTAAATTTCCTGTAGGATCAGGCAAATATTGCTCCTCCCACAGCATAGGGTAAAAGTCTAAAAATAGTCTCTCTCTCCACTCTCATGTGAATCATTCCAAAAATAAATGCGGAAGCAGCGATAACTGAAGGGTGGAAGGAAGCTGCTCTTAAGAGAGATCTTCTATATACTAATTCTTCAATTACTGGAGCAAAAACTAGTGTAGAAGTTACGCTAATGAATCATCTTCCGGGATCAGTACTTTTCAACTTAGTCTCAACAGTAGTTTGGTTTTCCCCCTTCGCGGGATGACTTGGGACTAAATATTCTATCAATCTTAAAAACATTGAAGAGGAAACGACATCAGCTGCTAAAAAATAAAAAATCTTTGTAAAGTAAAACTGAATTCTCTTTTTATCAACAATTCCATTACTATTCCTAAAAAGAATTCAAAAATGAGAACTTAAAGTGCTTCAGGATTGTTTGATATAGAGGAAAATGACTCCAAAGTAGGAAAGTTGTGTGAGTAGGAGGAAAAAATGATACAGTTCTGAAGGATTTTTCTGGTCAATTTTTTGTTGTGTGAGTAGGAGGAAAACTTCAAAAAGTGGATAGATAATGGAGCAAAAAAATCAGAGAAAATAATCAGCTAGAAAATCTCTATTATCCTTTTTATATTCAAAGGGAGCTGGATCTCACTTGAAAAATTTAAAATAGAAGGCGAAATAGGCACCGATAAAGCATAAATAGAGTATGTTTAGGGTGTAAAAATATTTCCCCATATATCATCGTTTTGATACAGGATCTGTCTGTTGTTGAGCAGCTAGTGAATTTCAAAAAACTGATACAGCGCTTAAAACGCTAGCTTTTGTTGCCGCTTCCTGTTTGGGCTCGACAAAAAAAGCGACTGTGGAACATATCAATATAAAAAATTCAAATCCAAAGGGTAGTAAAAAAAATACGTGTAATTCTTTAAGTGTAAGTGGTGGGGTTCTAGGGCCATTAAAGGGTTTAGGGTGTTTAGGCTCTACCCGATAGTGTTCAAAATCTCCACAATTATTTGAATAGAATAGTGAATAAAAAAAGCTAATAATTTAACTGAAAGGACAGAGAATTCGATACCCTTCGAATTCTTCTCTAAAGAAAACTAATTTAAAATATCAAGCTTCTCAGGTGAGAAGACGATAGACGCTACAAATATAACCTAGATCTTAGTTTAGGTCTAGAAGCCCTCTACCCGAGGGCTTTCTTGATGTGAATTTCCCTTTTTTTAGGGTATTGTCTCTTCTGTTTTAACTGATTAGTGTTTTCTAAATTGAAGGGAACTTCTAACGGAGATAATGGAAAAGATTCGGCTAGTTCGGGTTGAAGTGCATTATTTCCAGCAATAGCCAGTGGAATTGCTGCAGAATCTGTAAATTACTCAGTGACAGCCGCAAGGGGAATTTTCACCATTCCTGCCTCATTTATACTGACAAAACTAGGTTATCGTAAGGCATGTTTATTGGCTTGCGGTCTTGCAACTACTGCATTGCCCTTAATTTTCAGCCCTCACTGAACAGTGTTAATTGTTGGAAGGATAATTATGGCTGCTGGAGGAACTCTCACAATAATTTATATTTCTCCACTTCTATCTAAATTAACTCTGCCAGCAAAACGTAAAAAATTGGCCGCATTAAATGGATTTACCTTCGCCATTTCCGGATTAGTAGTAAATGTTCTTTTTATGATTCAGTCAATTTCTACCTTCTTGACAACTCACTGACGATGGGTATCGGCCACTTCTGCCATAATGTCTTTCATTCCGCTGCTATTGTTTTACAGATATGGGGGAAATTTTGAAATAAGTTCGCTCTCTGAAAAGCTAAAAGTTAGGATCCCGGACAACTATGAAACTCTACTTAGAGATAAAGAAGCGTGAACTTGAATAATTACATACAGCTTCCTGTTGGTAGTTTCTATTCTTTTCTCTAGCTTTGTTCCTGGGAGGCTAAGTGATTTAATTCCTAGCATCAAAACTTCTCTTTCTGGTTTAGATTGAAGTTCTCTCTATACAGTTATTTTCTTTGTTGGTACTTGCTGCGGTTTATATGTGTTGGGAAGATTTAACTTACAAGACGTTCGAAGAACTTCAATAGTAAGTCTTGCTATTAAATTAACCATCGCCTCTTGAGGGCTAATTACTGTAGCGGCGGTTATATACAACTCTACTCAATCTGTGGTTGCAAATATTTTGATGTTAATTGGAGTATTCTGCCTTTCATTTTTTGGTTTAGGAGTTCAATCTGTGCTACTTTACATTCCACTAGAATATAAAAATTACAGCCCACAAAAAACTGCAACTTTCTTCAGCTGCTTATGGGGGATTGGATATATCATCCTCACTCTTTACTATATCCTTTCTTCCGCCCTTAATCAACTTGCTGGAGCTGCATATTCCTTAATTTTTATTACTGCTTTATTAGTATTGTTTTATTTCTTCACTACCAGATTAAGAGAATCTCGGCCTGAATTTGCTACCTTCTGGAATTGAAGGCGACAACGGAGATTAGCTATTCAAGGACTATAAAACATTTAAGCGAATAGTTTAGTATCTTTAAGATATTGTGCAACTTTCTTATTTAGGAGAGTGAAGTCTACATTCTCCCTAACACTTGAAGAAGAGTGAATATAGATTGGATTATCTAAAAATAATAATTTTGAAGTCAACTCTGGGTGTAACTTTATCAGCTGAACAGCTGTCGATCTTCTAAGAATGACTACAGTGATTAAGTTAACCAACTCATCTATATTTTCTCAAGTGTGCAAAGTAGAGAGATGATCATCACCGAGAAGGAAAAATAATTCAGCATCTTTGAAGAAATTTCGAAAATGTCTAATCGTGACTATTGACTGAACTGGTTGCTGTAATGAAAGTTCAAAAGTAGAAATAATAGTCTTCTTTTTGTTTCTTGAAATTTCCAACATATATTTTCTCTCCTGACCATTTAAATAGCTACATTTATGCTTATCTACTGATTGGAAAGTGGGAATAAAAATTAAAAAATCTAACTTTAATTTTTTAATTGCAAAATTGGATAACTTCATATGCGCCTCGTGAGGAGGATTGAAGGAGCCTCCAAATAAGCCTATTCTTATTTTTTTATAGGGATACACAAATATAAATAATTAATTATTAGTTCATGCTAGGGGGGCTCCTCCCCCTAGATAGAAACTATTTAATTATCTTTAAATTCCTCGATAACAATGGGGGAAGAATAGGGAGTGGTTCAAACATCTGTGTCTGTTAGCTCTTTATGATTTGATGCGCTATTACTATTGAATGTTGTTTCGGGTTGTGAATTAACTCCATTAACATCACAAAAATCTTTTGACTTTAAAAGCGCTAGTTGAGTTTTTACCTCATTTAGTTCTTGTTTCAGCATATTTATTGTTATTTCTCTCTCTGCTAATGTTTGGGAATAGTTTTCTATGTATTTGGAAAGTTCGTTATTTGGTGGTACATTTCTATTTGAATTTTGTAGATAAAACTCCTTATACTTACTAAGCTCGGCAACATCTTTTCTAAGTTGAGTTTTAGTTAAGTCATTGTAAAACTCTAAACATTCTTGAATGATTTGTGACTGTTTTTTAACTGCTTCTTCTCCTTTCGCTAATTCACTATTTCTTTCCTGCAATTGTTGTAGTTGAACATTTTGAGCATTAATATTCTGAGTCAATTTCTCAATGGTGCTATTGGCATAATTCAATTCTTTCTCTGATGAAACTAATTTGTTTTGTAACTCCACAATTTGCGCTGTTGTTGCATCATTAGAGCCTTTAGACATAATTAGCTCATCATTTAATCTTTTCATTTCTTTATTTGTATGTTCTTCTACAGATTGAAGTTTTCGAAGTCTTTCGGTAAGGTTGGATGCCGTTTGTTTGGAGTTATTTAAAGACTCTTGGTTTTCGGATAATTTGGATTTCAAGTTTTGATTGTCTCTATCTAGATTTTCAATAGTTTGCTTGGAATAATTTAATTGGGCTCTTAAATTAGCCAATGTTTCTCGCTGTTCTTGAAGCTCGCGAAGCGCCAAATCCAACTTTTCTTGAAGCGCCTCTTGGTTAGATAGTCTTTCCTGTAGGTTTTGTTGAGTATTTAGTAATTGTTCACTGATTCTTATATTCACTTCTTTATAGCCTTGCATCTTTTCTTCCAGTGTTGCAATTTTTTGGATAGCTTCTTTTTCATTTTGGGCAAGTGACTCTCCCTGAATTTGAGAGTTTAATAACTTTTGAGTTAATATTTGATTCTGTTCTTCCGTTAATTTCAATTTCTCTTGAATTTCAGCTAGTTTACTCATTAGTTCTTGATTCCTATCGCAATAAAAAGATTCTGCTTGCTCTTTTTCAGTAGTAAGTTTCAGTAATTGAAGTTCTAAATTCTTTAAGGCTTCTCCCAATTCTTGAGACCGACTTTGGTGACTAATGATATCAAGACTTAATTTCTTCTCAGCCTCTAAATGTGCTGATTCTCTTTCTTCTTTCTGGATCAATGTAGCTTGTAATTCTCTTACCTGCGCCTCTAATTCAGAAGTACCCTGTCTCTGTAAATTCAACATTTCTTCGAAACTCTTTTTTCCCTTTATGAGCTGAACTAATCGACTGCGTTGCAACTTTACCAGTTTCTGTAATTTCTCCTTCTCTCCTTGAAGTTGTTCTAATTCCCTAAGCTTTTCGCTTGAGGGAAAAGTAGTGGAGAATTCATCTTCATTTAACTCAAACTCGGTTCTTCTTTTTTTATCAACATAGAAATGTTTTCAACCGGCAAGTACAACTCCTAGCAGAACTATAGTTAAGGTAGTAGCTGAAAGTCCAGTGGAGGCATCGTAAAAAATAGACACGGCCTAAGCTTTTAAAGGCCCTTGTCGAGGAGTCCTTCTCTTTAATATACTCATAATTTAAGGAGTATTATATTTGTTTTAATTTAAAAGGATGAATTTACTCAAAACTTTTAATTTTAGTGGAACATCTATCAATGTTTCGCGACATATGGCTTAGAAAAATTGGTGGAGCGTGGGGGAATAGAATCTTCCTCTAGGTCTAAACGTCCTCTGATTTCGCTGGAAAAAATGGTTGAATTCGATCTTCACTTAGGTATGCAATCTAGGCTCTGGAATCCTAAAATGTCTCCATTTATAGTTCAAAATCATAAATATAAAAAAAGACATATTATTTCCCTTCAAAAGACAATACAACATTTAGATAGTATTTATTCTTACCTCTTTGATCTTTCCAGATCTGGACTTGAAATTATGCTGGTAGCTTCTAGAAATAAGGTTATCTCAGAAATTGTGAGAGATGCGGCGCAGAGGGTAAATGCTTTTTATATCACCCATAGATGGCTAGGAGGATTGTTAACTAATTTCAAGCAAGTGAATAAAACTTTAAAGATCTTAACTGAATTGGATGACATGCTACAAAAAGAGGACATTTCTAAGCAATTAACTAAAAAAGAAATTCTGCAATTAAAGAAAAAGAAATTAAAAATTGAAAAAAATTATGCAGGAATTAAAGGTTTGACTAAATTGCCAAATGTACTTATAGTTTTTAATCCAGTAAATGATTTAATTTCTATTCAAGAGGCCAATAAAATGGAAATTCCTGTAGTTGGAGTAGTAAATAGTAATAATAATCCTGAATTAATTAATTTTGTAATTCCAGCCAATAACACCTCTCCCAAGTCAATATATTTAATTGCTAATTTATTGTGTGATGCAATTGCTGAAGCCGTAGGTCAAAATACAGTTATTGCATACAAGGAAGATAGTGAAATTGTGCTACCCAAACATTTAGAAATTATTACCTCTGTTCCCCTACAGGAGCGTACAACTCACTAAATGGTGTTTGAATTCCGAAGATAAAAGCTTTCGGCTTCGAAAGCGCATCTCAATATGTGAAGCTATTTATGCAAATTTAATAATTGATAATCTTAAAGCTCAATATGATAAGTCCTCCTGAACAGGATTCGAGCGAAAAATATATAGACAGTACCTTAAGAGAAAAGAATATTTTATGAATAGTATTAGTCAACTTTTGAAGGTTGGTTGAACCTTACAGAGGTTGAACCTTACGATTCTTGCAATCATACTGGAGGCTATTGTCGAATATGAAGTATTTAAGACAGAGCCTGCGATATTAATACATCAATCTCTTCTCATTTCGAAAGAATATGGGGGTGGAGAGGACAAATTGGTACACGCTGTCATAGATAATTACCTTAAGAAAAAATACAGACAGGAGGACAAAAATTAGTACTTAGGTGAAAACACAGTTATTGATATTGAATGTTTTTCAGTGTATTTGCCCCGGCAATTACTCTAGCAATAGCAATAGCAATAGCAGCGAAAAATTCTATGAAACCAAATGAAACTGGCAGCATTGTAACCTTATCTGTAAGTTCTCCACTATATTTAACTGCTTTTTTCTATTATGTATATCAGTCTTTCAGGGAAAACTATCCTTTGAGAGAATTTATAAAACCTACAAGAATAAAATACTTTCACTCTGGATTGGTTTCTGCTTTTTCACTATTTGGCTCCTATTTGGCTCTCTGAGTGGTTGCCTATAAAACCGAAAAAGACTGAGTGTGATACATAGATTTAGGGCTTGTGATGCTATTTGGGTTGATTACCACCATCTATATTTCGCTTTATGAATTTTGCATCTCTTTCGATGTATTCTATAGCAAAAATAAACGCGAATTAGTGCACAACTTCCTGGAAAAAGCTACCGGGAAGAAGTTAGATTTAATCGCAGATTAGGGTGAAAAAACTAAATCATGAAATTGATAACAAATATTTCTTGGATGCTATTTCTAAATTATCTGTTGCTTGTTCTCTAGATAAAGAAGGAATTGCAGAATTTCTGGCTGAATCTTTCAAATATGTTTTAACTAGGGAATATTCAGAATGTCCTACTGAGGTAAATATCGATATAGAAAATTGCAAAATCGATATTTTTAAGCAGTTGAAAATTGTCTCTGATGAATATTATTTCGGAGAGGGAATGGAAGACTCGGAAAACTTCATTCCAATGAGTAAAGTCTTAAAAAAGACTAAAGGTAAGAAATTAGAGGGAGAGATTTATTCTGAACCTATTTACCTTCATAAACTTGACTCTAAAATTGTGAAAAATATTTTGCTACACTTCCAGAAATTGACTCTTGAGGCCATGAATCAAAAAATATATAACAAGTGAATAAAGCGTAAGGGGGAAGTATTTGAGGGAATGGTGGAAAGGGTACTAGAGACTAAGGAAAAACTCCCTAAGGAAGCTGTAGTAACTCTAATTGATCCTGAAAATGAACTTGAAACTACAAAGGGAGTGCTGCACAGAATGGATTTTGTACAGTCTCTATCTAATAGTGGATATAGAATATATGAAACCCTAATACCTGGGAAAATATATTATTTCCAGGTAAAAGATGTTGTAGAGAATTCAGCGGGGTGTCCTATTCTCTTATCTAGAACGAGTCCTGAAATAGTGAAATATTTAATGAAGCGACATATCTCGGAATTACATGAAGGATTAGTAGAAATCAAGGCTATCTCTAGAATTTCTGGAATTAAAAGTAAAGTATTGGTGAGTACGAAAAATAATAATATAGACCCTGTAGGCTGCTGTATAGGCCCTAAAGGGAGTAGATTAAAGGTAATTTCCTCCCAATTAATGAATGAAAGAATAGATGTAATTCTCTGAAATTCAGATCCAATTAAAAATATTGTGAATGCTTTTTCGAATGCAACTATTTTGGGTTACAAAATATTGGAAGAAGAAGAAAATACAATTCTTTTAATCTCAACACTTGAAAATCTATTATTGGCAATTGGCCGAAGGGGAGTAAATGTTAAATTGGTTTCCCTTCTAACTGGTTGAAAAATATTTATAAAAACTATTCAAGAAGCGAAGAGTGAGCGAATTGACTATATCCCTATAGATGAAGGATGGGATTCCAAAACATCGGATATTTCGGGCAGATTATATAGGCTGCATAAATTTAAGTATTCAGATAGGGAGAACTCTTCCGAAGAACAGGAAGCGAATTAAGGTTTTTTTCTAAGTCTCCCTTCGCGGGGAGATTGAAGGACTAAAAATGACTGAATTTAAATACCAAAATAAAGCAGTTTCAGTTAAATATTTCTCTGAGACGACTCAAATTCCGCCAGTTGAAATTATTAAGTATTTCTTTCTCAGGGGAAAGGAGATGACACTTAATTCCTGACTAAATGAAAAATACTGTAGAGAATTGTGCGATGAATTTGGATTGAAATTTTTGAAGGAAGAAAGGGAAAGATTGAGTAAATTTCAGCTAGAGTCTGAGCTTTTATCAGGAAGAGAAAATAATTCGGTTGAGTTAGTGAAAAAAATCCCAGTAGTAGCTGTGATGGGTCATGTAAATCATGGAAAAACTACATTATTAGATCGGATTAGAAAAACAAATGTTGCAGAAAGAGAATATGCGAGAATCACTCAACATATTTCTTCCTACCAAATTAAGTTCAAGGATGCATTTATTACCTTTTTAGATACTCCAGGTCATGAAATTTTTCAAAAATTAAGAAACATTGGTGGGGTAATTGCAGATGTAATCGTGCTTGTAATTTCAATAGAGGATGGTGTGCAATCTCAAACTAAGGAGGTAATTGAATACTACAAATCAAATAATCTCAAGTTAATTATTTTCGTCAATAAGATAGACAGGGGTGATCACTCTATCGAAAATTTGAAACAGCAACTCACGGGAGAGGGAATTGAACTAGAAGAATGGGGTGGAGATGTATTGTTAGTAAAAGGTTCTGCGAAGACTGGTGCTGGAGTGGAAGAATTGTTAGATACTATCCAATTGCTTGCAGAAATGGAGGAATACTGTACCACACTCTCTCCTCCTGCCATTGGAATTATCTTGGAATCGCGAATGGAAAGAGGGCTTGGAGCCATTGCTGAGATCATAACCATTAGGGGTACTCTAACGGCTGGAGATTACATTTCAGGAAAAAAAGTGTACTGTAAGATCAAGGCTATTCTAGGAGAAGGAAGAGAAAAAATCACAAAATTGGCGCCCGCTACTCCTGCGACTATTTCTGGCTTTGAAACTCTTCCTCCCCCCGGTACTCGTTTTTTCTCTTTTGTCTCCAAAGAGCAAGCGCTACAAAACTACAGAGAATTGGGGGAAGGTGAAGACTCCTTCCACTTTAAAGAGGGAAGTGAATTAGCTGAAAGGGAAAATCCTACTCATTTTTCTTTTATTGTGAAGAGTAGAGTTTGCGGCTCTTCTGAAGCTATACAAGCATTTCTCGGTAGATTTAACTATTCAGTAATTTCGATGGGGGCTGGAGAAATTAATGAAACTGATTTAAAACAAGCTTCTATTAAAAAGGCAATAATTATTAATTTTGAGCAAAAAATTTCCAGGAAAATAGAGGATCAATTGAACTTTTTGAATATTCCTGTTTGGTCCATCCGATCAATTTATGAACTAGAGGAAAAGATTTTAGATCATATAGAAAAGCATAGAATTGTTGAGAAAATTGAAAAAATTTTAGGAAGATGTAAGGTTATTCGATTGTGATCTCACTCCAGAATTGGTACTATTGCGGGGTGCTCTGTACTGTCGGGAAAAATTCAATTGAATCATAAAGTCAAGTTAATTCGAGAGGGAAATTTACTCACTAAAACTACTATTAAATCTTTCAAAATAGAGACTTTTGAGGTAAAAGAGGCGTTGGAGGGACAAGAATGTGGGATTGTATTAACGAATTGAAATAATGTTGAACTTGATGATGTAATAGAAAGCTATGAGATAATTGAACGAAAAGTTTAAAAGAATTGTATCTAAAGCATGAAAAGCTATCAA
This sequence comes from Candidatus Mycoplasma haematominutum 'Birmingham 1', assembly GCF_000319365.1. Lineage (GTDB taxonomy): Bacteria > Bacillota_I > Bacilli_A > Mycoplasmatales > Mycoplasmoidaceae > Eperythrozoon_A > Eperythrozoon_A haematominutum. Next base: position 142,108 of record NC_021007.1, on the reverse strand, counting down.
AAGATATTTATGCCGTGTTGAGACGTATTTGACTTAGTGAATTAAACGAACAATTTTATGCTTTCATAGGTATAAATTTCATAAAAATTAACAAAAGTGTAAGTCAGGTAGTAATTTACCTAGATTTAGACTCTCTTGCTCCTAAATGGAGCAAGGAAGAAACTCTACTAAAGCTTAGGAAATTATCCCCCTTTTTTAAGAGGCAACTAGTGGAAAAATTGAAACTACCTACCTACTGTAAATTGATTTTTCAGGAAGATAACTTTATAAAACAAGCTAGAAAAGTAGAAAATCTCATTACAGCTGAACTAAAAAAATAAAAGTTATGTCTGAAAAGTTAACTTTGGAACAAATTGAGGATCAAGAGTTGGCTCAATTATTTATGCACAAAAATTTTGAGAGTACCAGTAGTGAGAAATCATTTATCTCTGATATTTTTGTACATTCTCGAGAAGAATTTTTCGAAAAGAATCCTACTCCCTCTAAAACGCTCTATCAGAGGCTTCAATCAGAAGAGGGGATCAAAGATTCTATCACAAAAAGCCTTGAAAAGGCGCTAGAAGCTTATCATAGTAGGAGAGAATTTAGGAAAAAAATGAATGCCTTATTCAGATTGAGTATTCGTAAAAAGGGGGAATTGATGACAATGAATATTCCTTTTTTAGGTGCTGACTACAGATATTTCTATACCTATCTTGCCTACTACAAGAAAGAGCTTAAGGCTTCTTGGGGAGAGTTTAATGCCTTTGTGGATATTACATTGAAAATTCCTGGAAATTTTGCAAAACTTAAAAAATTTGAACTTAGAGGCGCTGGCGCTTTATTGATGCTGATTATCGGACTACTGGTGGCGAGAACTTTTTTGTCCAATTGGGAGTCAATTAAAAGTATTAGTGCTCATTCTCATTTTTTCTCCTCATGACTTGAGGCGATGTTGATTCTCTGCATTCTAGCTGGAATAGCTCTAGTATTTCCCTACATTGTGCTGGGAATTTTTTACTTTATAAACATTAACTATCTCTATCAGTCGAAATATTTTCACTATTTTATTGTGTTATGTAGCCTCGCTGCGGGAATACTATTTTTACTGGCGTTTTTTAACTTTTTGTTTTATCAATACATATTGCTAACTGGAGGATGAGGCATAGTGGACCTTAAATATCAAAGCGATTCTGCACAGAAATAACACAATCATTTTCAACTGGAAACTAGAGGTATTTGATATTTAAAACTTACATTAGAATCGGGAGCTGGAGGGGATGGAATTATCTCCTGAGCTAGAAATCGATATAACTCCAGAATGGGTCCCGCTGGAGGGGATGGGGGAAATGGTGCTTCAATAATTTTTCAGGTAGAACCCAAAATATTAGATTTTGCACACATTCAACCTCAAAAATTAAAAGCTTTAAGGGGGGAAAATGGTCAAAAAAATAATAAAAACGGAAAATCTGCTGCGCATTTAATTCTCAAAGTTCCCCCCTCTACTGAAATCTACGATCCAACTAAAAAAATGAGATTATCGCATTTAAAAAGAGCGGGAGAAACTTACTTGGCATGTAAGGGGGGCCGAGGAGGCAGGGGCAACAAATCTTTTAGAAATGCTAAACTGCAATCTCCCTGACTATATGAATTGGGAGAGAAAGGAGCAAAAAAAGAGGTATTCTTAAAAGTTGAAAATTCAGTGTTAATCGCATTTTGAAATTTTTTAGATACCAAATGTAAGCCTACTGATATTTTTGAAAAATCCGTTTTATACAGCTCAAAGATTGAATTTTTAAGGCTTTCCAGCGCTGACTTAAATAATTATCCAGAAGCCATAAAATTTTGTGCAACTTGTATATTTCTCTTGAAATCAGAAGATAGCAAAAATATAAAGTTAGCTCAAAATTTTTTAGAAAAATTTAACAAATTTAAAGTGTTAACAATATTGATACAGTCAGAAAACTCTGAATATAAAGGGGAAAAAATATTATCTAGATATGGAGTTGTATGGCCCCTCCCCCTGGAGGAACTTCAAAAACAAATTATGAGTAAAAAATTAGTTGAATTTGTCGCTTCCCTTCCTTCTCCTCTTCCTGCATTATCTCCCGAGAATAACACAGACGCTGAATATGTGGAATATTCAGATGAACTCTTTCCTGAAAAGGGAGAACTAAAAGTTTTAAAGACTCCTGAAGGATGAGAGGTTAATTCGCAATCCATCACCTATTGAGGGGAAAGGATTCCCCAGACAACAATACATAATATAGAGAGGTTGAAGCAAAAAGTTAAGTTAGAGGAAATTATGAAACAGTTAAAAAGAACAGGGGGGAAAAGGGGGGAAAAGCTTAAGGTCGGTGCGCTTGAAACTGAAATTTACTAAATCTAAATGAAGATAATTTTCCTGACTGGTGGTGTATATTCTTCACTGGGAAAGGGAGTCCTTCTCTCTTCAATAGGTAAGGTGCTTCAGTTTGAGGGATTCAGCTGTAATGTACTGAAATTTGATCCCTATTTAAATTACAATTCGCGATTTTTATCCCCATTGCAGCATGGAGAAGTTTTTGTTACTAAAGATGGTGAAGAAACTGATTTAGATTTGGGACATTATGAGCGATTTTTGGATCTAGAATTAAGCTCTCAATCATGCTATACCTCTGGAAAAATTTACTATGAGTTACTCGAAAAAGAAAGGAGGGGTGAATTTCAGGGAAAAACTGTGCAGGTAGTTCCTCACTTAGTGCAAGAAATTATCTCTAAAATAAATCATTTTGAGTCTCAAAATACAGACGTTTTACTAATAGAGTTAGGAGGGACTGTTTTTGATATAGAGCAGAAACCGTTTTTAATAGCTGCTTCTCAATTGAAAGCCCGAAAAGAAAACAGTGATATGATTTTCATACATGTGGCTCCTGCCTTGACTTTAAATCACAATGGAGAAATTAAAACAAAGCCCATTCAACATTCAGTATCTCTTTTAAAGGAAGTAGGAATAAATCCTGATCTACTAATTATTAAGGGAGAGTCAGTATTAACGGAGGCTGAGCTCACCAAAATAAGTCAAAATTTTCCCTCAATACCTGGTGAGAGAATAGTTTCAGCTCCATATCAGTTAAATATTTATGAAATACCCAATTATCTTTATAAAAAGGAAAAATTGTTTTCTAAACTGTCAACTTTACTTCAATTGGAAAAACGAGAAACTAATACTCAATTAATAGCTTCCTGAGAGTCTTTTAATGCCCAACTTCAGTCCAAGCATTCAAAAACTATAAATGTAATCATAGTGGGAAAATATTCTGCCTCGAGGGAATCATATTATTCCATTATTCAATCTCTAGAATTTGCTGCAAGTTCGCTTTCAGCTAAATTGAATATAGAAATTATTCAATCTGATTTACTCACTACAGAAAGTCAGTTGAAATCAGCTCAGATAATTTGTATTCCTCCAGGATTTGGTCATAAATCTTTAGATGGAATATTTCTTGCAATTAAATATGCTAGAGAAAAAAGAATTCCATTCTTGGCGCTATGCTTAGGCATGCAGTTAACAATCATTGAATTTTTTAGAAATGTGTTAAATGTTTCTCTAGCTAACAGTTTGGAGTTTGACTCTGCAGCTGAGTACCCAATAATTACCTCCTGAAAACCCAACAGGGAAATGAGAATAGGTGACCAAACTATTAAATTTAGTGAAAATTCACTAATTTACAAAGTATACTCTTCGGCCGAAAAGGTTGCGAGACATCGACATAGATATATATTTAACTGGGAATTATCTCAAAAGGAGGCTAATTTTCAAAAATCTTCCCTAAAAGTTACTGCTTGATCAGATAACATTGCTGAGGGAGTAGAATTGCAGGGGCACCCTTTTTTTATAGGGGTGCAGTACCATCCAGAATTTAATTCTCGACCTTTATCTCCAGAACCCTTATTTTCAAGTCTGATATCTGCGGCAATACAGCAAAACTATTAATTAAAAATAAGAGGCCTGCAAGGGCCTTAAAAACTTAAAACTTAAATGTTAACTCAACCGAGAGGCACAAAAACCCTGTTAGGAGAGAGACTTGAGAAAAAAAGATGATTGCAGGAGGAGTTAACTAAATGGGCGGAAAAATTTAATTTTCAGGAAATAGAAACTCCTACATTCGAACACAGTGAGTTATTCGTTGGAGAGAAGCCAGATAGTGAAAGTATATTAGAAAAAGAGCTATTCTATTTGGAAGGCAAAAAATATGCCTTAAAGCCAGAGGAGACAGCTGCAATCTCTCGAGTAGTTTTTACAGATAAACTTTTACAACGCTCTTCCTCTCCCCTAAAGTTTTTTTATTTTTCGCAATGTTTTAGATATGAACGACCGCAAAAGGGGAGGTTTCGAGAGTTTACTCAATTTGGGGTAGAGCTAATCAGATGCAACTCTATCTTTCATGAAATAGAACTTATTCTATCGCTTGATGAATTGCTGAGAAAAACATTTAACCTAAACCTAGAACTGCGCATTAATTATTTATCTAATTCCGATACCAAGAGAAAATGATCTCGTCAGTTAACTACTTATTTTGAATCTTCCCCTCAGCAACTCAGCAAATTATCTCAAGAAAGAATATTTAAAAATCCTATAAGAATATTAGATGATAAGCGAGACTCTCAGACAGAATTAGTTAAATCATCTCCAAAAATAAGACATCTTCTCACTAATATAGAAACTTTAAATCTTGCTGAAATAAAAAGATATTTAACTAAATTAAATGTTCAGTATGTATGAGATGAGTCTTTAGTGCGCGGTCTAGACTACTACACTGGTCTAGTATTTGAGTGAAATTACAATGGTTTAACTATCGCAGGAGGGGGAAGATACGATGAAATGTTTCAAAGATTTGCAAAGGATGCTGATCATATATCTTCTATAGGCATGGCTTTAGGTTTAGAGAGATTACAAGAAGTGCTAGATGAAACTTCATTTAACTGGCCATTACGAAAAAAGATAAAAGTATATCTTTGCTATTTACTAGACAATATTGAGTTGGAAATTTTACTATTCATAAAAAGAATGAGGCTTCTAGGAATAATTGTGGAAACTAATTGAGATATCAGGGAATTAAAAACTCACTTTAGACTCTCTGAAAAATTAAATATTCAATGACTTCTAATTTATGGAGAACAGGAAAAGACAAAAGGTGAAATAATACTAAAACAGCAACTGAAAAATTACAAAATTCACTTTTCGCTAGCTGATGGAAATTCTCTAGTGAATGAAATAAGAAGGGTAGCTTTCCAAGAAGCTTAGGCTTCTTAATTGCTCTCGGGGAAAATCCCCATAGATAAAGTTAGAGAATTTAATACCCAAAAAATTGTCATTGGGGGATTTGTGGAACATGTTAGGAAATTAAAAAATATCGCCTTCGTGATAGTAAGGGACTGCACCTCTTCTATTCAGGTAGTTTTTCCAAAAGATAAATTAATTCCACTGAGTAAGGAGAGTGTAGTTTTCATTGAGGGTGTTGCCTCCAAAAAAAGGGGAGAGGAGAATTATGAAATTTTTGGAGAATCTATTCAAGTATTATCGAGGGCTGAAAAAGCTATACCTATAGACTTGGGAGAAGAAAAAGTGAGTGAAGAGCGACATCGAATGAAATATAGATATCTAGACTTAAGGAGAAAAAAAATCAAAAATTCTATTGTATTTAATTCAAGAGCAAAATTTATTGCCTCTTCATTTTTGCACTCTCTGGACTTTATTGAAATTACTACTCCCATTCTTTCCTTTCCCTCGAAAGAGGGAGCTCAAACTTTTTCAACTCTTCCAAATTCAGTCTCCCCTAGTAGCTTTACACTGGCTCAGTCTCCCCAAATGTATAAACAATTACTTATGATAGGAGGATTTGAGAAATATTTTCAGTTCTCAACCAGTTTTAGGGCAGAAAAATTAAGAGAAGATAGACAATTCGAGTTCACTCAATTAGATATAGAATTATCTTTCTCCGCTAGAAAGGAAATTTTTGAGTTAATTGAAAACTTGATTAACAAAATATGCTCCGAATTACTCCCAAAGGTTGCAATACCTAAAAATTTTTCTGTCATTACATACAGAGATGCTATCTGGAAATATGGTACTGATAGCCCTGATTTGAGAAATCCCATAGAAATTTTTGAGTTATATGAAAAAGTGGGCGATTCTCTAAAGAGTGGAGAATATTGCTTTTGCATTTTACTTGATAATTCCTATCAACTCACATCAGAATTTTTCGCAAAATTGGATTCAAACATTAATTGGATTCAAACCAATGATAAAGGGAAGAGGGAAGGAAATTATGAAGAGTGGATTCTCTCCTACCTCAATAAATTAAATTTTTCGAGAGATAAAACGCTTTTGTATCTCGCTAGCGATGATAAAAACTACATTTCTCAGCTCAGAAAATTGGGTGAGTTGAGAAAGGTAATCTGAGAGCAATCAGCAGTATTTACAATGAGCAGAGAGCTTAAATTTGTCTGAATAGTCGAATGACCTTATTTTGAATTGAGTGACACGAAGGAACTTAAGGTGATGCATCATCCCTTCACATTACCTAATATTCCAGAAGAGGTGAAAGAAGATCACCTGAAATGAAACTCTTGTGGTTACGATTTAGTGCTTAATGGGGTAGAGATTGCCTCTGGAGGAGAAAGAATTACAGACCGCAATCTCCAGAAGAGAATATTCCAACTTTTAGGTTTAACTGATGTACAAATTCAGGAAAACTTTGGATGATTTCTAGAAGCTCTCCAATATGGTGTTCCTCCTCATCTAGGAATAGCTATAGGGTGGGAGAGATTCATTCAAACGATCTTACATCTTTCCTCAATTAGAGATGTAATTGCATTCCCTAAAAACTCTCATGGAGTATGTTCAATGAGTTCCTACAAACCAGTTAATTAATTTAATCTCTCTTTAACGACATCTCTGAGGGAAAAAAAGTTTTATCTGAGATACAGCACAAGTGAAAGGATAGGTGAGAGAGGGAAAATACATATAAATTTCAAGACGATCTTCTTAAACCTAAATACTATGTATTAGATATGTTTCCCTACCCTTCGGGGGTGGGATTGCATGTTGGTCATGTAAAAGGATATCTAGCTACGGATATTATTGCAAGGTACAAAAAGATGAAGGGATTTTCTGTATTACATCCCATTGGATGAGATGCCTTTGGTCTGCCTGCGGAACAGTTTGCGAACGAAAATAAATCTGATCCAAATACATTTACACAGAAAAATATCTCAAACTTTCGAGCAGAATTGAAATCCCTATTTTTTAGCTATGATTTCTCAAAAGAGATAGATAGTACTGACCCTAAATACTATGCAATAACTCAGTGAATTTTTATCCAACTATACCTCCGGGGATTAGCGGCAATAGAGTCACAAAAAGTTAACTGGGTAGCAGAATTACATACTGTTTTAGCTAATGAAGAGATTTATCTAGGTGAGGATGGTAAATACTATTCCGAAAGGGGAAATTTTCCAGTAGAACATAAAAAATTAAACCAATGAGTGCTCAAAATTACTAGGTATGCTAAGGCTTTAAGTGAAGATTTGAAATTACTGGATTGGCCTGAAAGAATTAAAACAATTCAGAATGAGTGAATCGGTCTACAAAAAGTCTACAAATTTACCTTGAAACTTAAAGGAAGAGAATTCTATCATTTTGAGTCTGATCTTGATCAATTGCGATCCATTTCTGGTTTTTATATCTATCAAACATCTGAAATATATAAATTACTAAATTTATCCAATACTCCTAAAGATGGGGAAGTTCTCTTTTACTACAACGATGCTCAAACCATTGTAAAAATACCTATTCAGTTTAAAGTTGGAGAACCTCCCTCTGACCAAGAATTATTTCCAATCTATAAAAAATTTATGAGTAAAAAACAATTACCCTACTACATTGATTGAAAAATGTTGCCTAGAGAGACTTCCTTTAAATTACAAGACTGAATTTTCTCGAGACAAAGGTACTGGGGAGAGCCTTTTCCTATTTATTATGACAGCGATGGTCATATTTTCACTGAAGAGGAGCTTCCCTTAAAGCTGCCTCCATATAAAGTTATTGAACGGAAAGAAGGATATTCGGCTCCATTAGAGCACTATGAAGAATGAATGATTAAATCTCCCGGTTTTAAACGAGACCCTAATACTATGCCTAATTGAGCTGCCTCCTCCTGATATTTCCTAGCATATTTACTTAAAAAAGAGGGGGGAGGTTATCTCCCCCTCTGGTCTAGAGAGGCTAGAACATTAATTGAAAGGTGAATGCCAGTAGACCTCTATATTGGGGGTCAAGAACACGCAACAATGCATTTAATTTATGCTCGTTTTTGATACAAGGTTATATGTGAAATACTTAATTTAAAAACTCTACCAGAACCCTTTAAATATTTAGTTAATCAGGGAATGATACTTGGAGAAGATGGAAAAAAAATGTCTAAATCTAAAAAAAATTATGTTTCTGTCTCAGGTCTGCTGGAGAAATACGGAGCTGATGAAATTAGGTTAAGTGTTGCCTTTTTAGGCCCTTTAGAGTTAACCCAATTTTGAGATAACAGACAATTACATAGTTTTCAAACGTGGTTGGAAAAAATATACTCCTACTTCGTCTCAATTAAGTCAGTAATTAGCAATCATGGTCTAGATGAAAATACACTGGCAGCTTTTCTCTTAAAAATTGAATCTAATATTACCTCTTTCAAATTCAATATGTTGGTCTCAGAGCTAATGATTTACTTCAAATATCTTAAAAATAAGGAATTAAAAAATTTAACTGAAGCTAAATCATTTATTCAGGTACTTTCCTATCTAGCGCCTTCAGTGGCTGAAGAAATTTGAATAGAAATTCTACATCAACGAGAATCTGTATATCTCTCGACCTGACCTACAATTGCAGCATCAGATACCAAAAAAGTTTCTAACTACTCTATTCAACTAAATAACAAATATAGACTCTCCATAAAACTTCCGAGAAAATTGAAGACTCCAGAGCAAATTTTTGCACATTTTTCTCAAACTCCAGAATACCAAAATTTAATACTAAATAAAACTCTTGAAAAGTATATAGTGATTCCTCACAGGGTAATCAATTTAATTACAAAATAATAGAGTGAAATTTAAAAATTATCTCTATCCTGAAGATTTTTACTTCGCAAATAATCAAATTATTCTGACTAATTTAGGCAGAATAAAATCCACAAGATTTCGGAGAAAAATTACAGGCTCAAGAATTGCTGCAGTCATTGGAAGAAATAAATATCACTCTCCTTTTCAGGTATGATGTGATATCCTTGGATTCACTGAAAGTGAAATCGAGCCGTATTTTTCTAATGCTGGTACTGTGATTGAAAAAGTATTGCTTGAATATGCAAAGAAAGAATTAAATAAAAGTTTCAAATCTTATGACTCTAAAGAAATAGGGTATGATGCTTTTCCGGATCATGAAATATTTGGGGGAATTCCTGATGGAGAAGAAATTGTGGGTAAAAAAGTGCAATCAGTAATTGAAATTAAAACTACACCTATTGACAGTTATATTTATACCTTTAAGGACAATGAATTGAGACTAGTTAAAGACAAGGAGGGCATCCCTAAGGTAAAAGAATACAAGGGAAATATACATAAATGATTTGCTTTCTCTGAAAACCAGCTAAGAATTCCTGAAGAATATCAGTATCAATTAGCGCTATATCTATATTTACGTCAGATAGAAAAGGGATATTTCTGCATTGGTTTCTTAAATACTTCTCACTATCTAAAACCTGAAACTTTTACTGCCAGGCCTAAAGCTGAATTGGGAAAAACTAATCCTCAGATAGTAATAATTGATGAGATGAATATAGATTTAGAAAAATTTTCTCAGGTAATTGCAGAGGCTGAGAGTTGATATAGAAGACACGTTATAAAGGGGGTAAGCCCCCCTATGACTCCCCAGGATCTTAACTGAATCCGATTTGGTTTTCCTGCACTTTAAAAAGTGTCTGAGCCCAAACTCCCTCAAACCAGGAGGGTAATTGAAACTTTTGGACTCAAATTTCTACAAAAAATTAAAGAATATAGGTATATCTGTCTATTTTTACACGTTAAACCTGACTGTGATTCCTATGCTTCTGTGTTTGCATTACACAAATGATTAAAAAATAATTTTCCGAAAAAAAAGGTCATTATCTGAATAGAACCGGCACAGTTAACTAAAAATGAAAAACTATTATTTCACTGAACTGAGAAAATCAAAACTAAACTTCCTGATGAAAAATTAAAAGAAAGTCTTGGAATAATAGTAGATACTCCTATTCAAGAGAGGGTACTATCTCAAAAACATACACTTTGTAGGGAGACTATTATTATTGATCATCATCCAAAAATGGACTTATTCTCACAGTTGGAATTTGTAAATCACTCTTACTCTTCTACATCAGAAATATTAGCTGAACTCTTCCTATTTTTAGAAGAACAAAATGAAAAATACATTTTTGAAACTCACCTATCTAGATATCTATATGTAGGAATAATTACAGACAGCAATCACCTAAAGGATAATGTGACTCCCTCCACCTTCTATATTCTGTGAAGAATACTCTCTAAAGGTATAAATAGAAAGTCAATAAATGATTTAATTGTGGAAAATTCTTTGGATCAAAAATTATTTGATCAAGAAGTAGTGAAAAATATAAGAATCACTCCTAATGGTCTTGCTTTCTCTATAGTGACTAATAGACTTCTCCAAAAATATTCAATCCAAGATTATTTGCCTGCCATCTCTAATCTAGAAAATATTGCAGGAATCGAAATTTGGGTAATAATTATCTATGATAAATCAATCAAGAGGTGAAAATGTTCTATCAGATCTAAGGAATTGCCAATAGATAATATTGCTCAACAATTTAAGGGGGGCGGACACAAGAAAAGTGCAGCTGTCCTGTTTAAACATAAATGAGAATACTGAGAATTGTTAAACTTACTAGACGATTATTTAATCAAATTTGGATATGCTAATAGTTCGGGAGGAGAGAAATTCGGGAGAACTTATGCTCTCCCGACTTATCGGAAACTGTCCCAAAAATTAAATTTCCGAAAGAGTTAAATTAGGGACTTCTCTCACTGGAATAGTACTCAAGTGATTTAAGAGGGCAGCTTGGAGAGCTGTTAGATAGAGTATATCTCTATGCGGAGGTTTGAATCCTCTCTATTCCGCCAAAATATCTCAGTAATCTATACTAGATTTCTGGGGGTGTAGTTCAATTGGCAGAACATCAGTCTTCAAAACTGAGTGTTGCGGGTTCGAGTCCTGCCACCCCCGCCATAATATGTAATTACTTTTTAAAAGATATAATTTTGTCTTCACTACTTCATTTAATTAGATAAAACAGAGGGATACTCCTACCTCCCTTCAGGGGAGGTACTGGAGCCTCTCTTAAGTGCTACCCTCTCTCTTTGAAAATTCCTTCTTACTTCTATTTTTTTTCTTAATAACTAGTGCTGGCATTCTGTATCTTTCCTTTTTATTTACAGAAGCTATCAAAGCTGTATTGAGTAGATTTAGACTGGCTGAAAATTTTGTAGGTTCCAGCTTATTGGCTGCTGGAACTTCCCTAGCTGAAGCTATTAATGCTATCACAGCAGGTATTTACGATCGAGTTTCAGAGAAGGAGAGCACTGAGGGAGTAAAGTACTCCCTAGATTCTTTCTATAACCTAACTGGAGCTATTTCGGTCCAATTGGTATTTCTATCTCTAGTGGCTGTAATTCGAAAGAGCAGATTGGCTCAGACTAGGAATGCAAGACAAGAGTATAGGGCATTCACGAGCGCCATTTTTCAGGACAAAATTACACTTTGGGCTATCTCCACTGTGGAGATTGCAATTCTCGCTATTTGTTTTATTTTCCCTGATATCTCCAAAAATATCAGTATAGGTGCGTATAACCTTATTCCCTTACTCTTCTTAATCCTCTGAATTATCTACCTGCTTTGTGCTAAAAAAACTAATTCAGAGACACAAGTGGAGACTGTTCCTAACTACACTAATATATTTGAAAAATACAGAAATGGCCAATTTCTATGTCTTTTTTCACTAATATTTTTCGCTTTTACGGCATTAGCCTTTTTCAATTTCAACTTAGTTTCTAATTTCGAAAAAGTGTTTTCTATTCCTAAAAATATTGGACTCGGAACGCTACTAAGTCTAATTACCTCTTTTCCTGAATTCGCATCATTTACATTCCTATTTTTAGCTAAGTGTTACAAAACTGCCTGTGCAGGATTTCTTGGCTCTGCATTATTTAATCTAGTGTTACCTGTACTTACTCAATCAATTAAAGGGGGTTGATTATTTGAGCCACTTTCCTCTGACTATAGTGAACAAATTTCTATAGTGATCTGACTCTCAAGTATTCTATTGATAAATCTTTTCTTCTTTCGAGGTTTCTATAGTGTGGAAAGTAGAAGCTATGTCTGAAACTCCAGAAAGGAAAATCAGGTAATTCTCTGGGGTGGCTTAGTTATCTTGACATATATTCTTGTTGCATGCGTTATTCCAATAATTTCTAAGGACAATAGAGCAGGAGTTACACAATAATACGGGATCTCCTTCCCAATTTAATTCGGTGCATTCGTTATCTTGAGAATAGAGCAAACAACGAGGACATTTCTGTAATTGTGTTTTAAATATTTGAATTTTTTTTTCAGAAGTTTTAGCTACTTCTGCAGCTCCCAGCAGATGAGCTCAAGTGTCAGTATCAAAATATTTCAATTCCTCGGAAGGAATGTGTATTCTTGCCTCCCTAATACTAGTCAACTCTTTTGAAGAATATTTTTCTTCTAATTGAATTAAAATGTCCGTTCTTACCTTAAAAAAATGATTTCATGCTGCTTCATCCACCGGTACTAAATTCCTGATCTCCTCTATCTTGTAATCCTCCAATCAGAGAGATTCTTTTTTAGAGGGAAAGTTTAAATGGCTATAGACTTCCTCTGCTGTCTGCGGAATAAAAATAGAGAGTAATTGCAGAGAATATTTAAAAATTGCAGCAATAGTATCTATTATTTCGGACTTGAGATTATTCTCATTTTCTCGAGAATAGAGAATGGGTTTTGCCAGCTCTAGATATCAAGCAGAATATAACTCTACAAATTCTGAAAATAACTTAATAATTTTCTGAAAATCTAAACATTCGCATTTGCGGTGCGCTTCGCTTAGTGTATTTACAAAAAAATGCAGAATATATTGATTCCCTAATTGTTTTGGTTTTAAAGCTGAAATCTTTACTGCACTTCAGTCAAAATTAGGCAATACAGAGAGGGAAAATTTAAACAAAACATTTCTAAATTTTCTATATTGCTGCTCAATTGAGCTTAACTGGTTTCAGCTAAATCGAATATCTTTATAAAAATTTGAAGAAGCTACCCAAAGCCTAAAAATGTCACTACCAACTTTTGAAACTATTTGAAGAGGATCTACTACATTTCCCTGAGATTTAGACATTTTATAACCTTTCTCATCTAGTATAAAGCCATGGGCTACTAATCTTTGGAAGGGCAGTTTTCCTCTCTGAAATACTGACAATATAGTGGAGGAATTAAATCAACCCCTCAGTTGATCACATCCCTCTACATAGAGAGCTGATTGAAAATCGCCCATCTGCATAAAAGCTGTTCCTGAATCAAATCAAACATCCAAAATGTCAGTGCATTTACTAAAGTAACTTAACTCCTCTTGCGTCAGAGTTTCTCCTAAAAATGTCTCAATTGGGAGAATATGTCAAGCCTCAATTCCCCTTTCAACTAAGATTGAAATATTTTTCTTTAATTGTTTAAGCCCTCCATAAATTTCTCCATCTTTAAAAATTACTGGAATTGGAACTCCCCAGCTGCGTTGTCTAGATAAACATCATTCTTTTCTGGAGAGAATAGTCTCTCCTAATTTGTCAGCTAATCAAGAGGGTTGTGATATTCAATTTCCTTTTTTGAGAGAATTTGCTAATTTCTCCCTTAATGCTTCCAAATTTAAAAATCACTGCTGCGTAGCCCTATAAAAGGTAGGGGTGCCTGTCCTCCAATCAGTTGCATTTTTATGCTTGATGGTCTGAACTAAAATCAAATTTTTCGAAGCTTCTAAAAATTCAATAACTGTTTTAGAAGCCTCCTGATAAAATTTTCCGGAAATTGGAGAAAATTTAGCCTCTTCCTGAAAATATCCTTTTTCATTAATCACGCAATAAGGTGAAAGCTGATGCTCTCTGCAAATTAAGTAGTCTTCTTCACCTAAACCTGGTGCCAAATGGACTAGCCCGCTGCCAACTCCTCCCTCCAGAAAAGAGGCGGAAAAAATGGGATTAATCTCCCCAGTTAGATTATTTAGATATCGAGAGTTTTCTAATTCTGCAGCAGCTACCTTGTCTTCACTAGTGATTAGATAATCTGCACAATTAAAAAGAGAGCTTGCCTTGGAAATGAATTCTTCCGAAGCTAAATATGTTTGATGCTGATATTTAAAGGTGGAGTAGCTTAATTTAGGGTTAAAAGCCACTGCAAGATTTGCCTCTAGGCTATAGGGGGTGGTAGTCCAAATGATTAATTTGACCCCCTTTAACTGAGTATTAGGAGAGTCTACTATCTCTCAGCAAAAATAAATGCTTTCACACTCTACTTCCCTATAAATTAATTCAGATTCAGCTAAGGCTGTTTCTGAAGAATAAGATCAAGCTACAGGTTTTAATTCTCTGTAGATTAACCCTGCTGATCACAATTCTGTAAAGAGGGAATACTCATTTTCTATAAATTTTCTGTCCGAGGTGAGATATTTTTTATCCAACGAAAAACAGAGATTTAACTGAGATAGCTGATTAGTTTGCAGCTCTACCTGAGAGAGTGCGAACTCATGAGCGACTCTCAGTTTTTCTGACTCCGGTAGGGTTTTAAAACCCCTGACATCTTTTTCTACCTTATTTTCAATGGGTAGGCCGTGTACGTCCCAACCGGGAATAAAACTGCATTGGTAACCTGAGATATTTTTTCAACGTACTACAAAATCTTTCAATATTTTGTTAAAAGCATGACCCATGTGAATAGCACCATTAGCGTAAGGAGGTCCATCTAAAAGCCTGTATTTAGGTTTTCCCTCATTTAGGGATAACCTTTTATGGTAAATAGAATTTTCCCTTCAAAAAGTTCAAAACCTCTCTTGCTTAGCCACTAAATTAGCCTTCATTGGAAAATCTGTCTTAGGTAAAAAAAGAGTATCTTTGAACTTAACCATTTATGAAAATTTAAGTTATATAAATCGAGAGGTTAGACTAGTGTATTAACTCTTCTCTAGTTGGTCCAGGGAAAACTTTTTGTTGTCTGTGGTCCTAGCGGTGTTGGGAAAAAAACTCTACTTTCTAGATTGGTAAAGAATACAAAATTAAATCTTCACGTTAATATTTCATGCACATCCAGAGCCCCCCGGGAAGGGGAAATTGATCAAAAAGATTACTACTTTATTACTAAGAAGAGGTTTCAAGAGTTAATAAAAGAAGAGAAATTTCTGGAATATGCTTACTTCTTTGGAGAGTATTACGGCACTCTACAAGCTCCACTAGAACTGCTGCTTAACTCGGGAAAAAATGTAATTCTAGAAATAGAAATTATTGGATTTCAGCAACTTAAGAAGAAGTTAAAAGACTTTGTCTCTATATTTATCTATCCTCCTTCTGCGAGTAAATTAAAGGAAAGGCTAGAGGCACGCTGCACTGAAAATGAGCAAGAAATTAAGGAGAGAATTCAAAAGGCTGAATCTGAATTAAAGGAAATTTCCCAGTTCAAATATAAGGTGCTAAATGACTTTGTAGATAAAGCATTACGCGAATTAACTCAAATATTTTCTAGGGAATTAGGTTTAAATAGCTAGTTATTGTCAGAAAAAGAACTCAAATATTTATGCAAACCTCAGATAAAAATTATCTTTAGTGACCTTGACGGGACACTTTTATCTCCGCATAAATGATTCTGGGGAAAAATAAGAACTTACACTCTATCCACTATAAGTAAATTTCTGGAAGATGGAGAGCATCACTTTATACTTGCTACAGGAAGAAATGTTTCAAGGGCACTAGCAATCTCCAACTGGTTAGAGTATAGGTTAGGAGGATATAAAATTCCATACCTTATCTGCCTTAATGGAGGAGTGCTTTTTGACAATAGATCAAAAGAGGTAATTTACTCTCAAAGTTTTAGATGCTCTCAACTTTTGAGCTTAATTCAATATTTAAGGAGACACTATGTAGTGATTTTTTTAATTTTGACTGAAGATAAAGAATTATATACAGATGATCAGAGCCTTTCACTTATTGTGGGCAGAAAATTTGCGAAAAAATATGATGCTGTACTCAAAATTAGTACTGTTGAAAATTACAGAAATGGGTGAGGCAAAATTCAAAAAGTAGTCTTCATTACACTACATAAAAATTCCGATAAACTAAGGGTGCTAATAGAGACTAAGTTCTCTGAATTTTATGTAGCCACTCACGGCGCGTGACTATTTGAGGTAATAGATCGAAAAATAAATAAATTTTCAGCAATTAGGGAAATAATAAGAAGAGAGGGGTGAGCTTTATCGGAATGTTGCGGAATAGGAAATGAACAAAATGACGTAAGTATGATTGAGGGCTGCGGTTTTGGAGCAGCAGTTGATTTTTCACCAGAGATAACTTTTAAGTATGATCCTAACTTAATAAACTTTTACACCTCTAATGTTGATGGAAAGGCAGTAGCAAGAACTATAGAAAAATTTTCTACCTAATTTGAATAAGCGCGACACAATAATCATATGTGGTAGCAATAGTAAACAGTCTAAAAGCAAGGAATTAACAGAAGGCCTTTCAAGAGAGCTCTCGATTTGAGCGCTCTACTTTAATCCCACTGAAATAATTCCGATATTGAGTAATGAGGTAATTGCAGAAAAAGAACTTCCTGCTTCAATTTCTTTTTTGGTAGAAAAAATTAAAACCCATCATAATTTAATTTTTGTATTCCCGCAATATAACTACAATTTTTCAGCGTTTTTTAAAAATGTACTAGATTGATGTAGTCTTAGCTCTAGAAACATATTCTATGCTAAAAGGGTAATACTTATTGGAGTGAGTTCCACTGAAATAGGTACTAGAGAATTTGAACAAGTTTGTGTAAATACCTTTAATTCTTTGGGAGCAGAAGAGATAAAGTTTGTAAATACTACTAAAGAAAGCTCTATGCAAAAACTAGTAGAAAAATTACGAGTATATGTCTAGTAGCTGTGCACTTGCTTGCAATCCCCCTATACCCTTATATGAGGCAAGGGAAAATTCGAGACCTTCTTCCCTATTTTTACAACTACTTACTAGAAAAAGATTAATACTATTTTCCCTATTTGGTCTTACTCTCCTATTACTTGTAGTTAATCTCCTTAGACAGCTCCCCAAGTGGGAGCTGGAGGAATTCTTAGGCCCTCTCTTTGGGTCTAGACCAACTCAAAATTCAGGCAGTGAAAGTCCAAATTATGAACCTTATCAGAAGATAGTATGAATTTCTATTGCCTCTATACTTGCAGCGGTTTTACTTGCTATCTCTGGAAATATCTCTCAGTCACTACTTCAAAACCCATTAGCTGATTGCTCTACACTAGGAATGATTGATGGTGCTGCCTTTGGACTAATGCTATTAAAAGTGTTTTTGGGTGCTGAAATAGGAAATTTTTATTTTGCGCATTTCCTGATGGCTTTTTTTTGTGCTTTCCTTGTATTTATGCTTATCCTTTTTATATTCAACAGCAATGTTTCCTGAGAGAGAAAAAATATCTGCACACTCATTATTCTCTTCGGACTTGTACTCAATATCTTTTTCAGAACAGCTACTCATCTTGTAAAAGCCTATAGTGTTACCTCAGTTAATACCTCTTTTGCGCTGGCACTTGGAGGGGCTGAAAATATATTTGAATTATTTCCCTCTCAATTTCAATTACTGCAATATGCAATGCCTATCACAGTGCTTCTTTTTTTGTTTACTAGATGTCTAGCTAAGAGTCTTAATTTAGCTGAACTAGGTTTTGATCAAGCACACTCTCTGGGAGTAAATATTAGAATGTTGCAATTTCTAGGCTACTCCACTATTTTATGTTGTAACACCTTAACTATTAACCTAGTGGGAAATATCTCATTTGTAGGTTTAATAAGTACTCACTTAGCGCGAAGGATTCTAAAAACTCGAAAATATGAAGCTATTATTCCCTCTTCTTCTCTAATTTCAGCTCTGCTTTTAATGATTGCAATTACAGTAAATAGTTACGTACCGGAAATCTCTACCTCTAACTTAATACTTGCGCTAGGCGCAGCTTCTCTCTTTCTCTTGACTAGGGAGTAAGCCTTTTGAATAAGGTTAATGCCCTCCAGTTAAGCTACCAGTCCGCACCGACTAAATGAATATCTCTGGGAATATTAAGTTGTTCTGCCACCTTCTTTATGTTGTTCTCCCTAAATGGTCAGTACGACTTTTCCTATCAAGCGATCAATCCAAGACTCTGACAATATTTTCTAGCAGTATTCAGTGGAGGGGCGCTAGGTGTTGCGGGACTGCTCCTCCAAAAGTTAACCAAAAATCCCCTAGCTGACATCTCTCTACTGGGGATCGGCTCTCTAAATATTATTGCAATCAGCCTATTTATCTACTTCCATTTTGATGGAGAAAAAACTTCTCTCCCTCAACTAAAGGTGCTTCTCCCCATTATCTCCCTAGCATCTTCTATCATCGGCACTGCTATAGTATACAGACTTTCTTCAAAACGTAAAAGTGCTCAATCTTTTGTGATATCTGGAATATCCTTCCAATTCTTTTGTGAAGCTATTAGTATTGCAATTCTCCAATTCTCCAATAAATCAGATAAGAATAACTCTACTCAGCTCTCAGCAGAGATCTCAGCATACAGTTATGGTAAATTACCTAATCTTGGAGTAACTTCCCTCTTTCCCGAGTGGAGAATTTCAACTATTCTCTCTTTTGTACTAATCGCTATAGTCTCTGGAGTAGTTTGACTCTATAGGAGAGAATTAGAGCTGCTAGAGATTGGAAATGACTATGCAGCTTCTCAGGGAATAAATGTTGTGGGGTTAAAAAAACTACTATTTGGACTTATCTCTATACTAGCGGGACTAGAAAGTGCACTAGTCGGTACTATCTCTCTTTTGGGAATAATTGCTCCACATCTTGCGAGATTTATCTTTGGAAATAAAGCTTCATCTAATGTAATAGTTAGCTTCATATGTGGAGCTCTCCTGGTGGTGCTAGCAACTTTCATCTCTATAAATTTAGATCAAAATATCCCTATAGGAATTCTTTCTACAGCAATTATTACACCTATTTTTCTATTTTTGGTAATTAAACACAGTAGATAAAGTTGTTTAAATCCCTAGTGCTATCTACATTTTCCTCTCTCTCTGTGTTAAGTGGAATCGCCACTTCCCTGGTAAATAATCAACTAGAAACTAAATATCAATCCCTCTCTGCAGCTTCTTTTCTAACCTCTAATACTTCTAGTAAAAACACTCAGAGCATACCCTCTCACAGTGCCTGATATTTAATGCTTAACTCAGGTAGCTTCTCTTATCTCACAAAATTAGTAAATCAACTAGATATAGACTCAACTCCTCAGCCCACTCAGGTAGCTAGTGCGGGAAATTTCTCAAGTAGTGCAGAACTCTATCCCCAGAAATTGCAACAATTAGTTAACTCTTTTTTAAAAGATCTCAGTTGAACTCATCTAATCGCAGTATTAGAAGAAAAAAAGGATACAACTGAGAATACACAACAAAACAATAATTCTACTTCTAACATAAATACCCTTTTCCCAGACTTTAAAGCTAAATTTTTAAGCCTCAATCACTGAGTTGAGCTGTCTGTATTTACACTTACTGTCTGTATACTTTGTGCAGTTGCTCTTTCCGCTTCAGCGTTGTACTTTTGTTCTAACTTCAATAATCTAGAAAAAAAAGAAAAGTTAAAGTGACTTATCTACCATCTTTTAACTCAACTGCCTGGATGAATGCTTAAATACCGGAGAAAGCTATCACAATTTGCACAATATAGGGAACTTCCCAAATTAGCTCCCCTATGCTCTAAGGATCCCGATCTCCTTTGCCTCTCTAACCTAAGCTACTCATTGGAAAATTCGGAAATACTTAAAGATATAAATCTAAAACTGCAGAAAGCTGAATTTTATGCAATCATAGGAGCTAACGGTGCGGGCAAGACTACACTTCTAAAGCAGCTTGCAAAATTATTAACTCCTAGTAAGGGAGAAATTCTTTTGAACTCTAGATCGCTTAATTCTATTAAGAATAGAAACTTCTGAGCTAGAGTAGCTTATATTCCCCAAGAGCTTACAATTCCTCCAGATACTCCAGTGTATGATTTTTTACTTAGCTCTAGATTTATTACACTCGCTAGAACTCAAAGGGCTACTCCAGTAGATCACTTAAGAGTGCTAAAGGCTATTCAAAATTGTCAGCTTCAGCACCTAAGGTGAGCTAAAATAGGAGACCTCTCTGGAGGCCAACGACAAAAGGTAATACTGGCCAGTATTTTAGTCAAGGATGCTGAACTCATTCTGTTAGACGAACCAACCACGTTTTTAGATACTGCAAATAGGGCTTTCTTAGTGAATTTCTTTAGAAAATTACATTCTCAAGGTAAAACAATAATTGCTAATCTACATAATTTTGCAGAAGTCAATAAGTTGGCAACTCAGGTAATAGCTATGAAGGGAGGTAGAATACATCAGATAGGTAAAAAAGATAAATTATTAACTCCCTCACTCTTAAATGAACTTTACGACTTAACTCTTCCTAGAGAGAAGTGAAACTCTCTTCTCTGGAATACTTCTCTAAATTATTAGGGGGTTAGCATACTTTCTATTAAAGAGGTGATACCTAAAAATACCTCTTAAGACTGCG
This sequence comes from Candidatus Mycoplasma haematominutum 'Birmingham 1', assembly GCF_000319365.1. Lineage (GTDB taxonomy): Bacteria > Bacillota_I > Bacilli_A > Mycoplasmatales > Mycoplasmoidaceae > Eperythrozoon_A > Eperythrozoon_A haematominutum. The sequence continues at coordinate 121,144 of NC_021007.1, read as the reverse complement.
CTAAGATGAAGTTCAATCAATCACTTAGCTGCACTAGTTTGAGCCCTACTCTCTGCTTTTTTTCTATATATAGACTCTTTTCGCTTTCAATCTCTTCCCTTTATGAGAGGATTATCTATTTTCTCTCTAATCTGTCTTTTTCTGCACTGAATCATTAAAGCAGGACTAATACTGAAAATTTATTCTTCCTGAACTAATGTAGATAGTTGGTTTAAATTCTGATTCTCAGTAGAAGGTATATTTAGCCCTTTCGGTGCTGTACTCATGAGATATCCCCTATCTTTCTTTCAGGTCTATTCTTGAGGTGAGCAAGCTTCAGAGGAGAGAGTACTAAATTGCTCTAGAGCACCCTACCTGAAGGGAGCGTTTCCAGATACTAAGCTAGTCAAAAATAAATTACTAGTACTGTCAAATCTGTCTTTTAAATACTCTAGAGCACCGCTAAGGCTAAAAAGGCTTCACAATTATATCTCTAAATTAGAGAGATTTTCTAACGTCTGAAAAGATTATCTGCAGGCAGAAAAAGATATTCAGTTAATAAAAAACATCAATTTGAGTCTTGCATCAAATAAATTTATTGCAATAGTTGGTAAAAATGGTTCTGGAAAGAGTACTATCGCAAAAATAATAGTTCACCTGCTCTCTAACTATGAAGGTCAAGTGCTCTGAGCAGGAAAGGAACTTAAGGAGCTCTCCATTAAATCATTTGCGCAAAATATTTCATACATACCACAGCACTCGATTATCTATCACGATATCTCAATACTTGATTTCATAGCCATAGGTTTTTATCCGCAGGAAGGAATGCTCTCTAAAAAGATAAGTGAAGCAGAAAAAAAGCAAAAAGTGCTAAAGGTATTAAAGGGACTTAATTTAGAAAAAGAAGCTCACAAGTCTCTCTACTCTCTTTCAGGGGGAAATAAGCAAAAAACTATTATTGCTAGGGCTATTATTCAGGGAGCGAAGATCATAGTATTGGATGAGCCTCTCAATTTTTTAGATATAAAAAGCAAGATACTAGTACTAGAATATCTGAAAGAATTACAACAGAATTACGGTGCGTCTATTATTATGATTCATCACGACATAAGTGAGGTAAAACAGTATATTGATGAATTAATAATTATTGATTCAGGATATTTAGTCAAGCATATAAAATTGGAAAACCTTAAGAATGACGAATTAAAGGCTATTTAAGCCTTTCAGAGTAAAATCTAGGAGAGAATGGGCTTCAGCTCTAGATCGAAATTATGTTTATCCTTAACTGCTGGAGGAAGTTGTGCAATAGGTACTCCTGTTTTTCTTCACTACACTGGCTCTAGTGAAGAAACTGCCTCAGCAACTCAGGCAGATGTAGGGGAGCTAACCCAAGTTAGTTCAGAAATTGAAGACAAATTAACAATTGGCCCCGAAAATATATCTCAAAACTCTAATGAAACTGATAATGTTCAAAATCAGGAAAGGGAGTCAAAATTTAGTGAGTTGTGAACCAAAATAACTGGGGAATATCTGAAAAAACAAACCGAAAATAAAGAAGCTTCAGAGAATATACTTTCCTGAAAAACTGAATTACAAAATATATTACTAGGTAAAAGTGTCTCTAATAGTGAGTGAAGAATTGAAGCGCAAGAATATAAGGATTGCGCCTCTATTTCTGGAGGAAAAACAGACTATTGTGGTTATCTTAAGTTAAAAATTGGAGGAGAGGAGTATAGGTTAAAGTTTGACAGATATGGAAAGGGAGGCGGTGGAAAGAAGTGAGCTGTGACATTAGTAACAAAGAATGGAAGTAATATTCAGTGGTATTCTAAAACTTCCAATAAATGAGATAATTCCAGGGCTACTAATATAGATAACTTTCAGGGAAGTGCTCAAAGTGCTAATAACTGGTGAAGTACATTAACGGGAGTCTCAATAGAAATTTAAGGTAGCCTAAGAATATGGCACTTATTCCCATGACAAGACCTCAATTGGCACTGGCCTGTGCAACAGGCACTTCATGTCTAATCGGTGCGCCGACTGCGATCTATTTTAACTCAACTGATACTCAGGAAAAAGATGGAGAAACTAGAGAGCTTTCAGAATTGTATAGTGAAAAGCATACTCCTCAACAGATTACTATGGAGTTCAGTGATGAAATTTCCCAGCGAAATTCAGAAACTGGGGAAAAAAATAATGCAAATCTTGAAGAAGTATGGGCTGAAATAAATCGTGCTTATATTGAAAAACAAAGTGAAGTGCAACGAAAGGAAAGAGGCTTAAACTGAAAGGAAGAATTTAAAGCCATCTGAGAAAAAGAACAAAATACAGGAACATTGAGATTAGTCTCCCAAGAGTGAAAAGACTGTAAAGCTATAGGAGGTCAAGATGCATATTGTGGCTTCCTAAGCTTCGAGAGAGGTGATGCTAAATACAGATTAAAAGTAGATCGTTACAGTACTTCTGGGAAGGAGTGAGAAGCTACATTAATTAAGGAAGTTGGTACGAAAATTAAGTGATATGACGGTATAGGTAAAAATTGAAGGACAGAAAACCACTCAATAAATAAATTTGGAGGAGCCAATACAATGGCCAATAACTGATGAGTAAAGATAACAGGAACTTCTATCACTAAATAGATATAGAAAACTATTAAAAAAGAGGGGGGGGCTTCCCCCTCTTTAGTTCCTCCTAGTTAAAGAGAGAGTTTAGCGGCTCAAATAGGAGTTAAATCGTATTTAGATAGTAAAGTTGAAATTGCAATTGAACTATCTAAAATAAACATTTGACTAGAGAAAGTTTGATCAGAAATTATTTTCCTAATTTGTTTCTCCACTATACTATCTAGATTAGGTATATTAGGATTTTTAGAAAGTAAGTTTTCCCTCAATTTTTGTTTTTCTGCGTTTACCCATGCTGTGGTAACTTGATCTTCCGTTAGAAATGTACTATCTGCAGCTGCATAGTGCAGTGCTAATTTTTTTAATTCTGCATAATCTATAGTAGTAGAAGGGTTGTTCTTTTTTAGTGTAAGTAATACACCTAATTTAGAGTTATGGTGCTGATAAGAAAGTGTAATATTATCCCTGCCTCTGGGAGAGATTCAAAGTTCAGCTAGTTGAATTTTCTCTTTTGTAATAGCAGAAAGGGAGAGTATCTTATCTTCTAAAGTTAAATTGTCCCTACTATCTCGGATGAGTTGTGCCTCTGATATGGATAGAGTATTAATATCATTAGTTTTTACGTAATTTAATAGAGTTTCTCCTATTGTACATTGAGTTTGTTGAAATCCTGCTGAATTGGTTACAAAATCAGTTTGTGCCCTTAAGCTAAACATTACTCCTACGGTATAGTCTTCACTATTAATAGAAAGTACACGTCCCTCTGGGAGTGCATTCTCTGAACTTAAATTTGATTTAGCCTTTAAGATGCTTTTACTGAAAAGTGCTTTTTTTGCCTCTTCGTAGTTATTATTACTAGAGATGAGTGCTTCTGAACAGGCCGAAAACGGTGCTAATGTCTCCCTCCTCAACTTAACTAGTAAAGTTTTATTTACTTCCACAATAATTAAGAGTTTAAGTCTTTTCTAGCATGAATAAAGTTCAGGCCACTAAACTGTTACTTAGCCTAGGAGGTTCACAGGGAATAATAGTTCCCTCTGTATCAACAGGAGATAGTGGAATAAAAACAATTACCCTAGAGGGAAGTGCTTCAATGTACGATCCTATTAGGGTTATGAGTCAGGTGTTAAAAGCTTCTGGACAAACTCTAGAAGTCAATATACTTCCCCTAGGTTCTTCTATGGGGAAAGAATCTTATTCCTCTAAGTCGATAGACTTTATACTCGCGTCTATTGACGAGCGAAAAAGTGAGAATACTAATCCCTATAGCCTAGAAAGTGAGATTACTGAAACTAAGGAGGGGGGATATCGTCAGGTGTATTTTGCCCAAGATCCGTTAGTTTTTGTATTCAAAAAAGATCCCAAATGTACTCAGGAGATAACTTATAAACCATATGATTTGGACCAATACCTCGAAAAGGGGGATTCAGATGGAAAGGGGGATTGGAAGGGGAATCGAGGAGATTTAATCAAACTTTTCACTACTGGACAAGGCAACTTTAGCGAGTGTAATTACGGTGCGTTTATACGGGAGGGCGGTGAATTACGATCAAACCTTAATAAAGCTTTCTTAGCGACCCCAGAAAAAGGTATCTCGGAAGGTCTGCTAGATGACTGCTACTTGAAAAAGACAATTCAAGAAGCCAACTGCAATAAGCTGGTTTCTGAAGACAATCTAACCAAATGCCCAAACATCGCTGATTACTACTGTTGACCAAAATCTACCTCTAGTCTGACAAGCTTTAGAGGGAGTCAGCTTCCAGAGAATAACTGGCTGGCGCTTGAACGCTTCAAGCGATCAGCCCCTCTGGGAAGCTCTATTTTCTTCCCCCGCTCATTCTTCGACGCAAACCCCTCGCTGTTTGCTGCGTCTGACTTAACAGTAGTGCATGCTCAAGATCCCGTAACAGAAGACGACAAAGCACAAGATGATCCATCTTCTTCGGACGGAAGTGCTATGAATATCGGTACACCCAAAAAAAATGTTTTTAAACGCAAATACTACCTGCAATTTCAAGTAAGTGATCAATCTTCGAACACAGAGAATCAAGCTTGAATAAAGAAATTGCTCCTAGATAACCAATTTCTTTATTCCTCACTTGACCTCTTAACCCCCAGATACTATGACAAGAGCCAGCAACAAGTGAGTTCTGATTCTGACCAGAGCTCGAATCAGAACTCACAAAATAAGAAGACAATAGAAATAACTAAAAACAGATAAAAAAAAGGGGGGGGCTCCCCCCCCTTAATTAAACGTTTAGATTAGGAAGTTACCTTCTGTTTAGATAGTTCTGGAGAAAATGTACAAGCATATTGAGTTTTACTCACAGCTTTTAACTGATCTATAGCTCTCCCTTCCTCCTTAATTAACTGGCTAAAGCGCTCACATAAACCTCTCGCAATTTCCTTCGTAGCATCTGAAAGCTCAAACGGTGCTTTTATAAATAGTTGAACCTTTTCCCCCGAAGAGAGTCACTGCTTAGTTTTTTTTACCTTCCACTCCAGATCATGTTCATCTATTTTTAACTTCAATACAATTGACTTCAACTTCTGTAAATTCTTATTTTTAGAATTCTTCACTGCCTGATATGCCATCTTTTCTCTCTCCCTAACAAATGCAAGATAATCTAGTAACTTAACTACAGGAGGTTTCGCATCCCCATTTACTAGGACTAAATCCAGAGACTTAGATTGTGCAATTTCAAACATTTCTTCTCTATCTACAATCCTAGAAACACCATCCTCAATTACTAACCTGAAAGTTTCCCCCTCAATCTCTTCATTAACTAATAAATTCTTGTCATTTTTATGTTTCAGAACTAAGTTTCTACCTCATCCAGTTAAGCAGCCTTGGCGGCAGAAGCCTCTGTTCCTTCCTTTCCAGCTTCTCCAACACCGGAAGGAGTAGAAGGAGAGGCTGGGGCAGCAGGAGTTGGAGTAGCACTAGCTTCAGTAGAAGTTGGGCTTGCTGCAGCCTCTCCTGACCCCTGATCACTTTGAGCTCCCTCATCAGTCTCCCCTTTCTGATCCTTTTGACTAGTCGACTCTTCCTCTTCTTTTGAACGTTGCTCAGCAACACTCGCTGGAGTGAAAAAAGCAGCAGAAGTTCCCCCTCCAATGAGAGACAAGGGTAAAACTACCTTTAGTGGAAAATTCAACTTAAATTAAATATAGGGTCTCGCTCTTATGGCGAAACAGGTAGACGCGGCAGCCTCAAAAGCTACTGATAGTAATATCGTCCCAGTTCGACTCTGGGTAAGAGCACCAATTTAAAAACTTACTCTTCTGCATCTTCCTCTGATTCATAACTCTCATCCTCCAGTGTTTCAACTTTAGCTCCCCTCAGTTGAGCATCCAACTCTTCATCACTTACTTCCTCAACTTCCCTAGTTTGAGCACTTCCCTCTATCTCTAGTTCTCTTAGTGCAACATCCTGAGTACGTTTACCCACCAGACTAAGATACTCATTGTAGTCCATAAATTCTCTAAGTTTTCACTTATCAGTACCTATATACACAAATCTAGGATCAAGCAATAACTCTACATAGAATGAAGCAATTCACTCTTCTAATTGTTCCTTCTTAAAATTCTTAGCTTTAGATCATGTTTTAGATCACAAACTAGAAAAGTTAAAGCTCTGATATGCAAAACTATCTATTGCAACCTCATGAGCGATATCCATTAACTCCCTAATATTTAACTTCATCTCTTTCTAATATTCTACTTTATTTTGATATTCTATTCATTTAGTATACAAGTTTTTAGTTAATAGCACAAACTGAAGTTCACTCTCCCTAGCTGAAGGTAGTAGAAGTGCTAACTCTCTAATCTCCTTAGTATTTCAATCTAGGTAACTTAGTGTAGAGATTCTCTTTTTCTCTCTACCTCCTATTAACGATGAAATAGTTTTGATGCATGCAATCTCCCCTGAAAGCTCAGCAAATTGGGTTTTAAACTCCTGAAAAAGTGTAAAGTTTTCAGCTGAAAGTCTAATCAGAATATGTGCACTCTCCTCAGTATGACCTTTAAATAGTAGCAGCAAAGAATAAAGATTCTCCAATCCTTCAGGAGAATACTTTAATTCTCAGAATAACTCTTCAACTCTGGAAAGTAAACTCCAATCCGTAAGTCTTAAAAAGTCCTCTAGTGCTCATTTTTCAAAGTTTAAGGAAAATAAGGGAGTAAGTAACTTATATATAGCATTCTCCCTAAATCTGGGGGAATTAAAGTGTTTTCTCCACTCCTGGAATACTGCATACAACAGTATCTGATATGAACAGGCAGAAGGATTAGAATAAATCTCCTTTCTCATATACTCTCTAGATAAGAGTAGGGAATATCTCTGATAGTTAGTTTTTTCTAGAAAAATTAATTTCCTTTCTCCCCTATACTCTAAAAGTCTAGTCCACTTAATTATTAGATTAGGATCAATAGAAAGTGTAAAGCTACCACAAAAATATTTATCTCTGAGTAGATAGTCTAGTCTATCTACATCAATATCAGAGGAGATTAATTCTTCTATCCATTTCCTGTTACTCTCTCCTGAAAGAATTTTGGTAACCTCTTCTGGAAAGAACTCAGACTCCCTACCGTAAACTACAGATCTTTCAGCTAAGAGGGAGTAAAGTTTAGCTGATTTATTTAGTATTAATCTCCTAGTCATCTGTTCATGAGAGAAGCCTGGTGCTAACCACTCAAAGAAGTGAGAAAAAGGGCCGTGACCCAAATCATGTAGTAGAGAAGATGCAAGACATAAGTCAATCTCTAACCTATCCCGCTCAATAGTTAAATCTCCTAGGGATAAAAAATGAGAGATAAATTTAGCTGAAAGTGCGTACACCCCGAGAGAGTGAGATAGTCTAGTATGGGTAGCTCCTGGAAAGTTCTCATATAAAAACCCCAATTGGGCTATAGAAGATAATCTCTGAAACTCTGGAGTATTCAGTAGGGAATAAAGTCAGAAAGAATAATCTGAAAATGTAATCTCTCCATGTATAGGATCTTTTATGAAAGGCCATCCTCCTGTGACTGGAAGCTCCAAGTGGAGCTTCGAAAATGAAAGAGACACCTCTAACTGGAGTCTTTAGGAGGAAATAAGTCTAATACCCTCTCTAGTCTACAAGTAGCTCTTTGCAATCCCAATAGGTAAATTACAGAGTGCAACGGAAGTCCCTCTTTTTCTCCAATTAGAGAGAGTCTTAGAGACTGATAAAAGGTTGGAGGAGGAACGGCCAACTTTGAAAGTAATTTCTTAAGTGTTAGTCTAAGTTCAAATTCTTCAAATCTGTTTAAAGCATCTCCCTGAAGCTCTTTAAGTGTTTCTCTAAGTATAGTGGTTATATTACTAAAGGATTTGAGCTCTTTAATTACTTCTGCAGTAAGATACTCTTCTGCATAAAATTGGGTAGCTAAATCATCTAGAAATGAAGCGTATTTCACTCTAGATCTAAAACAGATTGCAAACTCCCTCCTCTTTGAGGGCTTCAGTGTAAATTCCTCGTACTCTCCCCTAAAGAAGGGCAGTGAAAAATTCAGATACTGAAGTAACTCTAATTGATTCAAATAGGACTGACTCATTCACTCTAACTTCCTGTAGTCAAAGCTAGAAGGTGCTCCACTCAACTGAGCTGTAGAAAAACTTTCTATACTCTCTCTAAGTGTGAAAAACTCTCTCTCTCCTTCAGTTCAACCTAATATTAGGAGATAATTAAGTAAGGCTTCAGGATAAAATCCTTTGTCTAAGAAGTAAGTTACAAAGTATTTCTCTGAATCAGCATCTCTCTTTGAAATTTTTTTACCTGACGCTCCTAAGATGACTGAGAGGTGCCCATAATTTGGAATAGATTCTTGCCATCCAAAAGCTTCATAGAGTGCTAGCTGATATGGAGTATTCGAAAGGTGCTCCTCCCCTCTAAAGACATCTGTAATTTTCATCTCATAGTCATCTACTGTAACTGCGAAGTTATATGTAGGTGCGCCGCTACTTCTCATTAGAATGATGTCTCCCATAGAGGAAGCTGGTACTGACATTCGACCCCTTACGTAGTCATTTCACTCATATGTTTTAGAATTATCTACCTCGAGCCTAATGCAGAAGGGTGCTTTTGCAGTTAATTTCTCTTTAACTTCTGCCTCTGATAGCTTTCTACATTTTCCTGAGTAAAGATACTCTTCTCTCTGGGAACTATCACTATCTTTAGGAGAGCAAAAGCACCTGTAAACTTTCTTTTTTTTAAGAAGTTCAACCATCCTCTCCCTGTATCTGTCCATTCTCTGTGACTGTAAATAGGGGCCGTATTCGCCCGGGCAGATAAAAGACTCATCAGGTATTAGGGAAAGTGACTCTAAATCATCTAGTATCTCCTTAATTTGACTATTTTGATTTCTAGCACTATCAGTATCTTCTATCCGAAGTATGAATTCTCCATTATATTGTTTTGCGTACAGATAGTTAATTAGAGCTGTTCGTAAACCCCCAATGTGGAGGGCTCCAGTGGGTGACGGTGCGAACCTAGTTCTAACTTTTCTGGATGGAGTGACTGTATTCTCCACTTAAACTAAATTCCCTCGGGTGAGGGAATTGCTCCCCACTGAAAAACTAGTAATTAGAGAAAGGGAGTGGGAAGGTTACATTCTCTGAAAATATATAAAACATTTCTATCCTCACTATACGAAACTCTTAATAATTAAAGAATTGAGGCTCAAGAGAATACTTGTGAATAATACAGAAAGCTTCTTTCAGTACAAATTAGCACTAGGAGATACTGTCTCTATCTCGGTACTGCCTGAACGCACCGAAATGGAACCTAAAAAACCTAACTATCTAAAAGTGAGTGAACTTGAAAAATTTAAAAGTGCCCAAATATTGTTTGAAAATGGGGAAATAATTATTGTATATAAACTACCAGGTCAGGTAGTGCAACCAGATGGTACAAATTCAGTTATCTCACTAACAGAAATACTCCAACAGTACTCTTGTGGTGCTTCAAACTCTAGTTACAAACCTAAATTTGTACACAGACTAGACAAACCTGTAGCTGGACTCTTAATTGGAGCTAAAAATGCTAGAGCCCACAACCTCCTAAGTGAAGCACTAAAAAATAAGAAATTAACTAAGATTTACCGAGCACTCATAGTGGGAGATTGTAAATTTAATTCGAAAATTTTAACTCACTGAATAGATGATAGGGGAATTAGGGTAAAACTGCAGGAAAAGGCCTCCCTGCACTCTAAATACTCTGAAGCTAAAGTGACTAAATTGAGGGGATTTTACTCCTATTCTCTAGTAGAATTGCAACTGATAACTGGTCGAAAAAATCAGCTAAGGTCTCAACTAGCGTATATAGGTCATCCTGTACTTGGAGATAGAAAATACTACTCTGAGAGTATTAGTAAAACTTTAAAGAATCAAATCTCTAGATTCAACTCTAAGCGAATAGCGCTGGTATCCTATAGCATAGGCTTTCCTCCCTATCTAGTAAAGGAGCTGAAACTTCCTTGAGCTTCCTTCACCTTACCTGAGGAGAAAAATATTATTTCCACTATTCTACAGCAGCGCTAGGGATTAAGTGCATAACTCTCTATTTGATTCATGTAATCTAATAAGGTTTTAGGCTTCTTCTTAAGTGTCATAAACTCAATAGTTTTAGGTTTAAAGCGATGTTTTTTACCTTCCCTTCTTTCCTGTCACTCAAAGTATCTAATAGCTAATTTACCCATCATAGGATGTTTAAAAGCTCACTCTCTAATTTTTTCCTCTTCAGCTTCTATCTGAAGATAAATCAAAATCAGGAAAGATGCGATAGATCCTAGAGCAGGAAAGCAGAGAGGGAGGCAAATATATCTCAGGCGCTGATTCTTTAGATTAGAAGACAAATTAATTGTTGAGAGGGAAAGAGCTAAATTTGCAAATGAAGAGGCAATTAAGCCCATATTAAAGAAGATAAAACATTTCTCTCCTATGTATGTAGCTTTCCGGAGTATATTAAAAAAACCTCCTGTAATTCCAATAACGTAGTGCTTTCAGACTGTTGGGGTTGCAAAAAAGAAGATTTTCGATACTATGTTCTTGTCTTTCATATGTTGACTCATATGAATAGAGGAAAGTCCTAGAATTCAAAAGAATAAACCAGCTATAGAAAAATAGGTAGTTGCTCCAAATAATCAACGCAGGTACACAACATTACTCTTAGGAGTTTCTATTAGCTCTACCAACCCCCCTCCGGGGGCTGGAGAGGCTAAAAAGAAACTATTAAATCAACTCGCGAATGATTTCAAAGTTAGAACTCAATATTTTAGCAGATGAATGTAATTTTTCCATCTCCTTTTGACTTAACTTCAATTCCAGCACCTTCTCAATACCTGTTTTTCCTACAATAGCCGGTGCACCTATCACTACGCCGGAAAGACCATATTCTCCATTCAGTAATACACTAACAGGCAGTACCTCTTGCTTGTCAAATATAATAGCCTTTAATATTTGTGCTAATGCTGCTCCAATTCCATAGTGAGTAGCCCTCTTTCTATTAATAATTTCATATGCCTTATGACTTACTACCTTCTCTAATTTTTCCTCATAATCTGAGCAGCAGAATGTAGAATTTGGGAAATGGTTGTCCTCGCATCTATTAATAGTTAAGCCTGCTACCTTTATATTGGAGAAGGTAACTAGTGAGCTATCCCCATGTTCTCCTATCACAAATGCGCCCTCCAAAGAGGAGGGAGAGACTCCTAACTCTCTAGAGATCTCTACTTTAAGTCTAGAACTATCCAGTACAGTTCCGGAGCCTATTACCCTTCTATGTTTGAAGCCAGAAACCTTTTGGAATACATAAGTCAACACATCTACTGGATTTGAACAAATTACAACTATACCTTGAAAAGCTGAGTCTCTAACATCTTCTGCAATTTTCTTCATTATCTTAGCATTATCCTTGATCATCTCAAGTCGAGTTTCTCCTTCTTTCTGTGGTCTTCCCGCAGTAATAACGATGAAATCATAGTTATCTAATTCCTGATAATGCTTAATGACCTTTAACTTAGGAGAGGCATCGAAATACAGTGCACTATCCTCTAAGTCTAGAGCCTGACCCTTGGCAAATTCTTCATTGTAGTCTATTAATCCATATTCTGCAGCCAAATCTTGGTGGATCGCAGAATACAGGAAAGAAGAACCGACTGCCCCGCAACCGATAACTGCTATCTTCACTGCCATAACCTAGTTGATTTTATTAATTTAAACTCTCCCTCTCTTCTTGAATTGTCTTTAAAACATGTAATTTACTGGAGAGAAGCGGTGCTTCTATATTCTCTAAATGCTCAGAAGACGGCCCTTCATTGGAAATGATAGAATGTGAGTCTCTATCGTCTGTTATCTCTGCTGTATTTCCAATATCAGAATCTAACTGAGGAGCAGCAAATCTAGTCCTCAATCCATCTGCCCTAAGACTTAGGGTTTTCAATTCTGATTCTTTTGCGCACCAGTACTGAATTACCTCCCTAACAGGCTTAATCACCTTTCTCCACTGTTCAGCCATACTAGAAGAGAGTCCATCATGCAATTGACTAGCACTTTCTAGAAATTTATCTATCTCATTAAGTAATTCACTAGATAATCCTTTGAGATTAAGAGGAGCCTTAGGCATTCATATCTTTCAGAGCATATACAAACTTCAGAGAGATTCCAGAGATTTTTTATATGTAAGAATCAAAATCTTTAACTCCCTATCATGAGAGAATTTAGGTGCTTCTAAGTTAAAGTGTCTATAGTCCTCATCTGTTTCGATGAGGAAATATTCTTTTTCCCTAAATTCTTCTTTCCCTATCTCCCTGTTTGTAATGAAAAAAATGAAATCATATTTATCTTCGCTTTTTTTTACATTTTCTATTGCCTTCCGTATCTCCCTATTCATCTGAGGGTGTTTAACCGCTTCTGGCTCTCCCAACATTTCCTCCTTTTTAGTTGCATACTTATGTTCAATGTAGATATTTAGTACTTTTTCAGCACTACAGAAATTAGTGTTATCTCTGAATACTACCCTGAAATCTCCCTTGTTTCCATCTTGATCATTTTGAGGTTGAGCCTCAAAGAGAATATACTTTAGCTCTTCACTGGTAAATAGTGACTTAGCTTCTTCTCCTCACTGTAACTCAAACCCCTTACCAGCTGTAGTTCTATTTTTTTCCCTCTCCTCTTTTCTTCTATAACTCTGAATTAATTCGAAATTAGACTGATAAAACTCTCTATATTCTCGTAATTTAGTTACATCTACCTCTAACCCGCTATTTCTTAGAGCCTCATAGAACTTTCAAGAGTAAACATATTGTGATTTAAGATTCTCTTTTTCCTCTAGTTGCCTGTCCCTTTCATGAGTTAAGCTAGTCAATTGTTGAATCAAATTAAGTTTCTCATTCTGAAGTAATTTAGTGTGTGCTCTTAACTCTTTCAACTCTTCTATTGCTTTATGATAGTTAGTTTTAAGATTTTCCTCCCTTGTAAGCAGTTCAGAACGTTCAATTTCTAACTGTTTTAGCTGTTGAGATTGCAACTTAAAGTCACTACCTAAACTCTCTAATTCCCTATTGGTAGCCTCTCATATAGCTTTCTGCTCACTCAATTGAGTGTCTCGGTGCTGCAGTGTTTGACTCATTGAACTCTCTTTTTTAGACAGTTCTAACTGTGTGCTAAATAATTCCTCTTTTTCTGCTTTTAGGAGTTTTAGCTCTTCAATGCAAGAGAGATAATTCAGCTCTAAAGTGTCTAGTTTTACCTTAAGTGCTGCAATACTCAGCTCTAAAGTCTTATTTTCAGATAATGCATTACCTAATTCTGATCTAGTCTTGGTGACTTCATCCTCTAGTTGAGCATTCCGTTCTTTCATTTTGTCCAACTCAATTTCTTCCTGTCGTCATCCTTCCAGTGAGGGGTCGGAAGTACTATTAGGTCCAATGGATTTACCCCCACCTTTATACTTTTTCCAGTAGTTATATCCTATGAATGCCAGCAAAGTGATAAGTATGAGCGCAAAAGCGCTCCATGATGCAGCTTCATTAAAAAATAACAGAAAAATAACTTAAATTAAAGCATTCCAGAGACCCCTGAGGGGGTCTACAGGGAGCTTCGGGGTTGAGTAGCTGTTTCTTTTCATATCATCACTAGGGGGTGAAATTCTCCTGAATATTTAGATAACTTTTTTGAACTATAGTAGTTTTTAGGTAAGTTTATACCAGTACTGTTTGTATTAACTAGGGATTGTCTGCAGTAATTCTCATTTGTGCATTTAGAAAGTAACTTTCACCAGTGCACTAGCTCTCCAACATTTCCCTCTCGGAAGGCTGAAACAAAACTTTTATTTATTGCGCTATTTGGATTTCCATTTTTAGAATAATCAGTCATTCCTATATGCTTTTGATATCCTTCTCCTCCCTCTCCCTGATAATATCCTGTTGTCCACCAACTTCCTTCTCTATAGGTTACATAATTAGTAAAAAGCATAGGTCCAGAATATACAGAGTCATATGCATATTCAAGCTTTAGTGAATATTCTCTAGAATCTTTTGTCTTAGAGAACACAACACTTAAACCTTGATTATCGGTTTTCTGCTCTACTCTGTATTTCAGTTCTAGTTCCTGTCCTCAATCCCTGAAATAACTTCGAGCTAGGTGAGAGGCGGCATGATATTTTTCCTCACTACTAGTACCTCTGAAAGATACTGAGTAAGTTTTCTTATCCAGAGAATCAAGCTGAGATAGTTCCTGCACTAGAGAGTTGTTCTTTTTTCAACTAGCTTCAATATCGTTAGGCAAATCAGCCTCTACAAGACTCACAAAACTAGCACCGGGCTCCACATACATAGGAGTCTCTAGTGTTTTTATCAAGTCTTCTATTCACTGTTCTCTCACTGAAGAAGGTGCAACCTTTTGTTTTACATTTAAGACATGCGGTGCGGTTGTAGTAGTCCATTCTGACTCCACCTTTTGAATTGAAGATTGAGGTTCAAGAGTGACTGTGTTCTTAACAGTAGGTAAAATTCTAGGCATTTGAATTTCAGCTGACGGAGATAAGACTTCAACCTTCTTCGGAGCTGATTCTGGAGAAGCCTTTTCCTGCGCAACTAGACTTAATTTGTCTAAAGACTTACTTAGATGCATTTGCGGCGCTTTCATTCCCGGGGAGGTACTAAAATAAGCTGTTAATAGAGAAGGACCGGCTGCCGATAAAGTAATCAACCCCTTGCCTAAAAGGGGAGTTATGTTCAGCAAGGATTAGACCATAACTTAAATGCCCCCCCCCCCCAATAGTTAGGCTTCAAGTTAGGAAAAATAACCATAATCCCTAAAAACTAGGAGTTTAAAGAATATTCTTGATTAGAGACTTTATAGAATAACTCAGAAAAAGGATGAATATTTCTGTAATGATCTTCTACTCAAGAAAGTGATCTATCTATTCCGGTATTACGTTGAGACAAGACTATAGATTTTCTAAACAGTTGAGCACATTCTGAAGAACGTAAACACTGAGAGATTACACTAAAAAATTTTCATGTAATCTCAGGTTTGGAGTCTAATTTAGTAAACATTCCTGCAAATTCTTCATCTAATTCTGTTCAGGTTTGTCCCATTTTCTGAGTCATTTCCCTATTACCTCCAATGTGATTTCTCCACTTAGACCAAGACCCATTAGCCTGATAGTAGTCACTCTGCCACCAAGTTTTATCCTTGTAGTTAACTCTTGCTATGCTTAATTGATTTTCTCCTGTATCTCCTGAAAAATATATGTCTAGATAGTAGTGCTTTCCTTCAATTGACTTGGAAAATCTCAAAACATTAGCGCCAGGAGAAGAGTGAAAGCTGAATTCTAGCTTATCCGCGCCGGAAAAAAACTGAGCTGCTATTTCTGAACGCATACTAAGTATTGAGTTAAGCCTTTCTCGAGCTTTCTCTCCTGTTTGTTGTATTTTCAGCAAAGCTTCGGAATTCAAAGATATACTTACTTTTTTTGCATTCACACTATCTGACTGAACCCCAAAATCCCCTGAAGTATAGGAATTAACTTCTTCAGTGCTTACAAACTCTCTATCTTGTACTAAATCGGAGGTGCGAGGTAAAACTGCTTCTATTTTGTAAATTCAAAGATTGTGAAAACTTTTAGTAGCCCATAGTTCACCTTTTAAGAGTTGAAGTATATCTTCCACAAGTTTAGGAGCCTCCCTATCTTTTAGCTTCTCATTCTTTAACTGTTCTGGTAGTCTAACTTCAGTAAACTTAAGAACCTTTGGGGAAACAGCGGATGTACTTTCTAGTGAGCTATGCAATAGATCTTCTTGAGCTGCACTAGTCAACTTTGGGAGTGCTACCGTATTTTGCTGATTTTTAGCAGGGCTTGCAGGGATTTCTACATTATCTTTCTTCCCTTCTATCGTGTGTAACTTATGCCCCCCCCCCCCTCTTGAATTGTTAAATGTAACCACACTTGAATTTGCTGATTTACTTACAGAACCTAGATATATCAATACAGAAAAAGCTGAGGCTCCTAGAGTAGTGAGAGTTTTACCTACTAAAGTATTAAGTATCAGAGACATACTAAGAGTTTTTTAAATAATAAATGATAATCTACTCCCTATAATATTTAACTAATTTCCAGTGAAGTTATTTGACAGTCTCTCTAGACTTCCTAAATTTCTGCCAGATAATAAGTTAATCACTATATACATTTGCGGTCCTACTCTATATGATCAACTACACCTAGGAAATTTAAGACCTATTATTACATTTGACTTTCTGATTAGGTATCTAAAATCTAGGGGAATTTCATATTATTACATCCAAAATCTAACAGATATAGATGAAAAAATACTTAAAAAAGCTTTTAATACTGGAGAAAGTGTAAAAAATTTAACTTCCAGGTACTATAACTCCTTTTTAGATATACTGAAAAATTTAAATGTAGTGCTTCCCTCTAATTTTCCCTCAGTAAGTGAGAATATCGAAGAGATACAACGAGTAACTGAATGTTTAATCTCAACCGGTGCTGCCTACTGAGATAGGAATTCTCAAACGGTTAAGTTTAACCAAGTTGAAAAGGATGATAACCTTAATTACTTTTATTCTTCCGAGGCTACTAGTCTAGAAGAAGCTGATTTTGCACTCTGAAAGGAGAATAAACTCTCTAGCTTCAATTATGACTCTCCCTGATTTAAGGGAATTCCTGGCTGACATATTGAATGTTTTGCAATGATTCAAAGATATTTTGAACTTCCTATAACAATTCACGGGGGAGGAGTAGACCTAAAATTCCCGCACCATGAAAATGAAAATCTACTCTGTCGCTCCCTTTTTAAGAAAGAGCTAGCTGAAACTTGAGTACATGTAGGTCAAGTGCTCAATGAAGAAGGAAAACTCTCTAAATCCTCAAATCTTCAATTTTCAATAGAAGAGTGTGCCGGTGCCTATTCCTGAACTTTTCTGAGATATATCTTCTTGAAGTCTAAGTATCATAAACCCATTACTATTACTAAATCCCTACTAGAAGAGTATTGGGGTGAATGAAAGTCTTTTGTGAGTTCTCTAAACTATGCTGAAGCTTTATTAGTTAATGAAAGAGCCTCGCCCTGATTCAAAAGGGTAGAAATAACCTCTCCTGAGCATGAGTTTCTCAAAAGTATAGAAGATAACCTCAACTTGCCTGAAACTCTCTCCTGACTGGAGGGAGTTAAGAAGAAATTATTGCAGTCCCTAAAGAACAGACAATTGGGTGAAATTGAAGCTTATAGTGCGAGTCTAAGATACCATCTCTCCTGACTGGGTTTTGAACTACCTAGCTTAAAAAGTGAGCAGGTAGAAAAAACTAAGGAGTGACTTAATCTAGTTGAAAAAGAGGAATATGTAAGTGCTGACATATTGAGATCTAAATTACAGGAAGAGGGAATACTCCCTTAATTGAACTGAAAAGACAAATTATTTTTAAATGGTAAAAAGAGTGTCTTAGAAGCTTTGCAGCAGGAGGAATTGCGAAAACTAATTGCGAATGTATTTTTACCTTCTTCTCAACGTGAATTGCTCTCTGAGTGTGAGAGACTAAAAGTACCATACTCCCTTAAAAGTAAGTCCTGACTCTCCACTCTACAGGGAGAAACTAATTCTAAGTACAGGGATGTATTTGCATTCCTAAACTCTAAACCTCAACTTACATTTCAAGAATTACTCTTTGAACTAGCTAAAACTGATTCTCCCCAGTTAATTGTGATGGTGGATAAACTACAGGACTCTTACAATTTTGGTGCTATCCTAAGAACTTGTGTAGCTGCAGGAGTGACCTATATTATCTATTCAACGACTAATAATGTAAGGCTAAATAGTATCATTTTAAAAACTTCTCAGGGATATGCATTACATGCAAATTTAATTCCAGTACCTAATTTAGCTAATGCACTAGAAAAACTTAAAAAGATAGGTTTTTGGAGTTATGCTGCTTCGCTTAGGGAGGATTCTAAGTGTTTTTCTGAAGTAGAATTTGTGCCTAGAAGTGTATTAATACTTGGTAATGAAGGTAAAGGAATCTCCTGTAGAGTAGAGAAGCTAGCTGATTGAAGAGTTACTATTCCACTGAAAAATGGTGTAAGTTCTCTTAATGTATCTGTAGCAGGAGGAATACTCATATATGAATGGGTAAAACAGAACGGTGCTATCCTAAAAGATAAGTCACATACCTTAAACTTCGAGGAACTGCAACTAAAATAGAGTTAAATGGCCTTCTACCTTAAAGGTCTACTCTGGTTGGGAGTACTGGGGGGGGCGTTGACCGGAATAGGTTTGCCTACTAATAATGCCGTCCAGAGTATTTTGAACAGGCAGCAGGTGAGAAAAACAGGTTGACATACTCAGGCTGGTAGGGATTATGAAAGTTACTGGTACGGTGCTGGAGGTTTTGGAGATGCTAGGGATAAGCAAGTCCAAAATAATAGACAATGAGAGACTGAATTTAATAATGTATTAACGGGGATTCGCAGTTCCTGGGGTAAGCAAAATGTTGGAAAGGGATTAGAAAAGGGTTTTCATAACTGATTGAAAAATAAGAAAAAAATTTGTGAAAATGGTAATTCCAGTAATGGTTGTTATGTAGGAAAAATGGAATTCATAGATAATAAGGGAGAAACCTTATATGGTCGAATTCCTGTAAGAGATAGTAAGGGGAAGCACAATTTATATGTAAAGTGACAAAAGTGTAAGGCTGGTGCTAAAGCTTCAGCAATTTGACAGGGTAAGAAGAAATCAGAGAGTAACAACACTGCTTCAGCTAGCGAATCGAGTCAACAAACTAATCAATATAAGTGATGTTTCGAAGAGGCCAAGGTAACTAAATAGCTTCAAACTCCCCCTCCATTGGAGAGGAGTTGTTAAATAGGGTTGTTGATCACTTTGTAGGGTAGGGAAAAAATTTAATGGCTTTTTACTTTAGGGCTTTACTATGACTAGGAGTCCTGGGGGGGGCACTGACTGGAATAGGATTACCTACTAATAATGCTGTCCAGAGTATCTTTAACAAACAACAAGTAAGAAAAACAGGTTGACATACTCAGGCAGGTAGAGATTATGAAAGTTACTGATACGGTGCCGGAGGTTTTGGAGATGAAAGAACCAAAACAATAGCCGCTAATGGTTGGGAAAATGAAATTAAAACCGCTTTGACCGACATTAGAGGTGTGTGAGGTAAACAACAATTAGGGGAAGGGCTAGAGAAAAAGTTTGAGAGTTGACTAAAAACTAAAAGCCTCTGTAACAATGATTCTGGAAGCAACAATGGAGAATGTCAGGTTGGAAATATTGAATTTATAGAAGAGAAAGATAAGTCTCTGTTTGGGAGAATTCCCCTAAAAGATAAAGATGGAAAAAAGGTAAATGTTTATCTCAAGTGAATGAAATGTACTAACAGCTCTAAAAATACTAAAAAGGTAAGTGGTGTTTGATTTGGAGGACATAGAAAAGAGGGAGACCAGAATACTCCAACTACTTCAGGAAAAATACCTAAAAAATACAACTGATGTGTTGAATCAACTAGTTCTAAATAATTTTTAGTTAAAAATTAAAAAAATGTTTGAAAAATGTAGGGGAGTGCAGTATAATCTAGTGTAAAGTGGTTTCTTTTTCTAGAACCAAATTAGGTTGAGGTTGTGCTGCAGGAAGTGCTTGCCTAATTGGTGCACCTACTGCGGTTTATTTAAATAAACAGTCTCTGGTATTGGATTCAACTACTCGGGGGGGGGCACTCACTCAAAGTGAATTAGATAGTACTGTTCAGGTTGGATCGCCTTCGGGCGATCTAACTCTTGAATTACAAAAGGTAAAGGCTCAGGAAGATAAATTGACTCTTTCAGGTGAAAAAGAATCGAAATTTAGTGAACGTTTTGATAATTTTTGGAAAACGCTAGACAGTGGATATAGAAACCAACAAAAAGGTAATGATCAAACCGGTAATACCTTTAACTTCAGGGAGGAATTGGGGTCAATACTTAAAAATGAACGGGATAATGACACCGATTGGGTAATCTCAAAAGCTGAGTATAAGGATTGTTCTCGAATTACAGGGGGTAAGACAGACTACTGTGGATACCTAGAGTGGAATAAAGGTGCTTCTAAATATAGATTGAAGGTAGATCGCTATGGCAATGGTCAGTCAAAGTCTTGAGATGTAACCTTACTTAGACTAAAGTCTCAGAGCCAGAAAACTGAGTGATATTCTAGAAAATCCAAGAAGTGAGATTCTGCCCTAAATAAAGGGTTGGATAGCTTTCAGGGTAATGATAAAATGGCTCAAAATTGATGGGGAAAATTAGACGGAGTGTCAATAGAAATTAATAAGAAATAGATGCAACCTTTTTCCAAATCTAAAGCTGTTTTATCTATCTTTACTGGAGGATGTTGCGTCGCCGGTGCGACTACTGCAGTTTACTTTAATCACGCAGAGAGAACAGCATTACCAGAAGAGATAACTTCTAATTTAAAGAGTGATGGAATAGCTCAAGTGTCAGAGAATATAACTGAAGGGGGAGAAGATGCAAGAGAAGTTCAGTCAGTTAAACCTGCTGTAGCTGCAAATTCTGATAAATCCTCAATTGAGAGTGATAAAGTGGATCATGAGTTCTTTAATAAACTTTGAGAGCATATCTCTAGAGAATATAGAACAAAACAGTCAAATAATGGTAGTGAAGGTAATAGTTTAAGCTGGGGGTCTGAACTTAGAAACATATTGCTAAATGCAGGATCTTCAACTAGTGAATGAGTTATTGATCAAGAGGAATATAAAAACTGCTCAACTGTAACGGGAGGAGTAACTAGTTATTGTGGGTTTCTAAAACTACAGGGGGAAAACTTGGAATATAGATTGAAGTTTGATAGATATGGAAGGGGAGGAGATGGTAAGAAGTGAACTGTAACTGTAGTAAGAAAAAATGGAAGTAATGTTCAATATTATTCAGAAAATAGTAAATCTTGAGTTTCTTCAGCTTTTAATAACATAGATGATTTTCAGGGTGAAACTAGAAGTGCATATAACAGGTGAATTTCATTAAGTGGAAATTCAATCACTAAATATTCATAGTGGAATTATTTAAGCTGATCAGGTAAATTTTATGACAATAACTCCTAAGGTTAGATTAGGTTTAGTGCTCTCAGCTGGAGGAGTTAGTGCTGCAGGTGCGACTACAATGTTTTATGCTAGAGAAAATACTTCATCTGAGCAAAAACCTGAGTTACAACTAACGCCTACTAGCCTAGATAACGAATTAGTAACTGCAGTGACTATGTCAGACGAGATTCTGGAAGGACGACCAACCGCTCAGGAAACGACGCAGCAACTACATAAAGCTTTTGAAACGCTCTGAACTCAGATAGAGAAAGAATATAAGACTGCTCAACAAGATACTGAACGTAAGGAAATAGGCTTAAACTGAAAGAGCGAGCTTAAAAATATCTTGACTGAAAAAACAACAGACTTGTTTACTGACTACAAAATCAATGAAAATAAGTGAAAAAACTGTAGTACTATAGGTGGTCAAGATGCCTACTGTGGATACCTAGATATAGAGGGAGGGTCAACTAAATATCGGTTAAAAATTGATAAATATGGAAAGGGACAACCTCAAGATTGAGATGTAACTGTAATTAGAGCTAATGGAAGCAAAATTGAGTGATATCTAGAAAATGAAAGAGGCTGAAAAAATGCTAGCAAACAAGATTTAGAAATGTACCAGGGAGAACAAAGGGCTCGAGACAATTGATGAAGTACTTTTTCTGGAAAATCCATAACAATTTGAAAGTCACGAAGATAAACTAGGGAAAAATGTCTACTTCCCCTAAAACTAGATTGGCTTTAGCACTATGTACAGGAGGTACTTGTGCAGCTGGAGAGACAACTGCTATTTACCTTGAATCCTCCCCTGGGCTCCCGATGGTGGCGAATGTAGATAGTTCTGTTAAAAGTTCAGTTGAATTAACTCAGCTGTCAAGCGATACTACTGGAGCTGAAGAAATTCCAGCTGTACCAGTATCGGTTCAAACCGCAGACCGTGAAGCTATACAGTCCGAAAGGTTGGACACTCAGGTGAGAGATAAACTTTTTGAGGAAATGTGAAATAAAGTTAGTGAAAAGTACCGATCAAAGCAAACAAAGTATGATGATCAAAACAATCACTCTTCCTGAAAGGCGGAATTAAAGGGGATTCTAGATAAAGAAGTCAGGAACAATCACTCAGCTTGAATAGTTGAAAAGGATGAATATAAAGATTGCACTACAGTTACTGCTGGGAAAATTGACTACTGTGGATATATAAGGTTGACAAAAGATGGAAACGAATATAGGTTAAAAATTGATAGATATGGAGTTGGTGGGGGTGGAAAAAAATGAGATGTAACTATAGTTAGAAAGGTCGGGAGTTCTATTCAGTGATATTCAAAAACTGATAGATCCTGAAAGAACACTACTACTACTAATATAGATAGTTTTCAGGGATGAGATAGAAGTTCTCACAATTGGTGAATAAAGTTAGAGGGGGCTTCGATTAATATAAGCTCATAGCCTTCTGTTTATTTAATGCACTAATATAGCTTTCTACCTTAAAGGTCTGCTTTGACTAGGAGTCTTGGGGGGGGCGCTAACAGGAATAGGTTTACCTACTAATAATGCTGTACGAAGTATATTCAATAAATGGGAGATAAGGAAAAATGGATGAAGCGGCGCTGCTGCTAAGTCTTATGAAGAGTACTGATATGGTGCTAATGGGTTTGGAGATACAAGAAATAAGCAGGTAAGTAATGGTGAATGAAAAACAGAGATAGAAAATGCTTTAAAGGAAGTGAGGTCTGCTTGAGGCAAGGAAAATTTAGGAAAGGGTCTTGAATCAAAATTAGATAGCTTTATAAAACAAAAAAACTTATGTAATGGAAGTTCAGGAAGTGGTAGTGGTACTCAATGTCGTGTAGGGAATATTGAATTTATTGATGATAAAGGGAATGCGCTATATGGTCGAATTCCTATTGAGGATAACAACAATAAAAAAAGTAACCTCTATGTTAAGTGATTGAAGTGCACCAAAAATACTGCTAAAGCTTCTGCTGTATGAGTTGGTAGAGTATTAAAGCAAGAAGAAAGTTCACACAGCACCTCTAGTTCTAGTAATGGCCCTAAGTGAAATTGATGTATAGAAGTAAAAAAGAAATAGTTCCCTAAAATTGCCTTTTACATTAAAGAAAGCAGAAATTACTGTCGTGTTACAATAATTTAAAAATGGCTTTTCTCTGGTCGTTCTTCAAAGTTGTGCTCCTCGGGGGGGGGATAAGCTCTATAGTTTTACCGTCGCTCGTTGCGACGGGATTTAAGGACTATGATGGATATGGTAAATCTAACAATCCCGGTTCATCGACTGGATGAACTGCTGGAAGCCGACCTACTGAGTGGAAAAAATATGATGATCAGGCTAAGCAAGTGGGTGCATCTGCAGGAATTCATGTTGGGAGGATTCCCTGAAAAACCAAGATAGGAGGTAAATTAAAAACCAAATGCTCCAATAGTTACAGTAATATTTCTCTAGGCTCTCAAAGTTGAACCGTAGGGAGAAAAAATTGATACAAAAATAAGAAGCTTTTTGGTGAAATTGAAGTCAAATGTCAGGGTAAGACTCACACTCTCTATCTGAAATGAGAAGATGAAAATACAAGTAAGCGGGGATGATATGGACGTATAAAGTAGTTAAGGTGCGCTGATTTGTTTAGAGGATAAATTAGTTAACTTTTTCTAACCTATGGGTTGATTGTGATTTATGCTTAGATTAGGTCTGCTTGGGGGGGGCACTGCCTCAATAGTTCTGCCGGCCTTAGTAGCTACAGGATTTAAAGATTATGAGGGACATGGCAAAAAAAATAGAGATACATCTTCGGGAGGTACTAGTAGCAATTCTTGAAGTAATACAGGGTCTGCACTAGATAGCTCCAAAACTAAATCAATAGGAGACAATGCTACCCGAATAGGGAAGGGTTACGGAATCTCTGTGGGGAGAATTCCCTGAAAAACCAAGATTACTGGTAAGTTAGACAATAAGTGTAAAAATGGAAGTTCGTCTGCAGGTACTATAACATTGGGTAGTGATAGGTGAAATGTGGGCAGAAAGGATTGAAAAACTAATAAAAATTTATTTGGAGAAGTTCAATTTGAGTGTCAGAATAAAAAAGGAACACTCTTCCTAAAGTGAGAGGGCAATTCTAAGAAGCAAGGTTGGTATGGTAGAGTAGCTTTCAATAAATAGAAATATGGAAAGTAGAAATTAATGGGACTCCTCTGAATGTTTTTAAGACTAGGTCTACTGGGGGGGGGCACTGTATCAATAGTTTTGCCAGCCTTAGTAGCTACAGGATTTAAAGATTATGAAGGTCAGGGAGCTAAAACTAGGCAAGGTAGTGCTTCAAGCAGTGGTTGGGCTAGTGGAGGCAAAAAAATAAAAGATTGAAAAAAAGTGGACCAGAGAGCCAAAGATATAGGTAGAAGTTACGGTATTGAAGTGGGGAGCATTCCCTGAAGAAATAAGATTGACAAAAAGTTAGAACAAAAATGCAAAAGTACAGGGGATAGTAGCAGTGGGAGCACTTCTGATTTTGAAGTAGGCAGCCAAAGCTGAAATATTGGAAGAGCTAATTGACAGACAAATAAAAAACTATATGGTGCCTTAGAAATAAAGGGTAAAGATAAATCTTGTACACTATACCTGAAGTGAGATGGAGATTCCACAACTACTAAAAAGGGATGGTATGGTCGGGTAGTTTCAGCTTAAAATTTCAGCGCTGGCTGACTTAAACATTCAATAAGGGAGGTACGGCCCTCCCTTGTGGGGGAGACCTTATGAGTTTTTAGAACTCCTGGAAGTTAAACTATCAAGTTCTTCAATTAGAATGACGTTCTTTAATTTCCCTTAGATGGCTTTCTACCTTAAAAGTTTGCTTTGATTAGGAGTACTGGGGGGGGCGCTCGCAGGAATAGGATTACCTACTAATAATGCTGTACAGAGTATTTTGAATAAATCAAAAATACGCCAAAATGGTTGAAATACTCAAGCAGGACTAGCTTATGAAGACTACTGGTACGGTGCTAAAGGATTTGGTGATGATAGAAATGAAACTGTCAGCGATGGTCAGTGAACTAACAAGATTAAGACTGCTTTAAGTGATATCAGAAATCAATGGGGTAAACAAAAATTAGGGGAAGGGCTAGAGAAAAAGTTTGAGGGATGGTTGAAAACTGAGAAGTTATGCGATGGAAGTGTAACTCAAGCAAGTACTGGTTCAGGCTCTCAGTGTTCTGTGGGAAAATTGGAGTTTATAGAAGAGAAAGATAAGTCTCTGTTTGGGAGAATTCCCCTAAAAGATAAAGATGGAAAAAAGGTAAATGTCTATATAAGGTGATATAAATGTACTCAAAACCCTCAAAAGGGTAGCGGAATATGGTTTGGAGGTAGTAGAAAGGAAAATGGTGCAGAAAAAACTTCCAAAAATTCTATTCAAAATCAATCTAAATATAGTTGATGTTTTACATCAACAGAATCAACTAAATAATTAAGTGTGAAACCTGCTGTAAAGCCCCTTCTGTATTTAGGTTGTGCTACAGGAACAACTTGCTCTATTGTTATTCCTGTAGCCTTACAACTTAATAGAGGGGATGAAAAAAATCATACTATAGCTAATGATTTAGCTTCAGATGAAGACAGTGTGCAGGGCCCAAATGGATTAATACTGCCTCCTCCAAGTATTGCCGGCAGGAATCATATATTAGGGAATGAGGACGATCATATAGATATTGAGGGCCAAACCTTTGAAAGGTTATGGGACAAGGTTCACTTAAATTACAAAAGTGCACAAGTTGAAGGCAATACTTTAAACACATCATCACTGAAAAATCAATTAAACAAAACACTCGAGGCAATGGGCGCAACAGAACTTAATGTCTGAAAGCTTGAAGCTCAAGATTGGAGAAATTGTAAAGGCAATCAGGTACACTCTACCACCTTCTGTGGTTACCTAGAAATAAAAAATGAATCGCACCGCTTCAAGATAAAAATAACCTCTGAACTTGAAAATTGAAAACTAACTGTAGTTAGAAAAAAGGATAATGACAGTGAGATATTCTTGGAAGCCTCTCAAACTTGAACGCCATTAAAAGATATAGAATTTAACAACTTGACGACATTTAGGAATACTGATGAAGGGGGTTGGAAGAAACTTAACCTAAATTAGGAGAAATTCTGGATAGGATTTAAGTTCAATGTTGCTTAGAGGTCTTATTGGAGCGACTAGTATAGCTGGAATTAGCGCTACAGTAGCAGTGCCTGTAACTCTTAGTCTCAGTAGAAGTTCCGAGGTGCTAAAAAGTGATAAAGTTGGTGAAAATTCACACACTCGGGGGGGGGCTAACAACCATGCGGCAAGAGTCTCCGTAACACTCTGTAATGAACCCTCCCCCGGGGAGGGTGCTTCCATATCTTTTGGAGCGCCTTCACAATCTGAAATTTGCTGAACTAGTGAAATTTCCGACTCTATTCGAGATAAAGAGGTATTAATTAATAACTTACTTAGCTTATCTTGAAGTAATGTTCAGTCTTGAGCTAGTACAAATATAGTGTCTCAACAAAGTTACTGTAAAGATACCTCTAGTGAAGATCCGGAATTATGACCTAATAACACTGGTGATCGAAAGTGTGATGGAGTGGAATATATAGGGCTAGAAGATACCAAAGAGGGTATTTGGGTGAAAAAAGTAAGAACTGAAGTATCAATTTGTGCCTCGCAATGTTGAGAGTTGTCTGATAGTAAAACTTCTAATTCAAGATATTTACCTCAATGAGCTAAAGAAAGTGAGGAAAGCTGAAAACAGCTTCAATTTCACACCAAACAAAATATTTCTCCATTAAACTAGATATTCCAATTGTTTTTGATCAAATGGGGATTATCGTTAATAGCTGTAGCTAGTGTGAGTTCTTCGGTAGCAATTCCCTTAAGTCTACAGTCGCGGGCAAGTTCCCCTGAAGTCAAGCAATTGGAGACAATTCCAGCAATATCTACTGTTTCTATTAACCTAACAGAGTGTCCGGAATCAATCGAATCTAGCTACACTGCGGTCACATTTGGAGAGAATGAAACTGGAAATCTCTGCTGAAAAACTGAAGCTGGATGAAATAACTACTCGAATAATCACCAATTTTCCACTTTCCTGAAAACAGCTTGACTCAAGGGGAGTCGGGAGTGAGGTGATGATACATTCGAAGTTTGAAAGCTTAAATGTGAACAATCTAGTTCGAAGTGAGAAATATGAAGCACCAGTGATAGTGATACTGATAAAGTAGTGGGATTGTGTGATTCTCAGGCCATAAAGGAGGTTCCCTTTATAAAAAAAGAGGGTCAAAATAATAATTTAACTCTGTCTGTATGTAATGCTGATTGTTGGGAAGATGACACTACCGGTGCTACTAATGTAACTCAATTGCATGAAGAAAAAACAGAAAATTGGAAAAAAGTACTATTCTATAAGACGTAGAGGATTTGCAATTTCTATGAAAAACACTTCTAGGGATCTGTGGAACTGCGGGAGCAGTATCTGCGGTTACAGTGCCAGTGGCATCTAGCATAAATAGAGGAAAAGTTGCTGATACAAGTGGAATAACCCAAGTGGCTACAAATAGTAGAGATAGCTCAGATTCTACTGAAGCTGTGAGTGTGCGAAAATGTCAGGATAGTGAATCTTCTGCAGCCCAAAAAATTAATTTCGGAGCTACTTCTCTCCGCGACATCTGCTGGGAAAGCCCATCAATTTCAGACGATGAATCAGAATTAAATCCTCTATTTAGCAACCAGTGAAAGCCTTCCAATTCTTGAGAAACATTGGAATTTCAAAACTGAAAAACTAGCTGTGACTTAGGAACTGACAAATGAGAAATTTGAAGTACTACTGGAGATAATGATGCAACAAGAGAATATTACATAGGTTTGTGTGGCACTAATAGTAAAAATCTCAGTGAAACATTATTTTTAGTGCAAAAAAAAGAAAGTCAAAATACAACTATTTCTGCATGTAAAGGAAATTGTTGAAATTTGCAAGAGACTGAGCACAATGATAGTAAAAAAACCTTACAGGATGCTAAAGAAGCTGCTTTTCAAGTTATTAATTTCTACAGAGTCTAAATAGATAAGACCCTATTTCAGTTAATATTTCCTTAAGTCTGAAACCTGTCCTCTGGGGAGTGGGAGTGGTTGGTAGTGTTAGTGCGATAGGTGCGCCTGTTGCCTGAGCTGTTAGAAGCTCAGGAACTCCTGCTGTATCGGAGCTGCAATTAGCTAAATGTGATCCAACAACTCTCAATAATCTTGAGAATGTAGTATACGGTAGCGGTGCGTATCAAAATGTATGCTGAGACTTAGTTAATAGGGAGAATTCGTCTTCAGATGAAGCTTCTCTTGAATACTCTAAGCTTTTTAAGGCTGGATGAGAACAATTTGCTCAGTCTGGGCAGAATTGACAGCTCGCCACTCCTGAAGCTTGGACTGATCAATGTATGTATGATGGAATTACTGCGCCCTGAATAGTTTTCAACTCTGAGGACGGTGCTCGTTATCTAGGTGTATGTGATAACTCCGAGCCCTCCAACACTAAATTTGTAAAATGGGTCGATGCGGTGAGAAGTGCTGAGGGGAAACAATCTCCAAAATTCTGAACTTGTGAGACCGACTGCTGGATAACATCGATACAACAGGATGGAAAGACAATATTAAAAGATGAGAAAATTGACAAGTGGAGAGAAATAACTTTTTACAGCAAAAAAGCTGTTTAGGAAATGCCTGTAGCTATAAAAACTCTACTAAATTATGCGGGTGGATTAGGGAGTGTGTGTGCTGTCGCAATACCTGTTTCACTTACTAGGGGAGGTAATTATTCAATTAAACCAAAAGTGAGCCTGACTAAATGCAGTAATACAGACACAGGCACTAGCTTATCAAAGATGGATTACGGGGATGACGTTCAAACTAGTATCTGTTGAAAAGAAGTTAATAATAGTAGTGAAGGAAATAGTACAGTGGAGTCAAAGTATACTAGTTTATTCCGAGATAATTGAGGTCACGGAAGTACAAATTGAGAGATAGGTGCTGAAGGGGGAAATTGAAAAGATAATTGCAACCTTGATACAACAACTGGGTGAGAAATTAAGCCTTCCAATGAGAGTGGCCAGCTTAAATATCTAGGATTGTGCGAGAATAGTGCTAGTACTTCTAATGTTCCATTTATTAAAAAACAAAAAGCTGAATCAGGTAGAGATACTGCTTTAAAATTTTGGAGATGCGAGAGTAGTTGTTGAAGTGTCTCGCAGAATACAACTGGAAAAACTACTTATACAGCTGAACAACCAGATAAGTGAAAAGAAATTGGATTCTATAAGACTTAGAAATAAAGACAACTTTATCTAGATTTTTTCTCAGCCTATTTGGGTTAACTGGCGGTTGCTGTGCAGTAGCATTTCCTGTTACAATGAGTGCGACTCCAACCTCCTCTGAAGTTGGGAAGTAAGATGAACTATCAAGTGCTAGTGCTTTAAAGTTAACTAAAGTGCAACAAGGTGAGCATGAGGAACAGAATGTTGAAAATTCAAAAGATAACCTCTTGGACTTTGAGAATATGTGAAACCGAATCAATGGAGGTTATAGTAGAGAACAAGCGAAAGAAGAGAGTTTAAATCTACCCTGAAAAACAGAATTTCAGGAAATTATGGCAGCTAAAGATACTGCCTCTAATAGTTGAAATATAGTGGAAGAAAGTTAGGGAAAATGTAAAATGGAGGGAGCTAACTCTGCAAATTTTTGTGGATATTTAAAAATTGAAAATAATGTGGTGAAGTACAAGCTCAAGGTAGTATTCGAGGCTGGAGAGTGAAAGGTAACAATAGTTAAAGCTGAGGGAGAGAGAGTTAGTTACTACAATAGGAGTGCAGCTAAATGGATAGACAAAGCGGCTGAAGCATTTAAATTTGAAGAATTAACAACTTTCAAATCTTCTAATCAGATGCCTTGAGAAGATCTAAGTGAAATTTCAATATCTAAAAGAGAAGTGAAAAACCGATAAAGAAGATAATTATCAGGTAGATTAAAGGATTAAATTTGCCTACTGGGAATATAATTTAGATCAACATGACTTCCTGAATGAGACTTTTTTATAGTTTGTTAGCTTTAACTGGAGTTAGTTCTGCTGTAGGGATACCTATTACAGTGACAACTAATTCTAGAGTGACAGGAAAGGTAGATTCTGTACAGCTCAACTCGGGGGGGGGCGAACATCAGCTTTCCTTAACATACTGTAATCTCGAGGGCCGCGAGGCCCTCCAAGAGTTAAACTACGGAGATGAAGATTCTAAGGCTGTTTGTTGAACAGTTGAGAATACAGTAAATAGTACGGGTATACAAAATGCTCAAGCACAATACACCGATTTATTTGAAACTGTGTGGAGTCAAAAGACCAATGTTCAGGCTTGACCTAATAGTAAGAAATCTAATTGACAACAACAGTGTGACGGAGCTTCTACTCCGTGGGTAATTCTACCTTCCCGGTCAGGCGGAGCTCAATATGCAGGACTATGTGATAGTTCTAGTGCTGAAAATACTAAATTTGTAAAAAAACGAAAAGACTGAGTAAGCGATAACGATGTCGGTCAAGATAAATTGAATTTTTGAATCTGTAGTGGAGATTGCTGAAATGTAGATAATTATGCAGTTAGCGGAAGTACTATTACCCTACAACAGGAAAAGACTGCCAACTGAACTAAAGTGAGTTTTAAACAAAAGGCATAAAAAGCTTGATCAGCTTGCAGCTATAGAAAATGAGTACTACTGTTTTAAGAATATTGGTAAGTTTAGGTAGTGCTGTAGGCATAAGTGGAGCTGTAGCGGTGCCTGTAGTATTGAATTCTGGAGGAGGGGAGAATGTGTCTAGTTCTCGAAGTCGAAGGGCGGCTGCAACGACAGTATCTATGAATACGTGTGAGACTAATGAAGCTGGAAGTCAAATTTCATTTGGAGAGCAGGGAGTGAGGGAAGTTTGCTGAAAGACTGGTTCTGCCTTTAACTCTTTAACTAGTGCCTCAGAATATACTGATTTCTTTAAAAATCGGTGAGGTTTCGGAAATGAAGATTGAAATAACAATTACAACCAAGATGAGTGAACTCAACAGTGTATAGGGGGAAGTGAAATTTCTTCTCCCTGAGCAATTGTGGCCTCTAGTGCTAGCGGTGGCTTCCAACATTTAGGTTATAAATGTGATGCTGATCCAAATAGTACTAAATTCGTTAAAAAAACTAAAAGCCCAGCGGGTGTAGACAATCGTGAGCAGCTAAAACTTTGAATATGTGAAAGTCAGTGCTGAACTACTCAAGATAATACCATAGCAGGTTCTATTGTGGTACTAGAACATGAAAAAACTGAAAATTGAAAAGAAGTATTGTTTCAGCAAAAATTAGCTAATTAGGAGAAAATGACTGGATGGGTAAAATTCTTGCTCAGTCTAGTGAGTGTTGCAGGAGTCAGTTCTGCTGCAGGCGTTCCTATAGTTTTGACAGCTGGTGGTGATACTCCAGTTGTTAAAAGTAGAACTGCCGGAAGCGCAACTTCTCGAGTAACAGTCGAATCGTGTGAGCTAGATAGTAAACAAAATAGTAATACTATCTCATTTGGTGCAGTAGAAACTCAGACAGTATGTTGAAATTCTAAATCCGGTCAGCAAATTGCAACTAATGTGACTGATTACAGCCAACTATTAACAGAACAGTGGAGCAATAAAGATCAAGCTTGAAACACTAATTTGCACCGGGATAAATGGTCTTCTCAGTGTGTAGGTTCAGATCATCAGGCTCAGTGAGCTACCTTTGGAGACAGCTCCGGGACGGGAGTGCAGTACCTAGGTGTGTGTGGTGAAACAACCTTAGAAAATACTAAGTTCGTGAAGAAAGTGCAGAGCAAAGTAAATGATGGGGATAATATAGATTGAACATTCTGAACTTGTGACTCCAATTGCTGAAAAACTAATGTAGGAACTTTATCTGGAACTGTAGAAGTATTACAACCGACCCAAGAGGAAACTAGCAACTGGAAAGAGATCGTCTTTTGAGTTAAAAGATAAGATTGCAAATTTTACACATCTTACTAGCTAATCTAAGCTAAAGGTAATGACTCTGATGGGTAGAGGATTAGTGGGGTTGATAGGGGCTACTGGAGTAAGTTCTGCTGTAGGAGTGCCGATTGTTTTAAATTCTTCCGGAGCGACAGGACCAGTCGATACACTTCCTGGGGGAAGGGAAGTAATTCAAGTATCTATGAACAAATGTGAATCTACAGGAAGTCACAATAATTTGAAGATTAATTTTGGAGATGAGGAAATTCGTGATGTGTGCTGAAATATCTCTGAAGATAAGAAAATTGGAGAACATGAATCCGAGTTAACTTCTTTATTTAAGTCTCAGTGAGGCGATAGTAATCAAAACTGAAATAGTAATCTAAATCAGGGGAAATGAACTCAACAGTGTTTAGATAGTGAAACTCAATCAACATGAGCGGTTTTTGGTAATACTGGAAGTCGTGACTATTTAGGATTGTGTAATACTACTGAAGTAAATCAAACTCCTTTTGTCAAAAAGGTCAAGACTTGGAATCAGACAGCTAATAAAGATATTTGGACTATTTCAATGTGCGTACAGGACTGTTTCGAAACTGATGCTGGGTCAATTGGAAATAGTCCAGTGGCTCTGCAAACTGAAAAAACTGAAAACTGAAGTGAAGTTGCCTTCAATAGAAAAACTAGATAGTCTAAATGGCCTTCCTTATTAAAACCTTGTTCGGTGTATTTAGTCTGGGGAGTTTAAGTGCTGCCATCAGTGTACCTTTAACTAACAATGCTTGGGGGGGGGGCAACTAAGTTAAAAGATCAGACACAACAGGAAGACCCATCTACAAATTCCAATGGCTCTGAAGACAGTCCAACCGACACTGAGTCATTAAATTTTCAGGATTTATTATCCAAGATCAATGACAATGTCGGTACAGACACTCAATGACAAAACCAGCTGAGCCCAATTCTACAGCAAGGTTCATCGTCTCAATCTAGATATACTATTATCTCCCAAGATTTAGAAAGTTGCAAGACTAGCTCCAGTCAACAAGAGGACAGCTTTTGCTACCTAGAATTGCGTGATAATACAAATAGTTCATATAAATTAAGAATAGGGCCTTCGAATGTAATTTCATTTAAAAAGGACAGCAATAACGCCCAGATAAAACATTACAGGGATCAAACATGAATACACGCTGAAAGTGTCAATTGAGAAAATCTAACAACTTATAAAGATGAAAATAAGAAAAATGAGTGACATCGCGCTTCTAGTGAAATTTAATGGCTATTACTTCTCTTATAAAGCCTATGGTAGGTTTGGCTGGAGCAACTAGCAGTATTTGCGCTATCAGCATTCCTGCAACCCTCTATAGCTATAATGCTGATAGCGCAGTTAAAAATAATTTAAATGTACAAGCAACAGAAATAAATGGTGCTTCTCCTACTGAATTATCTCTAACTTCTGTGAGTGAAGATCATAGTTCAAATGACTATATTTGAACAACATTTGAGGAGCTTTGGACTAAAATCAGGGAAAAAATAGAGTCTAAAAATACTGGAATATCCCTAAAGCTGACTTGAGAGAATACACTTAAGACAGCCCTGCAAGCTAATGAAAATAAAGGCAATTCCTGAAATATTGAGGCTGAGAATTGAAAAGAATGTACTTCTACAGTTCCAGCGAAAATCTTTTGTGGTTATCTAGAGTTAAAAAATAAATTGGACGACACATATAAATTGCAATTAATCTACAATAACTTATCTAATACTAACCCCGCCTGAGAGTTAAAAACAGTTAAACAACCCCAACAAAAAGAGAGTGTATTTAGTTATGACGGTCAAGTTTGAAGCAAGAGAAATAATTTTGATTTTGGACTTCTCACCACTTTTGGTAACTCTAGTGAAAGTGAGTGAGATAAAGTAAACAGTCTTACCATTTAGTCTACATGGGACTTCTATGACCTTTTTGCAAAGCTATCATCCTCGGGGGGGGGGCATCAGTTCAATAGTACTACCATCACTGATTGCAAGTGGATATAAAGATTTCAATGGACACGGTAAGCAAAATCGCACTTCTACTAATGCTCAAAGTCAAGAGTGGAAAAACAGCTCTAGCGTTACACTAGATAACACTAATAAAAAGAGAATTGACGATAATGCAGCTAAAAAAGCAAAAGATTATGGAATCTCTGTAGGTAGAATTCCCTGAAAAAACAAAATAGGTGGAAAATTGGAGAGCAAGTGCAAGAATGGAAGCGGTGGGTCTAGTTCTACAGCAGTAACTTTAGGACATGATAAATGGAATGTAGGAATTACAAACTGAAAATCCAATCAAAATTTATTTGGAGAAGTTTCATTTACATGTCAAAACAAAACTGGTACTCTCTACCTCAAGTGAGAGGGAGGGAGTTCAGTTAAAAAAGGATGATATGGTAGGGTAATTTTGCCTAAATAGGTATATGATTTTTTGATAAATGATGAGGTAAGCTCTCTTCCCCCAATGGGGGAAGTTATCTGTTCTAACAAATTAAAGAAATGTAGAGTTTAGCTGCAGTGGCTTTTTATCTAAAAGGTTTATTGTGGTTAGGAGTCTTGGGGGGGGGGCGCTAACAGGAATAGGATTACCTACTAATAATGCTGTACGAAGTATCTTCAATAAACAGGAAATCAGGAAAAATGGCTGAAACGGTGCTGCTGGGCAAAATTACGAAAACTACTGGTACGGTGCTAATGGGTTTGGTGATGATAGAAATGAAACTGTCAGCAATGGCAACTGAAAGAACAAATTTGAATCTGCGCTCCAACAAATAAGGGCTTCGTGAGGTAAAGCTAATATTGGGAAAGGGTTAGAAGTTGGATTTAAATCATGACTAGAAAAGAAAAATGTGTGCAAAAATGGAAGTTCTCAGAACGGTTGCTATGTAGGAAAAATGGAATTCATAGATAATAAGGGAGAAACCTTATATGGTAGAATCCCAGTAAAAGATAGTGCTGGAAATCATAACCTTTATGTAAAATGGCAAAAATGTACAAACCCTAAAAAGGCTTCAGCGATCTGAAAGGGCATGAAACGGTCTCAATCTAATGGAAGTGGTTCCCAAACCAGTACATCTACAGCGAATAACAGCTACAACTGATGTCTACAAGAAACTAAGAAAGCTCGATAGCCTCTACGTTTTCTAGACGCTAACCTAGTCTAAACTGTAAAAATAACTCCCCCTAGAGGGGGAGTCTTTCCCTATATAAGAATTAGGCTAGACTGTTTTAGTCTCTATATCCCGAGAATAAACGAGATTTGGCCAAAGGGTTAAAAAAGCATAAATTTGATATCCTAAAGTTTTTAAAATCTCCCGGAGAAAAAATTTACTATCTAAAATCACTACCCTGAGCAGCTCTAGTTAACTTGAAAGTCATTGCATTCATATCTAACCCTATTTTTAGATAATAGTAGTTATTTTCATATTTCCTTGTGAAAATTAAGTTATTTTTAGAATTATCTACTTCATATCTAATAGAGTGATCCACTAATTCCTCTAGAGGATTTAACACTTCCTGAGACTTCCAGTTGGGAGATAAAAAATATGTAAAAATAGCTCTCATCACTTTATAGCTATCTCTTCCTGAAGAATCGAAAGAGATTAAATAAGCTTTGTGTCTTGGTTGTTCCTCTATAGAAAGTTCAGGATTGAAACCCTTGATTGGTCATTTTCCTGCTGGACTCAAAACAGCCATACTATTGATTCCGCGATTCTCTTGTAGCAATTGATAGATTTTCTCTAATACATTTGAAGAAATGTAATTGTCGTTCTTAAATCGTTCTCCAGGAACAATGTTGAGTCCCGGAGAGTTGGATAGTTCCAAATCCAACATCTTAATATCTTGAGAAATTAAAGTGGTTTCCGGAGTCAACATGTACTTCTCCCCTACTCCTAGCCTATTGGGCTCCTGCCCCCCCCCGAAGGATTTAACTGAATTGGAATACATTAGCGGTGCTACTGAAACTATTCCTAACCCTGAGAAGGCTAAAAAGTAGATGGAGGGGAAAGCATGAAGCATCACTAACTAAGTATTAAACAGGAATTACTTTCTGAAGTCATTTTAGAAATAATCCTACACAACTCCTCTCTCTGTTTATAGTCTCGATAATATCTTTCCAGGGGATGTAAACTGCCTTCATTGAAAATTAGAATCTTTTTGCTAGATGATAATGCGGTTGCGCATTCCCAATCTTGAATACACTTAGAAATTGAATGCACAGTTCTATACAGCGTCTTAGTATTTCCAAAGAGGAACATTTCTGCAAAATCCCTGTCAAATGGAGTAGTGTTATCTTTACCCACAAATTGACGATCTCTAAACTCCGTATAAATTGAATTTTTACCTAGGGGTGCATTAAAAACAATGCTTAGATAATATCTTTCATCTCCATCTATCCTGTGGAAAATCAACTCACTTACTTCAGCGTCTCCAATGATTTCTAGAGAAGTCTCAACTTCATTTCCCATAATCCACCCTTCTTCTCTGAAAGCTCAACTGGGGTTAAAAAATGTA
Source organism: Candidatus Mycoplasma haematominutum 'Birmingham 1' (assembly GCF_000319365.1). GTDB lineage: Bacteria > Bacillota_I > Bacilli_A > Mycoplasmatales > Mycoplasmoidaceae > Eperythrozoon_A > Eperythrozoon_A haematominutum. The sequence continues at coordinate 84,317 of NC_021007.1, read as the reverse complement.
TAGAATAGCTGCTGCATTTTTTTACGTTGATTTAAAAGCTCTTGACCCTCTAAATTTTTGGTAGAAATAGAATAAAATGACTTAGTTGCTCCTAAACTCTCTGGCTCAATGTTTACTACTTCTAACTCTTTTTTAGGACTTGAAAGTGCTAATTTCTCCACTCAACTGCGATTTAATGATGCATCAGCTCAGATAGTTGCACCTAGTATGATATAAAGTTCTGAGATCATCTTAGAATACTCAGCACCATTCAGGTGATGCATTGCAACTACATCTGCTGCTTCAAGCTCTGAACCTAGACTTTCACTAGCAGGTTTTAATTTAAATGTCTTACGACTCCCTGGTGATTGACTAGGAGACTGAGATGAAGGCCCTACCCCTAAGGGGGCGGGTAAAGACTTGCTCCCTAATATATAGGAGTTATTTCCTAATTCCCTGTGATTGCCCCCCCCCTGAGTTGCAGTAAATTTAGGAGTTGCTGAATACAATAAGGGAGTTAATCCTAGAGAAGAAAAGCTAAAAATAGGAAATATATATTTGCTAAACATTAGAAAACCTTCAACGCTTTAAGGTAAAAGATTATCTGCCCCCTACTGGGGGAGAAGCTTATGTAACCTCTTTAGTTTCTAACTATTTTTAACCTCTCGCAATGTGTTGATATGTTTTAATTTACCCAAGTTTAGTTTGCTAGCATCAACCTTCCTGTACTGAAGCTGCAGAGGATGAAAATCTTCATATCACTTATCTGTACTTATCTCTCTATATTTATCTAGAGGTATTTCAACAAAAGCTTTTGTACTACTAGGAATAGCTAATGTAGCTTTACAATATTCATCTTCTGAACAAGCAGCTAGCACCTTTCATCATTTCAGATATTTAGAGATGTCATTACCTTCAAATGTTTCTACCCAGTCTCTGTTAATGGTTGACTCAGCATTTCCATATGCTGAATTACCGACTGCTCCTATATGTCTCTGATAACCTCTACCTCCCTCAGCAGAATAATATCCTCCTCTTCATCAACTAGTGTCCTTATATCAAACATATCCTAATTGCAGCATCGGACCCTTATAGTAATTGCTTTCGAATGCATATTCTACCTCAAGAGAATATCATTTATCTCCAAAGTATCTCCAGAAAATTACTTCCGAACTATTGCGGCCCTTTCCCTCTTTGATTTCATAGTAGAAATCATAGAAAGTTTCTGTATCGTTCCCTCTATTATTACCTCAATCTCCAAATCATTTACGAGCAACTTCTCCCAAACTCTTAAATTTAGCCACTTCATCTAAAGCCCTATAGGATACATCCATAGATCAAGGATACTGTTTCTCTTTATTTGAAAAGAATAAAAATCTATCCTTTTCAGCATTATTAGTTTCTTTTGCTCAATATCCTGAAGGGGTTTCTAATACATTTTTAGGAGCTGAAACTATTACTTTATTTACAAGACTTAAGTATCCTCTGTAGTACATTGGAGTTTCTAGAGTTTTAAGGAAAGGAGTGAGAAATTCATCTACCTCTGCTTGCTCTAACTTCTGAACCTCTTTTCCCTTTATCTTTTGAATTTCACTTTCAGAAATAGCTTCAGGACTTTCCCTATATTCCTGGTTATCCTGGCTCAAAACAGAAGGGGACTCTGATGTTCTCGTAGGCAATTCAATGTGTGGGGGCTGCAAAAGCTTAGACTCAACGGTCACCATTTCCTGAGGGGTTGAAGCTTTACTATCACTATCTTCTGTCATTTCTACACTTACAGCACCGATACTGCCTATCTCGGGGGAGTGATTCTTAGAAGTTATTAATTCCTGTGACTTAAACTCCTCACTGCCCCCCCCTAGAAATGATCCTCCAGCACTGTAAACTAGGGGAAGTAACGAACTAATTCCTACACTAGCAGCTACAAGTATATATTTTCCAAATACTGCGGACAACGCCATATTCTAGTTTTTAATACTTATCACTTAATTATTAAAATCACCTACTTTTTTCCAAATCACTTAATTTAAATTTTAAAAACTGACTATACACTGTAGGATTTTTCTGAACTTTCTCAGCTACCATTCAATATCTTCTAGAAAAGGGATGAATGTGTTTGTAATTCTCCTCATAGAAAGATTCCTGCCTGGAAATTCCTGGAGTTCTCTGAGATAATTCCCAAACATCCCCTTTTTCCCTGTGAAATATTGCTGCACACTCTCTATCTATTAAACAATCGGAAATAGTATTAATTAACTTATAGAAAGCTGTTGAATTAGCTGAAATATCCTGGAACATCTGGGAAAATTCCCTATCTATTACAGTAATAGGAAATCCTGCTGCTTCACTTTTTTCTAATTCTCCTCCAATATGTCTCCTAGTATTGTTATATGCTCCATTAGCCTGATAAATTCCTGAACTATATCAAGTTCTGTCTTTGTAACTGACATATTGTATCATTAAGGAATTTTTACCTCCCTCTGTATTGAAGTCTATATCTAGTGAATAAGTTTGATTTTCAGCTGCTCTAACAAAACTTAGAGTTGTTACACTAGAACCTGAACTGTCTGCATTACTAACAGTTCCCTTGAGCTCGCACTTAATCTTGCTAGAGTTATATTTTTCCGTTGGATTTTTTATCTCTGTTAAGCCCGGCTGCTTGAAATTGTCGGAATAGCAAAAATCAGAGAAGAGGGAGGCCATCTCCTCCCTTTTAGACTTAACTGCATCTCCTGCTATTCCCTTTTTCATATTTGAAATATCTTCCACTGAGATTTTGATTTCTCTAGTTTGGGTTTCTACTCCACTGTCTTTAGGAACTGATGCCCTTACATGAGATATTCAGGCTGAACCAAATTTCTCATTAACCCAAAGAGTGCTTCTCAATATATTTCAGATAGCACCCAAAAGCTCATGATAGGCTTGCATTTTATCTTCAGTACTAACTTCAAGAATAGGAGATGGGTTAACGTTTACTTTCTCTCGTGCAAATTGTGCTGAATTTATTTCATTTTTCCCTTCAGAAATAGTTAACGCGACAGGAATTTGAGAAGACTCTTGACTATTATCATACGAGCTGATTAGTGCTATCTGGGGAGCTTGACTTCTTAATTCAATTTCGCTTTCTTTCGTGTTCAAACTTCTAACTGCTGAATTACTGTGATTTTCTCTGGTGGAAATAATCTCCCTCCCTGGAGAATTATGAGAGTAAACTAACAGAACTGAGGAAGATAACCCTACAATTGCTGATAGTACAGCATACTTTAGAGCAGATAATTGAAAAATAGGCAAGGACTACTAGATGACTAAATAACTTAACATGTCAGGGAGTTAGGAAAAATCTATTTTTCGATTTTCTAATTCAAGGGACACCTCCCTATACAACTTGGACAACGGATGACGCTCCTGGTAAGTTATGTCCGCTAAAGCATCTATATCTAGTGCTGAAATTTGACTCCAACTAACATCTAAATGGCTTTGAGATTGAAAAGAAGCATTGCATGCTTCGCTAGCAACACATTTAGCGAGCACCTCAAATCACTTTCAAAGTCTGGCAGCTCTACCTGAAGTGCTCGCAAATAAATTTGCAAATTCTTCATCAACAGAGTTATATACTCTTCCTCATTTACGAGCAAAAACAGAATCTCCTCCTATGTGTTCTGCAAAAGTTCCCTGAGAACCATTAGCCTGAAAGTGAGAATTTAACCTTTCCCCTACTCTTGTATCAATAACATAATTGCTTCTAATCATATTCTGACCGAATTTTGAATTGAAGTAAATATCGCAATAATATCTATTCTCTCCATCAACTCTAACTAATCTGATAATATGACTTACCTTCTCTCCTGGACGCTGTCCTCCTTCTGTACGCAACCTAAACTGTAGTGGTGCTAAGACTTGTGTATCTCCATCTCAATCCCTAGAGACAAACAACCGAACTAGATTAGACATTTCTGACACACCCTCTTTTAAGGTAAAGGGAAGCTCCCTTCAATTAGTAGCTCTTTTTTCCCTAGATCACAAAGCTTTATCCAACTTAAGATGTGCCTCTGATATGTTCGCTGCTTTCGTTGTAACTGAACTATAGGGTTTTGAAGAAGATAGTTTTCCTGCAGGAGCTGTTAATCTTAACTCATCAATTCACAAATCTTCAAGCGGCACTTCTGTTCAAATCGCACCGGAGATTATAGAAATAAGATTTTCCACAAATCTTCTTTCATCTCTAGATAAAGCTTTTGGAATATCTTTTGTTTTGACTCTCAACTGGTCTGTAGCATCGGCCATTGATTGTAGGTGATCTCTGATCGGAAGTCCTGCTTGCTTCTCATTAGCTACTTCTCCGGATATTAGTGTGTAATCTCCGTCGAACTTAACGACTTCGAGAGAACTTTCATTCTTTAAGCTTCGCGAGTTAGTAAAAAGTGCCTCGTTTGAACTAATCTGAAATAATTCTGACTGTACGTTATCTCCTTCCTCTTTCGTAGTAGCTATTTGTGATCCAACAGCCCCCCCCGGATGTTTTGAATTTCCTGAATAGGCTAAAGGGGTTAAGGAAGAGGTTCCAATAATTAAGAGAGCTAATGCAGGCTTAATAGCAAACATCTATCAATTCATCACTTTTCTAGAAAATTTCAGCTTAAAAGATGAAATTACGGGAGTTAATTATTGTAGTACATCTCAGAAAAAGGGTGGATATTTCGATAATACAGAGGATTTCAAGAATTGGAGCGATCAACTCCTGGGGCCTTCTGTTGAATAGTGGAGTAATGGTCTTGATGAAATTGAGTAGCACACTCGGGAAGATTTAAACAACGAGAAATAACTCTAAAAAATTTAAAAGTAGAGCTTGGATTTTCCCTAAACTTCTCGAACATATGTGCAAATTCTTCATCTAATTCTGTTCAGGTTTGTCCCATTTTCTGGGTCATTTCCCTATTACCTCCAATGTGATTTCTCCACTTAGACCAAGACCCATTAGCCTGATAGTAAGCGCTACTGCGCCAAGTCTTATCTTGGTAACGCACCATCTGTAGCTTTAATTGAGCTTCTCTCCTCTTGCCATAAAAGTAAATATCTAGATAATATTCTTTTCCTCCAAAAGTTCTGGTAAAGCGTAAAACGTTTGCTTTTAGTGGGTCATCCATATTATCGTGATTACTGATTAATTCAAATTTAGTGGTAGCAAAGTGCTCGCTACCTCTAGCATTATTGATAGGTATTGCATCGGAAGCTGAATTGAATTTTCAATCTTTATCAAAAAAATGATAAGCTACAGCGGCTCGTGCATTTAGTGATGCTGCTAACTCGGTGGGGATTTCTGTATCATCTGTTGTTAGCCGCTGAGTTTCTGTAGGTGCGAGAGTTAAAGATATCACATTTGATCCGGACTTGTTCAGTTTATTATTTCACTGCTCTAACTGATCGATAGGTAGTGTGGCTTCAACCTTATAGATTCAAAGCTGTTTAAATCGATTATCCCATCAAAGGGGGCCGGTAAGTAAGTGGATTAAATTTGCAATAAATTCTTGATATTCTGAGTTATTGACTTCAATTGAAGTAAAGCCAGAGGTTTTAGAAATTTGGGATTCATTTCCCTTGGGAGTAAAAGTTATCTTCTGATTGTGCTGTAATTCAGGCATAATTTTTCTATTTTCGGGAAGAATAGTTTCCGCTCTATAGCCTTGACTTGTCGGGATAATCTGCTCAACTTGTGCTACTAAATTATTTGAGGGAAAAGTTGTTACAAGCATAGAACTAATAGGTTGTTTATTTTGCTCAATTGTCAAGTGCCCCCCCCTGGGCTCCCCTGACTATCTAGTGCAAAAAATAGAGGAACTGTAGAGACGCAACATGTAAGTAAAATTGCAGCAACATTAGCCGCTAATGTAATGGCCATAATTAACTTTTTACAGTCATAAAAATTTTCATAACTTAAGCTAGTTTAGTTTGACCCCTCCCCTAGGGGAGGCAATTTCCGCCCTAATTTATTTTCGGTAGGTAATAAATGCCCCCCCCTGATATCCCTTTGACCAAAAAATTGACACCCCCTTCAATCACCTGTGTTAATTCTTAAGTTTCTTAAATAACAGACTGGAAGGAAAAGTGGGAGGTGCTAGATCTCACTCAGCAGAAATATTACCATAAATGGATGCAAATGGATGGAGTTGAGCTACAGGATCGTAATTTATTTGGCGTGCTTTAGCCATGGAGAGGAGAGAACCGCAGTTGCGGTAGTCTTCCAAACAGCGCCCTACTACAGTTATCTGTTTATAGAAATTTAAAGGATCTATATCTATATGGGTAAACATTCGTGCAAAATCTCTATCTAACTTATTGCTTCAACTTGAAGAAACACCTAAATTATCTTTAGCCCAATCTATACTTCCATTAGCAGAGTAAGTATGATTGTCAGAATATATGTGTGGAATATACAATTGATTTTCCCCAGGTTGAGAATTAAATATTATGTCTAGATAGTAACTCTTTCCCTGAAAGTCTCTAATAAATCTAATGGTATGGGTAGGATAGTTTCCTTCGTTGGATGCAAAATGGTCAAAACTTAATTTAGCAACTTTTTCTTGGATGAATTGTTTTTCCTCAAATAACTTTTTATCCAATGTGTAACTAGAAGATATGAATCTTAAAAATAGTTCTTCCATTCCCTGTCTAATTGGTGTAGTCAGAGTGGAAGACCATTTACTCCCTCAATCTCTTAATTTTTGTATTACCTCTTGATCAAATTTCACACTCACCTCTACTTCGCTGTCAGACAATATCTTTTTAGCTGAATAGTGAGAAAAATCCTTAAAAAGGCGCGAAGGAAAAATGCCCTTAACTTCATAAATTCAGGGAATGCTATTGACTCCATCTACCCATAACGTTCTGGCTAGAATTTCCTGTAAATTTTTTAAAAATAAACGTTCTGCGTCAATATGTAAATGTTCTAACTTATCGGAATATCCCTCTTTCCCAATAAAGATAGGTGACCCACTTCTAGTCAGAAAATTAAGATCAGGAGCTAAAGGTTTTTTCTTTGATTCCATGATTACTGATGTTGATGCTGGTTGTATACTCTCAGTACTTAACATAAGGTCAGTTGAAGTCAACATTCTCTCTTCTCTACTCTCTAAATTCATATTTATCGAGTGCTGTGAACCCCCCCCCTCCTTGAGCTCCCTGTGTATTTCCATAATAGACTAAAGGTGAAGTCGATGCAGCAATAGAACTGAGAATTAAACCAAAGTGTCTAATGATTGAAGCATAAACCATATATATTTATCTAAAAAACCCTTATATTTAATTTAAAAATATTTCCCAGTATAGCATAAACTTCACTGGGCCAAGGCCCAGGTGCTCGCTTCTAACTATTCTTTACAAAATTCAAGGTCTGACAAAAGATCTTCCTAACTTTAGGATATAGGTTAAGTCAGCTACCCAATAAAATTGCTGCTCCAATTTTTAATAAAGTCTCGTATTATTAAGTTAAAAATCCCTCGCTGCATCCAATTTTTTGGGAGAATTTCTCAATCTAAAAAGGATTAATTGTAAAAGCATCAAAATTTTTATCTTTTGCCTCTCTAGTTACCTCTTGATAAATTTTTGTAAATGGATGCACTCCTCCAAAATTTTTAGCTCTACCACAACTCTTTAAACCTCATCAAGTTCAGTTAGAGTGACTCTGGTCATGAAATAATGCTCTACACTCCTGAGATTGAATACAACGAGAAATTACCTCAAATCACTTCCAGACTTTTTTCGATCTACCCTCTATATTTTCAAATAACTGAGAAAATTCTTGATCCATCGAATTATACTCTCTTCCCCAGTTATTTGCAAAATTCAATTGACCTCCTATATGTTCTCCATAATTTCCCTGAGAGCCATTAGCGTGATACTTAACTACACTGCCTGATCCATTATCTTTAACATAATTCACTCTGATCATATTCTGCCCTCTAATTCCATTGAAAAAAATATCACAGTAATATTTCCTGCCCCCATAAATCCTCACTAATCGTAAAACGGTCTTAACTTTTTCTCCAGTGCTCCCAGTCGAGCCAGATCCGTCTGCACTAAATGTTCTCAATTGCATATTACTCAATACAAATTTTTCCCTATTTAATTGATACTCAGGCCATTTCTCATTACTCTTAGCTGTTTCTTCCCTGAAATCTCATGTGGGGGAAACAAAGAAATGCACTAAACCAGACATGAAGCTTAAATTTTGCCTGACTTCTGACTGAGGATCTCATGAAGACTCTGATAGTAAATGCCTTAAATCTAAGAAAGGAGCGGCTGACGTGATTAACTCCACAGTCTTAGTGCTTGTTTCAGAATCTGAGGCCTCAATCTCTGAAATTTTTAAATTATCTACCTTTTCGATTGGATTCAATATTAAGTTCGATTTCTCTCACTCACTCTTAGGAGCAGTTAAGCTTATCTGGTCAATTCAGAGCCCCTGAATTGGTATATTAGTTCAAATAGCGCCGGTAATGGTAATCATCAGATTAGATAAAAATTCTCTTTGAAGCTCAGCTACTTCTCTACTATCTTCCCCCTTTTGGAGATAGAATGATGTCTCAGAAATTTCATCTAATTTTTCATCTATACTGGGCTTAAAGCTTAAATTGGAGAAGTGGTTTGGAGTCCGTTTGCTTAAAGTTGGTGATTGAGACTCTAATAACTTGGTTGAACTAAGAATGGGTCTACTAGTTAATCCTGAAGGGATAAGCTTTGAGTCCATAGAATCGAAGTAAACTAACTCTATATTAGAATCGCTCGCCTGTTGTAAATGTGGTAATCCTTTTGCATCAACATTGACTTCCCTAGTTCCCGACTCTTGTACTCTATTGCCCCCCCCCTGGCGAAGAAGGTTGAGCTGAATAAACTAGGGGTCCGAGAGCGGCAGATCCAGAACTTAGTGAGACTAAAGCGACTCGACACAGAATATTGGATCCGCTCAACTTTTAAGCGTTAATAGTGCTTTGTGGTAACCCTAAAAATCAACCTGGTGAATGACTGTCAATCTTTTTTTCAATCAGTCGATATTTTTTTGAAAAAGGATGAATTCTCTGATAGTGTTCTCTCAATTTAACTCAAGACTTATGTATTCCTGGCTGTCGCTGAGTTAGCGAATAATAATCGTCTCTTTTTCTGTGAAATAAAAGTGAACACTCTTCCTCCTCAAGACAATCTCTTATGGTTAGTATGAATTTATAAATTGAAGCTGGATTTGTATATATGTCTTCAAACATAGTGGCAAATTCTATATCCATATTATTAATAGGATATTCAATAGTGTTGTATGAGTTGATTGTTCCTCCTATTCAGTCTCTGTGATAGTTATATTCTCCATTAGCTTGATAAAAATTCCCTTTACTCCAAGATTTATCCTTGTACCAAACAGCTTGAATCATAAGTTGATTAACTCCCTTTGGTAGATTGAAATTTATATCTAAATAGTAGAATCTTCCGTTATATTTTCTAATAAATCGTAAGGTTCTGATAACATCTTCGGGATTTGCGATATCTTCTGATTCAAAAGTAGTAAATAGAGTTTTTACTGTAGAAGCATATATCTGTTCATTAACGTCAGTTTGAGGTTGTCAATTTTGGAGGAAAAAAGCTGAAAAAAGTGCTCCCATATTTTGTCGTAATTGAACAAATTCATGCTGATAACTAGGATTTTTTAATTTTGCAATATTTTCAGCAGTTAATTCTACTTTAGCTCTTTCGGCCATAGTTTCAGTATCTAATTTCTGCATGCTTGCATCATTATAGGGATGCACCCTATGATTTATTGAAATATGCAATTGTTTATCTTTAAACGTTCCCTTAGGGAAAATTCCCTCGATGCTTTGAATTCAGGGAGTGCCGTAGACCTCATCAACCCAAAGTGTACTATTCATAATTCTCCAAAAGGCTCAAATAAACTGGAGATATTTATCATCGCCTCTCCTATCTGCAAGTGGACCTCCCTCCAAGTCTTGTCACTCCCTGAAACTTAAACCTAATATAGGATTTACGCTAGGTTTCATAGCTTTAACTCTCTCGCCTCTAGGAATGCTTTTCAACTGTTCTTGTGAATTGTAATGCAGAGCCGGTGCGTCCATCTTATTTGTTGCAAAATGGTACACTAACGGAGTTGCAGTTACTGTAGAAAACATTACAAAACCAAGCAAACATTTGAGAGAGCCGTAATACTCTTTCACAGTCTTAAATTCATAGTGTTAAAAGCTTGAGAGCCTGTCAACTTTCAAACTCCACAATATTGAACATCTGGGCCTTCATCCTCAAGAGAAAGTGGAATAACAGAAAAAATTAATTTTAGAGAGATAGGATGCACAGCCATAAATCCTAAAGTCTAAAAACTAAGACAAGTAGTTCAATAGCTGCCTTAACGGCAGCTATTAACTCTAAACTTTCTCTACAAGAATCTCTGTATAGTAAGTGCAACCAACTTTAAATTAACTAATCAGTAATGGATTTAACCTATTTAGAGGTACTTCTACAAGAAAGACTTTAGAATTTGCTTCTGGCATTTCATCGACAGTAATATTCTGCTGCTTATAGGCAAGGGATAGAATTCCGTTATTGTGCGACTTTTTAACTGCCCATACTATGGGTCAAGTAGAAAAATTGGAATTTCAGGTAGTTTGAATTCAAGAATTTGCATACCTACTTAAAAATTCAGCTATATTTTCAAATTTTTCTGGAAATTGAATAAACAGTAAGTGAGAGTGGCTATTAGAATACTTTAACTCATAATCTTTCAACTGAGAGTTAACTAAGAATTGCTGAGGCTGTCCCAAAAATTTAGAGTCACAACAAGCTAAGTTAGTAGTATAAATTCCTGACTGTATTTTTCCGTTAACACTTCCGCTGGAAAGTCCTCAAAATCTTAAATTGTCTACATTGGGAGTGTTCGCAATTGGCGATCTAGTTCTCCTGTTCTGTTTAGGTAACGTAAAAGTACCTCCTGTCATGCTCTTAAATTGAGTCTCGATAGAGGAGAATTGCCCCCCCCTGATTGATAAACTATTTCCTAACTCTCCTAATTGTGATTCACCAGCGATTTCGAAAATATCTTCCCCTCTCTCGGTATTAAGCTCAGGAGTATGAACTGAAACCGGTGCTGTAGCTAAGTTTCTACCTAAACTGCTCAATAAAGGAGCTGAACTTGAGGAAGCGAGAGGAACTAATGCTGCAATCCCTAGTGAAGAAAAAATAGAAAATGTTTTTCAACTAAAAAATGCAGAAATCATTTAATTTAGGTGAAAAAGTAGTTGGTTTTCACTTTTACCTTAGAGTGGATAAGTCCAAAGCATAGGATTTCCCCATCGTAGCAGAAAGACAAATTTTTTTGATAAATTGGGATTTCACTGAGGGAGGTTTTTTGCTCCGAACTAGCTTAATGATGTAGTTAAAGTTTTCTGTCAATTGCTCAATAGAAAAGGAAGTTTGACCTATTGAGAGTTGCACATTTCCACCTTCATCATTTTTAAATGTCTTTTGACCTTTCTTAAAAATAGCTACTGCTTCTCTGGTATCTTTTACTACTGTTCCGTTTTTTGGAGATGGCAATAATCCTTTTGGGCCTAGAAGCTTCCCTAATCTAAGTAATTTAGGCATAAACTGATGGGAAGAAATAATTAAGTCAAAATCCATTCAACCTTGTTGGATCTTATAAATCATATCCTCATTACCTAAGATATCAATTCCTGCATCACTTGCTTCTTGTTCTCCTAAAGTTTCATCAAAAACCAATATCTTTAAGGGTTTTTTAATTACTGGATGAGGAAGTAAATACCTTTCCTTAATATTTTGATCATTTTTCTTAGAGTTGATAGAAAGTAGGAAAGAGACATCTATGCTCTCTGTGAAAGTTTTTCTCCTATTATCTATGATTGTCTGAAGTGCTTCTTGTAGCTCCAAAGCACTAACTGTCTTGAGTGATCTTTATTCCCATTTGTCTGGCAGTTCCGGAAATCATAGAAATCATACTTTCTAATTTATCTGTATTAGAATCTTTCAATTTATACTGAGCTATTTCAACTATCTTAGAATAGGGTAAGCTTGCCACTACATCTGTCTTAGCATTAGCAGCTCCTTTTTCTATAGAAGCTGCTTTCTTTAATAATTCCGAGACAGGAGTTGTTTTAATCTGAAATTTAAAAGCTTTTGAGGGCAGAATTTCAACTATTACTGGTACTCTTTCACCCTGTCTATTTACAGTTTTTTCATTAAATTCCCTAGAAAATTGAACCATATTTATACCTAAACTAGCCAAAGTCGGTCCCGGTTTAGCCTGACCTCCAATTAATTCTATTTTGGCAATCCTATTAGTAGTCTTAAAAAACATATTCTAAGAGTTAGCGGCTTCTCTCTCTAACACTAATACTCTCTTTTTATATCCTTTAAAAGTTTGGTATTTAACTATCCCTGTAATTTTTGCATACAATGTATGATCCTTTCCTACCCCTACATTTTCTCCTGGATGAATCTTAAATCCTCTCTGCCTATATATAATCTGGCCAGCTTTAGCTAATTGTCCATCACTAAGTTTTGCTCCTAAAAATTTAGGTGCTGAATCCCTACCATTCTTAGTAGAACCTACTCCCTTCTTAGAGGCCATTTTATTTAAGTAGCTACTTTCCCCTTGCTCGCCAAATGCTCTTTCACTATTATCTGATAATCTTGTGGAGAGTGTTCCCTCAGATAGTTTAAAAATCTCCTACGTTTAGCAAGAATTCTAGCAAGAGAGAGTTTACTATAGTAGTCCTTCTTATTTTTCTTAAGATGAACCTGTAACACCTGTATGCGTTTTCACATCCCCCTCAATTGAAAGAGGTAGTCTCCAGAATTTAGAGATTTTGTTAATTCCGCGCTATCTGACATCTAATTAAGTTTACTCTTCTCTTTAAATATACTATCTGTTTTATTTTTACCAAAAGAAATGATCGAAATAGGAATACTGCATTCCCCCTCTAGAAAATCCACAAACTCTCTAAATTCTGGGGAAAAATCTTCATATCTTCTAACTTTGGAAAAATCTTCTGTTCAAGCTTTAAAACTCCTATATTCTGGTATTATTTTCTCTTTCATTAAAACAGGATTTACACTTTCTTCCATTCTTTGCCCTTCCTCTGTTTTATAACCTATGCAGACTTTAAAGCTATCAAGCTGATTGAAAACATCAACCATTGTTAAGGCTAATTCAGTAATTCCTCCAATTTTGATGGAATATTTAAGTAAGTTTAAGTCTAGCCATCCTATTCTTCTAGCTCTCTGAGTATTAGAGCCGTATTCATGACCCCTCTCTCTTATAATTTCTTCAATTTGTCGTTCCCCAGAAGTTAGCTCAGTCACTAGTGGACCTTCTCCCACTCTAGTTAAATACACCTTCACTACACCTATTATTGTGGAAACTGCGCTACCTGGAAAAAAAGCGCCGGAATTCACTGAACTGACAATATTAGAAGAAGTAACGAAAGGATAAGTCCCTAAATCTATATCTAACAGGATTCCCTGACTCCCTTCAAGTAAAAATGTTTTGTCTTTTCTTATTTCAGCTGCAATAAAAGAGTAATAGTCAATTAGATAAGGTTTAAGCTTTTCTGCAACCTCGCTATATTTTTGAATCACTTCTGACAGTTCATAGGTGTTAAATCCGTATTTCTGAAAAATAGGATTTTTGAGCTCCAAATTTAATTTCAGTCTCTCTCGCATTACAGCTTTATCAGTTAAATCCATAAATTTAAGACCTATTCTTGCACTTTTATCTGCATAAGCAGGACCTATCCCTCTTAAGGTGCTTCCTATTTTAGCGGCACCTCTAAGTTGTTCACAAAGTTTATCTCACTCTAGGTGGAAATCGCATATTACATTAGACTGGTTAGCTAGAAGCAGTTTGCCCTCTAGTGAATCTCCGAGCAACGCTTCAAGCTTGGCAATTTCTTCTAACAGTAAAAAGGGATTGACTACAGTTCCGGGAGCAATTACTGCTGAAGTGTGAAATACCCCTGACGGTACGCTTCGCAAGACACATTTTTGGCCTTTATAGTATATAGTGTGACCTGCATTATCTCCTCCTTGATATCTCACAACATAGTCGAAGTGAGAAGATATTAAATCAACCAATTTTCCCTTTCCTTCATCTCCAAATTGCAGCCCTACAAGTACTACAACTTGCCCGGAAAATTTAAACATGTCTTAAAAGGGCCAAAACCTACAGCTTTAACCCCCTTCTCCCGAAGGAGAAGAGGTAAAAAGGGTTTAGAGAGTTAGTAGTTACTCAAGAATTTGTGTAACGGTACCGGCTCCGATAGTCTTGCCCCCCTCTCTAATAGAAAATTTAAACCCCTGCTCAATAGCTACAGCACTAATTAAAGATACATTAATGGGAGAATGGTCCCCCGGCATAATCATTTCAACTCCCTCGGGTAGAGAAATCTCTCCAGTTACATCAGTAGTTCTAAAGTAAAACTGAGGTTTATATCCAGCGCCGAACGCGGTATGTCTACCCCCTTCTTCCTTTTTTAATGCATACACCTCCGCCTTAAATTTTGAGTGGGGAGTGATAGACTTAGGTTTTGACAACACCTGACCTCTTGTAACTTCATTTTTTTCAATTCCCCTTAATAGAATTCCTGCATTATCTCCAGGTAATACTTCCTCTAGTGGCTTTCTAAACATTTCAATACCTGTAACTACAGCTTTAATGGTATCCCCGAAACCTACTATCTCCACTTCTTCTCCTACCTTAAGCTTCCCTCTCTCGCATCTACCTGTAACTACAGTTCCCCTACCCGTAATAGTTAAAACATCCTCGATTGAAAGTAAGAAGGGTTTGTCAATCTCTCTCACTGGAACTGGGATATAACTATCCAAACAATCTAGTAACTCCTGCAATCCCTTTTCATATTGAGGATCTCCTTCCAGTGCCTTTAGTGCAGATCCCCTTATAACTGGAGTATTATTTCCATCAAACTCATAGGAAGACAACAACTCTTTTATTTCCATCTCCACAAGATCTAGCATTTCCGGATCTGTCACAGTATCACATTTATTTAGAAATACCACAATCTTCTGCACTCCCACTTGCTTAGCTAATAAAATATGTTCCCTAGTTTGAGGCATTGGTCCATCAGTGGCAGAAACTACTAGAATTGCTCCATCTACTTGGGCTGCTCCAATAATCATGTTCTTAATATAGTCAGAGTGACCAGGACAGTCCACATGAGCATAGTGTCTCGTCTTAGTTTCATATTCTACATGAGTAGTGTTGATGGTAATTCCCCTCTCCCTTTCTTCTGGCGCTCTGTCAATAGAAGCGTAGTCTCTTGCCTCACCTAATCCTAATTTAGAGCAATATGTACAAATAGCAGCAGTCAAGGTAGTTTTACCGTGGTCAATGTGACCAATAGTACCTACATTTATATGCTCTTTCTCCCTACTAAACTTAACCTTTGACATTTCTAAGTTATCCTAAATGCTCACAAAAACCTACCTTTTTATTCTAATTTTTACCCTAGCTGTAAATTTGAATTAATTTCGAAGTTCATCTCTGATATCTACTTTCAATTAGGGAAATATGTGCTCTCTCAGGTCTTACTTCCTCTAGTGGTGGTTTAAACTCTACTCCCCTAAATACTAGGAGAGCTGCACCAACTCCGCTCAACTGATAGTGAGAAACTCTCACTAGTTCTGTTTCTAGAAAGTTAGACTGACTCTTCAGAAAGAGGGAATTATTTACCAATCCTCCCCCTACAGCAACTCTGGAGATCACATTCAAGTTCATGAGCTCTAATCCCTTTCTAATTGAATAGGCTAAACCTTCTAAACATGCTAAAAATACATCATTAGGGGAGGTTGTAAAGCAGATGTCAGTAAAGCTTGCAGAGTATATTCTAGCTTCAGTTAAAAATCATTTTTTAGTAAAAAAAGGGTAGCATAGCGGCTTAGACTCGGACAATACAAAATCTACATAATCTTGGTCCTCACAATCAGAAATTGTGACATTCGCCTTCTCCAATAATCACTCTAAAGGTTGATAAGAGTTTGAGAAACCCAATTCCAAAGCAAATCTAGGTTCCTCATTTTCTAATTTTCAGGCTAATGTAATAGTCAAATGTCTAGTCACTCCATATCTTTTTATGATCTCCCTAAACTCTAATTCCTCGGGGAGCAAAAACAGCGCAAAAGCGCCAGTACCGTAAACTAGTGAAAAGGGAGCTATCCCTAATTTAGAAGCAGCATGCAAAGCTGCTTGTTGATCTCCTATTACCCCTTTAATTATTAGATAATGGTTGCCTATCCTAGCTCTACCTACCGTCTGATTATTACTTATTAACTTAGGTTTAATTGCGAAGGGTAATTTAAAAATTTCAAAGAGTGCTGGGTCTCACTCCAACGTTTCTAAATTCAATAACCCTGTTCTGGCTGCAGAACTTAAATCTGAAACATACTGCATCCCCTGAGTGAACTTAAATATCAATCAACTTTCAAGAGTTCCCCACAAAAAAGGGGATTGAGTTGACTGAGAATAACTATTTATTAGATAACTAAGTTTTGGAGCAGAACAGTAAGAGGAAACTCAAAGTCCTGTTTTCTCCCTAATTAAATTCCGCTGAGCTAAAGATAGCTCATCTACTAGATAATCAGTGCGTGTGTCCTGTCACGAAAAGATGGGAGAAATCGACTCGCCTGTTTGAGCGCATCACAACAATACGCTCTCGCGCTGGGTAGAAATGGAAAGACAAGTAGGATAATCCTCTCTTGCGAATGAATTCAACGTAGCTTCTGTCCTTTTACTAATTGATTCCCAAAGTTTTTCCGGTTCAATCTCAACCGCTCCATTGTCACCATATCTAGTCTCAAAAGTATACTCTGAGGAATAAAGCTGTCCTCTCTTAGAAGATACTAGTGAAAACTTAAAATTACTGGAACCTAAATCTAAAGATAGAGTAATTTCCTCCATCTTTTTTTAGTTAAAACTAGATAGAAACTCTCCCCCTAAGGGGAGAGAATTTACTATCTTTCTTTAATCTTCAAGTGACTTCTTTTCTTCCTCAGTAATACTCATTTTATTAAATAAAACAGCCTTAGACAGGCAATTTTTGAATTTATTTTTTAATTCTCTCACAAAGTTACATACGCAACAGGGAAATCCCTTAGATTCTGGCTGAGATTCCATTCCAGGCTCTAGCGGCACTTCTTCCTCAATGTGTTTGGAAGTTTTCTCACTTAAACTAAACTCTCTTATTTCTTCTTCTCTGGCCTCAAATAATCGTCAACCCAAACTTTATTTGTACAACAATTAAATAGAAAACCTAAAAATTAAAAGAAGCTTATAGAAACTTCTTCTAAAGCAAGTTACTTCTTTTTCTGCTTATTAAGACGTGCCTGATATTCAGGAGACTCTACTATCTCAAAAATAGTTTTGAAGCTATAAAAATCCCTGAGTGGTAACTTCTTAACTAACGGAAATCAAATTAGTAAAAAAAGTAGAAATGCTCCAAGAAGGGAAGCTGTTGCAATAATCACTAAAACTGACACCTCTGTTTAACTTTTCAGAAAGAACTACACTGAACGCCCCCCCCCGTAGGTTTACAATTTCTGAAATAGTCTTTCTATTAAATATCTCCCTAAACTTCAGTTTTTTCTTTGCAAGAGCTCAAACTATCACAAAAATTAACTTAGCCCCCAATAGTGATGCAGCCAATGCTGGAAATTCCGGATCTGACAATTAAATAGTTAAAAAATTTATTATAAACTACTCTCTTCTTTTTTTAATACCTAAAAATCTAAACTTGGGTATTTTTATTCTAGGAAATGAACAAAACAGCAGCACAATTATGAGTCCAAAAAAGCAAAATGAAGGAATAAGAATGTTTTCTCCAGTAGTTTAGTACAAACTCTTACGAAAGTAAATGGACTGCCCCCCCCCCCCGAAAAAGCTGCCAATACCTTACAAATGATTACTCTTACACTCAACTCTCTATCCCTTCTTAGATTTAGATGCTTTAGACTTTTTAGATTCTCCAAATAATTTTTTCCTTAAATTAGTTGCAGCCTGACATCAATCCCTAGTATTAGCTTTTCACTCTTTATATTCTTGTAACTTGACTATTTCGGAAATAGGTTTAGTATTATAAAATCACTGAACACCCAATTTTTTAAAACAGTGCACTCAAGTTAAAAAAAGAATAATGAGCAACCCAAAGTATCCTGTAAGTGCAAAACAAGCGTCTGAAAGACTCAAAAGTTACTAAGACTTCTCCTTCTGATTGCCCCCCCCCTTGTAAATCTTTCACTATATTAGTATTGCTCATAAAAGCCTGTAGAGTCATTTTCTTAACCACGACTACTCACACAAAATGAGCAAATAAAACTATCAGCATAAGGCTCATCAGTGTAATTGCAAGAGGCTTTTCTCAACTCATTTAAACTACAGGACTATTCAGCCCTAAACAATTCATCCCTAAGTAATTCCTTTTCTATATCTGTCTTAATTCCTGTAGTCTCACTTTCCTTCTCCTTATTATCCTCGCTGGATTTAAATAGTGAATTCATATCCTCTCCCTCCTCATTATTTTCCCTATTTCACTCCTCTATTCTAGTTTTTTTCTCTACATCTTCCCTGGACTCCTTAATCAATCTTTTAGCAACTTCTAGAGCCTTCTTCTCTTCATCAGTTAACTCTAATCTGTAACGAGGATTAATATCATCCATTGCTAAATCCCTCAATTCTTCCCTATATTCATCTACACTTTCAATTTCTTCAGCTGAAGATTGTTTTAGGAAAGACTTCACCCTGTTTATAACTTCTGGAATCTTATCTTCTCCTGGTAAAATTGCTCCCGCAGCATTAGTATGACCTCCTCCCCCAAATTCCTCAGCTAGAACTTTTACATCCAGTCTGCCTATAGATCTAAAACTTGTTCTAATAGTACCATCTTCCTGTTCTACAAATAGTATTCACATCACATTATCCTCTATATATCCTAAAGTGCTAACCTGATTTCCAGTCAAACTATAGGGTGCATATCTGTCTACAATATCTTTCTTCATGAAGTACCAATTAAAGCCCTCCTCTTGCACATAATTAGATAAAATCTGACTCCTTAATTCAATTTCTGTTTTGGTTGTTCGTTTCAAATTATTGACCAAAAATTCTCTATCCGCTCCAGCCCTCAATGCCTTAGCAGCTAAAACTAATGTCCTAGGAGACACATCTGTATTAGTGAAAAAAGAACTATCAGTCATAATTCCTAAGAAGAAATAAGTTGCTGCTTTACAATTTAACTCTCACTGATAGTAATCACAAATTTGTACTAATTGAGCGCAACAAGCAGCATAACTTCCATCAACTCAGGCTAAGTCTGTGTAAAAATCCAGGTGACTATCATGATGATCTATCCTAATAACTGCTCCCCACTTTTTAGTACCTAAATTCTTAAAGTACTCCTGAAATCTCTGAGTTCTAGTTCCAACTCCTGAATCCAAAATAATTGCAACAGCATTCTCGAAATTAAAATCAACAGGCAACTCATCAAATTCCATATGCAGTCAGGGAAAAACTCCCTGACTCTCCCCTACTACATATATATTCTTAGAAAGATACTGACTCTTTATTACCTCTTTCAGCCCAAAAGCACCTCCTAAGCAGTCTCCATCTGGTCTCTCATGAATGAAAATTACTATCTCGTTATAGTTCTTTAAAAATCTATGAAAATTCTTTAAAAATTGATCTCTTTCCTTTACCTTTTTAGTTATCACTGTTTCAGTAGTTCTCTTTTTAAAAATCAACTCTAATTAAAACAATCGCAAGACCCTAATTATTTTGATTTTACCCAAGAAATGCTGCCTATAAAGGCCCAAAAAAGCTATCTAACTCCTTAATTAATCCATCCTCATCATTGGAAAATTTAGAAATTACCTGAGCTTCTTGTTTAAGTAAGAAAGTAGCATTTGCTAACGCGCACCCTCTAACTCCTCCCTGCATCATCGGAACGTCATTGTAATTATCTCCAAAAGTTAATATCTTGGGATAATCAACTCCATAATAGTTAGCTGCAAATTTCACAAAACTGAATTTATCCTCCTTGTCATTTTGAATCTCTAGATTAATTAATCCTGGATAGTAAAAAAGATTCACTTTTGGGGCTGGTTTAAAACTCTTAATTATCTGAATAATCTCATTTACCTGTTGTTTGTCTTCCTCTCTATAGAGTAGTTTGATTCCAATTAATATTGCCTTACTCTCCCTAAAAGTATTCCAAATCTTATTAGGTTGATCAGTATTTAAGGGGATATTTACCTTATTGGTTAATAAAGAGCCTGAGTGTAATTTAGGCAAAACATGGGGAGAGTGCAGCAAAAAATTCAAAAATTTCTCTCCAAGGCAGGAAATAACTAAATGTTCAGTCTTAGGATTGTAAATATAAGCTCCATTCAGGCAAGAGATATACCCTGTTAGTCCTAGAGACTCATATATCTCACTGCAATCTGCTCAGTTCCGACCAGTGGAAAAGGTAAACAATACTTTAGGATGTTTTTGCTGAAACTCTCTAATATACTCTACAGTGTTCTTAGACGGTGCACCTAAACTGTTACAGAGAGTGCCATCTAGATCGGAGATGACTATATATTCGTAATTGAACATGAGTTATAAAGTGCTTTCAACTCTCCTCAACTTACCTTTCTGAATTTAGATAAAAAGTCTCAGAATCTATTTCTATCCTTAAGAATCTCAATATCTTCACGAGAGTCTTTGGATAAGCTCAAACAGTAAATTTCGATGGGAAGTGCGAAACCAATTGTCCTAACAAATGCTGCAACTAATCTATTGCTATTTCACCTACTGGGTTTTTGGACTAAATAAACAGATCTTAAATTCTGAAAAGTTAACCCCTGATTTAATAGTGCTGCTTCAACTCTCTGAGGTAAAAGAGGTACTACACTAGAGAGGGGTATAAAAATTTCAAAAAGAAAATTCTTACTTGCTCCATCTAAAAATACAAGTTGGAGTTGATCTCCACTAAAGGTGATATAGATATCAACATTTTTAACTTCATGCATTAGGTACGAAAGACATGACCTGCCGAACATCTATTTTTAATTCTGTAAGTTTTTTCGAAAATTCTAGGGGAGGCATCGTTCAAACTATAACAGGTTTAGCGGTTCAGGGATCAATAAATAAAACACTAAAAGAGTGAAGATACTGTCCAAACAAATCACCCTCTAGAGGTACACCGTAAATAGGATCATTTAGGATGGCGCAAGACATTGTGAAAAGATGTGCCCTCAGTTGATGAGTTCTGCCTGTTTTTAGACTTAATAAAACTAATTTAGAATCTATAGTTTCTGCATAGGTTAAAGCGGGTTTAAACTTTCTGGAATTAGTTGCTGAAATTTTTAATTTATCCCCTTTATCTCTTCCCAGTGAAAAGGATATTTTAACTTTAGGGTGTGGAAGGGGTGAAGATAAAATTGCTAAATATTTTTTTTCTATCTTTCGTTCATCGAAAAGTGCCTTTAAAGTTAGTAAGGCCATTTTACTCTTGGCTACCAAAAACAAACCACTAGTATCTCTATCTAATCGATTTACCAAAAAAAGTTTTTCTCCATATTTTTCCCTTAAAGCTCCTATGACTGTATCTTTTTCATATGTAAATCTATCCTTATGTACTAATATTCCTGAAGATTTATTAACGATTAAATAGTAAGGTGTTTCGTAAACTATATCTACTTCCATTAGTTTAGATGGATAACACTAAACTATCTAATTCTGAGACTGAAGAGCTATTAACTAAATTTTCTAAAAAAATGATCCACATTCTCATCAAATATAAACCTCCTAAACTATTTACTGGTTGCTACGTAGAGCTTGATCTAGTACAGGGGAAATTCTTTGGCGAAAAAACAATAGGGCAGCTAGTGGGAAAGTCTGGAGAGCGAAAAGAAGAATTTTTCGCACTTACAGGCATAAAACCTCATATTGAAGACTCCAAAGAAAAGCCTCTACTAATACTGTCTAAATATAATGTTAGGGAGATTAAGCTAGCCAGTCTACTTGGAAAGCGATTTAGAAGTAGTAAAAGCTGATCTTCCAGTTCTATTCATAAACATTTTCAGCAACTTAGCAAACAACTATCAGAAGAAGAAGATACTGTAGGTTTTAGGGAATTAGAGTCTTTTGATGTGGAGTTGGCCTCTACTTCTTTAAAAAATGCTGTTGGAAAAATGAGCAATGAAAATTATTCGGACAGCCAAACTTTATTAGAACATGCTAAAGAGGTAGCTAGTGAAAGTGTTAAAGCTGCCACAATGCTTGCATTTGATACTAAAAAGGTACGAAAGCTTGCTTTTTATCACGATATTGGAAAGGTGTTTTTGCCCTACTACCTACATGATTCAAATAAAGTATTTGAATTCATGCCAGAGCTCGCAG
Organism: Candidatus Mycoplasma haematominutum 'Birmingham 1'; assembly: GCF_000319365.1. Lineage (GTDB taxonomy): Bacteria > Bacillota_I > Bacilli_A > Mycoplasmatales > Mycoplasmoidaceae > Eperythrozoon_A > Eperythrozoon_A haematominutum. The sequence continues at coordinate 61,885 of NC_021007.1, read as the reverse complement.
ATGCGGAAATTAAAGAATGCATAGAAACTCATCACTCTTCTCTACTCTCATTTGAAAATCCTAATATTGCTTTAATCTCCCTAGTAAATAAATTGATCTCTCAGTCTCACTTTTTAAAAAATTACCCAATCTCTGAGAATATACACAATTTACTAGGTAATATAAAAACTCAACTTGATGAGCTTTTATCACAAGAAAAATTGCTGAAATCCTACAGTTATTTATCAGCTCAAACTATTTGATTAATACTTAATCTCTCTAGTAGCTCACTACTTGTGGAAGAAGAATGAACTTCATTTATTTCCTCTATTAAAGAATGTGTTAGCAAACAACTATCTATCTCTGAAACTCTTAAAGATACTGAAGAGGAGTCTAAATTGACCATCTCTATTTATTGCCTACCTGGAGAAAATTTGAAGCCTTCTATCACTAAATTGAGATTCAATTTGAATCAAATAAAACCTTCCATATAGAAATAAAAGAGGGAATTGAACCGTCTAAACATAAGGGATTTGATGACTTCATATTCGAGAGCTTGATACTGAAAGCTGTATACAATTTGAAACTCCCTAGGGAATACACTATTCACTTCTCTCCATTGAAGAAGAAATTTCAACTGGAATTCAATCTGCTTTCTGCTGCATCAAAACATACACTATCTGAATTATTGAATTATCAAAGCCCAATCTCTTCCTATTGCGCCTCCCTTTCAGACTTCAGACTAATTGATGAAAATAGGAGAGAAAATTCTCCCCTACGTTCGCTCCTATTAAGTTCAGTCTATGCTGATCAGGAAGACTCTAGGTGAAAATTCAACTATGAAAAAATGGAGATTGCGCTCCTCTTTTACCAGGAATTAATCAATTCTCCAGCTTTAACTCCTGAGAAAGGAAATTTAGAAGACTTAAGTGTTTTGTACCGGAAGATATCTTCAACGAAAAGAGCTGAAATTGAACGATTGGGTAGAGATATATTGGTTAATTTCCTAGAATATGAACCTAATAATATTTCAGGAGAATTTAGCTACTCAGTAGGTAAAACAAAGTATTTTTTTTCATATAACCAGAATTTATTGGAGCATCTCCTGGAAGTAAGTGTCTTAAGTGCTAATTTTGCCTCGCAACTAAAATTAGATGTTCAGAAAGCGAAACGTGCTGCCTTTTTCCATGATATAGGAAAGATAGTCGGTCAACACTCTAATCATGTATCTGCTGGAGTTTCTCTAGCTCATCAGTTTAGATTGGAGCCTTATATTGTAGAAACTATTCAATTTCACCATAATTACGAAATCAGATGAGAAACTCCCTATCTGCCTATAGTGAGGACAATGGACAAGTTATCAGCAGGAAGATTAGGTGCAAGACCCCTACAACTAGAAAAAACTAGGGAAAGAAATGAAAAATTGCAATCTATTTTAGTCGAGATTGAGGAAATCTCTAAAGTTGAGTTCCTTGCGGGAGGTCATATTATTAGACTGCATTTAAACCCTACTCTATTTTCATGAGATAAGTTGGAGGAAATGAAAATCAAAATTTCTCAGTTAGTTAGTGAGGCGGAATTGAAATATCAATATAACTATCAATTTGTATTCAAATTAGAATTCGAGGCTTCTTTCATGTTGGAAGATTATTCTAAAACTGTCTAAGATTTATTTAAGAAGCCAGCTGGAGGCATAGTTCAGTAGTAGAACACTCCCCTGATAAGGGAGAGGTCAATGGTGCGATCCCATTTGCTTCCACCAATAATTTCGGGGATTTAGCTCAGTTTGGAAGAGCATCTGATTTGCACTCAGAAGGTCGTGGGTTCGAGCCCCATAGTCTCCACCATAAATTATTTAGTTAACTAAGTAGAGAAAAAAAGGGAGGGGCTACAAGCCCCTTCCCTTAAATTCTCTACAGATTAGTTAAGCTGTCTATAGATACAGGATCCTCATTTCTGTAATCTTCTACAATTCTCCCGTCTTCAATTCTTATCACTCTGTCTGTAACTGTAGCTATCACTGGGTTGTGTGTAATCATAACAATGGTAGTTTTTGCATAGTCATTAATTAATTTGAAAAACTGCAAAATTGTCTTAGCTGTAGCATAGTCTAGTGCCCCAGTAGCCTCGTCAGCGAACAGGATATCAGGTCTCTTAATTAGTGATCTAGCGATAGAAACTCTCTGTTGTTGACCTCCAGATAGTTGATTTGGGTATTTATGTTCATGAGCGGACAAATTAAAAATTTCAATCAACTTATTTACATCAGTTAAGTCTCCCGCTAGGAAAATTTGGGCTAGTATTTTTTTTATTGCTGCTCAACTTTCTAGTCCTTCCTTTTTAAACTGTCTGAAACGTTTAATTACTGATACAAAAGATTCTGTAATAGTTTTCATAGGTGCTCTAAGAGAAGTAGATAATTCAATATTTCCCCTTGCTGTTAGATATGGAATTAATGCATAATTTTGAAAAATATAACCTATTTTTCGTCTTCTAAATGAAGTTAGCTCTGAGTCTGAGTATGTAGCTGTAGTATTTTTATCTATAAACATTTGACCGTTTGAAGGGATGTCTATTCCCGACAGTAAGTTAATTAAAGTTGTTTTTCCAGAACCTGAGGGTCCTAGGATTGCGATAAATTCTCCCTTATTAATACTTAAGTTAATGTCTTTAAGTGCATGAAAAGAACCAAAAAATTTATTCACATTTTTTAGCGAAATAAAGGGAGCTGTTTTCTTGGCTTCCTCTAATACCCTTAATTCTTTTTTACTTACCCTTAGAGGTTTAGCCCTCTTCTTCTGCAGTTTTTGCTTTTCTATTTTGGTCTTTCTAAAAGATAATTGCAGTTGAATGAAAATATTTCTAAAGAGTGGGAATAAGAAGGGATTGCCTGCAAAAAATTCTTTTAGATATTTTCTATATACAACTATGGAGCCTCAGAAAGAAACAAAATTAACTAAAAAAGTGAGATAACCTGCAGGAGTTAGGGGGAGTGTTGAGGTAATTCCCTCAGTATGTTTTCCACTATTCCCGAAAAGTAAAGATCATACTTTAGATTCTTGAGCTGTATCTGTGTATATTTTGTCCCCGAATAGCATTACAAGTGAAAATGTAGTTCAGGCAATATTTATTAACTGAAAAAAGGAAATTCTGTAAATGGTTTGATTGAAGTTTTTATTTTTCAAGAGTAAAAGATAGACCCGGTTTCTCTCAAGCATTCCCTCCATCTCCATGAAGAAATTTTTGAGTATAAAAATAAGGTAAATTCCTACTAAGAATAGAGAAGTGGCTAAGACTACAAAATAATAGGTGTCATTATGTCACTTTGGAGTCTCTAAGCGGTACGCACTAGTAAGGGATTCAAGGCTGTGTCGTCTAAAGATATATGCAAAAGCTGTTTCAAATACGATTCTCAAATAGTGAGGGTGAATGATAGGAATCTTCGTAGTCGGAAAGAGCATTGCGCAAATCACTCAAAATGATCAGATGAAAAATAACCAAAAGAAAATATTGATCAAAAAGCTGTAATTAGTAGCTCAATATTTAAGTGGTGCATCAACTCTAAATTGAGCTCTGCTCCTATCAAAACCTTTTAAATCCTCTACTAGTAAATCTTGATTCGGTACTCTAATTTCTTTCTTAGGGATTGGAATTCCCTTGGCTTTTTTAAGCTTCAATTCATGTCTTAGGAAAAGTTGGGCCCGCAGAGCGCCCAACATTTCTAAAAAGCTAGACTACATCATAGGCTTTAAGAATGAAGAGATCAATCTATATCATTTGGATGCATAGGCAGCTGAGATGAAGTTGAGGTAATCATTCCCTTATCTATATGAATTACCTTGTGTGCGATTTTTGCAATTAATCTATTGTGAGTAATCAAAAAAATTGTTGTGCCATACTTCTTGTTAATATCGACTAAAATATTCAAAATTTCCTTACAAGTGTCTGAGTCTACTGCCCCAGTAGGTTCATCCGCAAATATTAATCTAGGATTTTTTGCTAAAGCCCTTGCAATAGAAACTCTCTGCTGTTGTCCTCCTGAGAGAGCCTTAGGCACTTTATGCATGTGAGCTGATATTTTTAAAAGTTCTGCAATTTTATCTATATCTAATCGCTTTTGTGCATTCTCCTGAATCTTTTGTCCAACTAAGATATTTTCCCTAACTGTCAATTCTGGGATAAGTGCATAATTCTGGAAAATAATAGAAAGATATTTAGCCCTAAAATCAATTAATCAGTGTTGACTTAAGGTCATAAGCGAATGGGAAAAAACTATGACTTCTCCATTAGAGGCCCTCTCCATTCCTGCCAGTATATTGAGTAAAGTTGTCTTTCCGGATCCAGATTCTCCTAATACTACTACTAACTCTCCAACCTTAACTTTTAAATTCACATTTTTAAGTACTCTATTGTACTCTCTTGTTTTTTTATTGACATATCATTTTTCTAAATTTTTACACTCTATTACATAACCTGGTGTATTTTCTACACACCTGGTTCCCTTATGTTGTTTGTTCAGTTTTATCACTTGCTTTACTACTGATTTACTATGTTTCCTTCTAAATTTTTTTAATTTCTTATTTTCTGTTTTTAGCCAAGTTTGATAGTTTAATGATGGTAATTCTGCAAGTTCCCCTTGAAAGTCCCTCTTTAAATCATGAAAAGCCTTAAAAAAAGAGCCTTGGGGGCTCATTTAAGACCTAAGAAGAGGTACTGTTAGCAGCGGATGCAGCAGCTTTTTTAGCTTCAGAAATATACAAGGACCTAAAATAGTCAATGGCTTCTTGAAAATTAACCACATGTGGCTTTGCGCTAAACATATGAGGTATTCAAGGTATATTAGTAGAATAGGGCTTTACCTGTTTTTCAGCAAATAGCTTTTGATATCTTAGATATTCTTTTTTCTCAAAGCCAGTCAAATCCTTTACATTAGTATTAACATCTCTTCCCAAAAAGTCTGTAACTTTTTTATTAATTTCAGGAGATTCTACATAGTACTTTTTATATAGCTGTATCACTGGAATGGCTAATAATTTAATGGTTTTTGGGAGCCATTCCTGATATAAAAGTTGTAATTTAATCAGCCTGTTTTGTAGCTTATTGCCTGGTTCAAAAAAATGCGCTCGTTTAGGAGTTGAGAAAGAAATTGCAAAAGGAGTTTGATAAATCTTAGAGCCTAAATATCCTTTGAACATCATCTACTCTGTGAGGTGACTTTCCCTAGAAAGACTGTGATAATCTAGTTTAAATTCCTGATTTTTTATGTAATAAAAATTTTCAACCACATTAAAGGAATGATCTAAAAATCTATCTACCTTAACTAGCAATAATTGAATCATTCTGGAAAGAGATAATAATTTTTCTACATCTGCTAATTGCAATAACACGGGATCAGAAGATTTGCTCAATTCGGTTAGAAGGGGTAATCCTTTATTATTTAGCAATTCTTGATGTAATTGCCGAGAAAGGGTTGAAAGCTTTGAATGTAAAGTCATTTTTTCTGCTAATAATTCCTGATATGCTAACTGTCTGATCCTACCGATTGAATCCCTAAATAAAGAGTAAATGGTTTGAAAGTATTTAAGAATAATTTCTCAGAGTTCAGAACCTAAAATAATTTTTTTCAACTCTCTGTTTTTATCGCTTTTCACTATTTTGGAGATAGAATGTAAATAATCTCCGCATCGCTCTAAGTCCTTGGCGGACAAAATTAGAGCTAAAAAAAATCGTAGATCATTGGCTGAGGGAGTATTTTTAGAACAATGTCATTCTATATCTAATAGTGCCTTGCAGTAACAAGAATTAGATTTTTCCTCTATCTGAAAAATCTCCTCCCAAGTTAACTTTCCCTCTCAAAAAAGTAGAGAAGATTTAACAAAATTTTTGATGAGATGAAGATATCCCAAGAAGTCAGAATAGCACTTCTGAATTGAATATTCTAAAAGTTGTGAATTGACTGCCATACCATAAAAGTTAAAGAGGACTTAAATAAATTTTAAAGTCATTATACTATCTAAAATGGGGTATTTTAACATTTACTGAAACTACTTCTTGCCTTCTAATTTCAAATTGCTCTAATCTATGAATCATCATCTGGCCTGCCTCTTTTTCATTAACCACTAACCTATAAATTAGAGCTCCGCACAACAGGGGGAATGCCACCCCCCTGTCTGGACTTGCAAACTCTAAATTTTGGTGAAATAACTTCTTAAAAAAATCCACTAACAGCTCTTTCAATTCTGCTACGCTGTATCAAAAATTGCCACTTTCTCTTTTGCCTTTCAATTCGATAGGAGAGGATAAACCTAAAATTCAACAATTATTTCAAGGACAATAGGAGAATTCAAATATAGGGAAGAGCTTTTTGTTACTATTGAGATTTTTTAATAGCACCTCAAATACTAGAGAATAATGTAAATTGTCTCTAAGTGTTAATTTTTTGTTATACGATAAACAATATTTCGAACTATTTAAATTTCTGGCTGTTTCCACAAATTTAGAAGTATTGCATTCAATAAATCCCCTTTCAATAAGGTAATTTCTCATTGCACTTCAGCCAAAATTTTGATTTATATTCTGAGATTCGAACTTTTTATTTTCCCTTATCGGTTTAGGGCCCTGATCTAAAGGTAATAATCTACCCAAAATTTCTGAAAAGGGAGGCAAAGTGTCCTGAAAATATCAGGGAGGCCAAACAATTGTTCAAATATTATCTCCTGATTGAATGAATTCTCAATTGTTTTGTTGCAGGGGAGCAATTACCTTATTTTCTCAGTTATTTTTGAGACTCTCAAAAATTGGTAGAAGTTCCGTAAGTTTACATATGCTTCTAGGTCGTGTCAATTTAAAGTTGTGTGAAGATACTAAAAATTTTTCAAGATAGCTCTTAACTTGAGGGTATTCTGAGCCAAAATCCCTTATTAAAAATTGGGATAAAGGAGTGTCTAGCTCATTTCCAAATAAATCTTTTACAAGTCTTTCAAAATCTGGAGAATTTGAGGGAAAAAAATTAAGCTGTTTTTTGTTTAGGTTAGTACATACCTTTCTATCGCAACTGAGTCTTAATTCTTTCACTAGAATCCATCAACCGGAAATGCAGCGAAAATCACAAATGGGCTTAAATCGAAAAATTGAATCTCCATTTTCTAAATATTCAATGGAATCAATTTCCAGTTGTGCTTTCGAAGCTAAATCAGTTCATTCTCTGTGAGTCATTCCGTGAGTCTCGGGAATCAAAAAATTTAATACTTTTTCAAAAATAGCGGTCAATATTATCTATGAATAGTCAGTGCATCTAAATCATTTTTATATAAATCTCTGATATCAGAAAGTCGAAATTTAACCATTGCAATTCTCTCTAATCCCAATCCCGCTGCAATAGACACCTTCCCGGGATGAGTTTTTTCTAAGATCTCTTTTCTCAAAAAACCACATCCTAGAATTTCTATTCAACCAGTACCTTTACACAGTGAACATTGTTTCTCTAGTTTACAGGTACAGCTTAAATCCACCTCATAAGATGGAGAGGTAAATGGAAAATAAGAAAGTCTTAATCTATAGTTTCTAGCTTCTGTCTTAAAAAGTTCAAACAATAGGGTTTCTATCCAATTCCTTAGATCGGAAAGAGTTAAACTTTGGTCTACTCATACCAAATCTAATTGAGTAAATTGAGATAAATGGGTGGAATTATTATCTTCTTTTCTATAAACAGATCCTACTGAGGCTCCTCTAAAACTAACTCCTTTATTTCTATCTAGTAGTTTTAAAGTGCTAGTGGTTGTGTGAGTTCTCAACATCATAGGCTCTCCATATTTTATGGGTCTAATGTCATCTAGAAAAAAACTGTCACTGGATGCCCTTGCGGGATGTTCAGGAGAAATTAAGAGGGAGTCGAAATTTGAGGAAACTTTGACAATTTCACTCTCTTCAAAAAGTGAAAAATTGTAGGACTGCAGAAATCGAAATATATCTGTAATCAGCTCTCCAAATAAATTATTAGATTGATGTAACAATTGCCGGTTTTCTTTAACTGCACATTCCCTAGCATGGTAAAAGGGTTGAGCTCATGCAGACAGTTTGCGCTTTCTGTCATCATATAAATTTTGAGCAAATTTAGAAATCTCTTGAAATTGTAAGCCTAATGTCTTTTTTTCTTCTACCATTCTTGACTGAAATATCCTGCTTCTTAATGGAACTAACACCTCTTCCCTCCATTTCTTAAAAATAGAATCTAGGGCCTCCCTTGAGGAGGCCTTTTCTATTAAATCTCTAAGGTTTTTTAGTTCTTTGATGTCATCAATCATTTATATCTGTAACTTTATTCAATTGTTCTCAGGGTAAATTGGGTACAAAATTTCCAAAATGAGAGCTCTCGCATAATTTTGCAAACTCAAATGTGTAGCTTGTCAAATACTCAAATATTTCGCTAATTTGGGTCGGAAAGCAAGCAGATATTAGATCTTGCAATTCGGAGTTATTTCGTATCTTGCAGTCATGTGATGAGGTGATATCAAACGAAAGGGCTTTTGCTACAGCTATAGCAAAAGTTGCCCTTATTTCAATCATGTGTGCTAAACCTGCAGCAACTATATTTTTGGCAATTCACCTTAAATAATACGCTCCTAATCTATCGATTTTGGTTAAATCTTTGCCGCTCAATCCTCCCCCTCCATGTCTGACTAGGGGGCCATAAGAATCTGCTATTTGCTTCCTATTCGTCACTCCACTATCTGCATCAAGGCCTCCAATTAAGAAAGAACCGGAAGGGTTTATTAATCACTGAGTCTCGTAGTTATGATTGACTCGATATTTCTGAAGTACAGGAAAAATCACCTGTTCTTTGAAAATTTCCTCTATTCTCTCTCTAGTAATTCCTTCCTCATGATGAGTTGAAAAGACACATAATTTCAAGTGAGAATTCATAATTTTGTCAGAATTAGCATCCTTCTCTACTTCTAGATGGATTAAAAGCTTGAAATCTTCTTTTAATCCTTTAGCTGGTCTTTCGGAGTGGCTCTCTAGCATATTTAAGGTAATCTCTTTACTCAATACATACTCAAGAGGCAGAAAGTGTTCTGTCTCATTGCAGGCGAAACCAAATAAAATCCCCTGGTCTCCTGCAACTTTGCAGCAATTATTATTCAATCCCAATAATTCTGGGGATTGAGCTTTATAGTCCGTAAAAAATTCAAATTTAAGGGGGTTATACCCTAATTTCGATAAAATTTCACGCATAATTTTCTGGAAATCTACACCATGATGCGAACTTCCCTCTCCTGCAAAAAAAATCTTGTTAGTGCTTACTAAAACTTCTCCGGAAAAGCGAGTTTGTTTCATTCCTAACTTCTGAATTAGCTCATCAAGTATACTATCTGAAATCAGATCTGCTATTTTGTCCGGATGGCCCCTCCCCACTGACTCTATGCACCTAATAGATTTCAAAAACTTACCTAGAAAGAAGCAAGCTTGCTCTATACGCTATCATTGCTCCATTATCTTCCGCGAATCTTTTATCTACTCAAACGCAATGTACTCCTTTCTTATCCAACCTTCTCTTCAATTCTCTCTGAATCACCTTATTTCTACTGACCCCTCCCACAACATACAAATTTGAAGTATTAGTATCCATGAGATAATGGATTAATTTCAGTTCCAACAAATCAATAATTTCCCTATGAAAGGAGGTGCTAACTATTGTTCTTGCATTATATAGTTGGTCTCCTTCAAAATATTGCTCTCACATTCTTCTCGCTGCAGTTATTAAGCCAGAAAAATTTAAATTCAGTGTGCGATAATTTAACGATCTTCGGGTTAGGGGGGGAGAATTCAAATTTTCCTCGTAATATTTTTCCAATAAATGTCCTCCAGGGTGATCGAGTTTCATAATTCGAGCTATTTTATCAAAGGCTTCTCCAAGAGCGCAATCTCCACAACTTTCCAAGCACGAACATTCCAGTTCACTGTTCAACAAATAAATAGAAGTATTTTTTCCCGTAATTAACAACACTAAGGAGGGGAATCTTAAAGGTTGCGAGAGCCCTACAGAATATATGTGAGCCTCCAAGTGATTAATTGGAATTAAAGTCTTATGCGTGCAAATGGAAAGTGTGCTTGCAACCATTTTTCCAACTAGTAAAGAAGAAGGTAGTCCCGGTTCAGCAGAATAGGCAATTTGGTCTATATCAACAAAAGTTGCATTCGCTCTTTTTAAGCAATCTTCTATTACATGAACTAGCTTTGCTTCATGGGCCCGCGCTGCAATTTCTGGCACAATTCCTCCAAAATCCGTATGTTCATGTCTGGAAGAATAATGTGATTCGCCAACAATTTGTCTGGAAGATGTATCGAAAAGGGCAGCAGAACTATCATCGCAAGTACATTCAATACCCAAAATTAAACTCACAAAATTTAAAGATTATTCTTCCAACGTTGAAAGGCTAGTGCTAATTGAAGATTCTGACTAGCACTCAGACTACTTTCAAAAATCACCTGACATACAGTTTTATTCTCCTCTGAACTATCAGTATTCTCCCCTCACTGACACTTATCAAATTCTTGATTTCCGAACAACAACTTAATATCTTTGGCATCAAATTGAGTAGATAGTTTTGTCGTTGGACTCTGTTCGCTTTTCGCAGTATCCCTAAGTTTTGCTTGTAGAGATTTCAGGGTAGGGGTATATTTCAAGTAATCAAAATTTTTTCAGGCTCATGAAGTTTCATCAATCTGTCGTCCCTCCCCCTGTTCGCTGAGCACTCCCTCAAAAAGTAATTGATTTAAAAACTCATAAATCTTGGTTTCTCGTTCTTGGGGAATTTTTGCCGAAATTGCAATATTATCTAGTAGCCACAGCGAGGGAGTTCCCTCAAAAATATGAAATTTATTATCAACATCCTGTAGTTTTACATCTTCCTTCAGAGTCCTATAAGTATAGAGCGCATCTCCATTGTACATAAAAGCACCATTAAGTTCTCCAGACAGCATCATTTCTGAGACTAAAGATGAATTTGGGTGCAAAAAAATAGAATTAGATCCTAATCTTCCTAACTTATTATTTTTTACTAAGTTAGACAGCTGTGAATAGAAATTTAATTGATCATTTTTAGAGATCTCGCTCAATTTTTTTGTATCTCCTGAAATTAACTTGGAAATATAAAAAATTGTTAACTCATCTTCTATCAAAGCCAATTTCGGTGCGGTATTATTGTTGGGTAAAAATCTGCTGTCTTCGGCAATTGCTTCCAACAAATTCTCTCACTTTAAAGTTTCTGAATTTTTGAGTTTTTCGCCCGTATATACAAAGGTTAGATAACTCAAAAAATAGGGAATTCCATATTCATAAAACTTTGCATTTTTAGAAAAAAGCTGATTGATAACTGGATCAAATAAATCTTCTGTAAAAGGTTTATGGGGTGCTTGCTCTTTGGATTTATATTTTTCAGGTATCGAGCTAAATTGAGACCAATCTATTTTTTTGACCAAGTTTTGAGAAATAGCTTCCTCGAGAGTGGAAGAGCTAATAATTGCTAAATCATAAGTGCCGGAACGGAATCCACTTAATACCTCTTTATCATTCTCAAAATAAGTTGTTTTAATTCCAAATTTTTCAAAAGCTTCGCTAGCTACTTCATCACTGATATAAGCTTGGTAGGTGGCTAATCTTAATTCATTATTTCAGAGGGATTGAATACTAATTAAAGAGGTTGGGAGAGCTAGTGAGGTTATTGGAGTGACTCAGAGGAGCTTTAAAGTCATTGCGGAAATTTCAAGAAACTTAATTTACTTTTAGGCTGACATTTATTAAAGGCTGAAACTGATAAAAAAGTAAGAATAGAAAGTAAAAATAGAAGAGAACCAAAGGTGAGCGCTCATCCTTTTATGCCCTTTTTCATGGTATAAAACTGAGTGGTCAAGGTAGTAATTCTACCCTTAACTAAGTTGGAAATAATAAAGTCATCCATTGAAAGAATCATCATCACTAGAGAACTAAAAATTAAAGTTCCCTTCAATTGGGGAGCTAATACCTTCATCAATGCTTCTAAATTGCTGTAATTCAAATCATGACAGGCAAGCAATAGTCTTCGATCTAATTTTTCAAATTTAGGATAAATCAGAATAATCCCATATGGCACTAAAAAAGCTATATGGGTCAATACTAGGGTCAAAAAGCCAAAATCCAAACCTAAGGGTAAAAATACAGCAGAAAATAACAGCATAAAAGAGATTCCCTGAATTAATTCGGGAGAAGAAATTGATAAATTAGACAATCGAAAAACCGTTTTCCGTAACTTACCCCCTCTTTTTCAAATAGCAAATGAGCTTAAGAGTGAAATTCAGAGAGAGGGAAATAATGCGGATAAGCCTATAAACAGGGAATTTAAAAGGCTAGTTCAGAAAGAATCATTATCTCCGGGAGAAAGAGAGAAAAATGTGCTGTAATTTTTGAAGGTAAAGGAAGATGCTGAATTTTGCAAATTAGTGCTAACAATTCCCTTTTCATTGGGAGTATTAAAAGATAAAAACACAATAATTACTCAGGGAAAATAAAGTATCAGAAAAAAGAAAAATATACTCATTTTTCGAAACCAATCAGACCATCTTGAGCTGTCTTGAATATAAAAAGATAGTCCATAAAACATCTCTTAAAAAGATTGATTTAAAATTCCAAAATTTTCTCCCGCTCTCAGCTGTAGGAGTGCTTTTTTATGTTTAAATTGCAATCTTTGCTGGAATTTTTTACAACTTATGCAAAAAGCTTTAAATGAGGAAATTCCAAATACAATTCCAAAAGTTGATAACACAAATAACATGCTCACTAATAGAGAGATAAATGGCCTGGACTCATTCGAAGAAACAATCATTAGTGCAATGCTTGAAATAACCTCTCCTATAAGTTGCGATGAAGGGTCATGATTTAAAAATTCAGAAATAAAGGTAGTAAATAACGAAGGTAAAAAGAACATCATGGAAGAGGAAATGAAAGTGGTTTTTGATCAGGGTAAAAGTAAGTAAAATAATTCCCCTCAGAATGTTTGACCTAAATCTCTAATGGCCCAATTTCTATGTTTAGGGAGAGCAGAGAGAGTATTTATAAAGTTGTAAATTATTAGTGGCAAGGAAAGATACACTAATCCAATTATTGTATATATAATGCCTCGAGTACTATTTAGTGTTCCATTAAAAAAGTCAAAACAGCTTTTGAGCCCAATTAGTTTTATAAAGTAATTACTTATCAGTGGGAAACTTAGGAGTAACAGTAATTTCTTTTTCGCTTCTGAAGAAGAAGTAAATCAAATTAATACAGCTAGTGGGAAGGCAATTATTAGGGAAAATATTAAAGCGCAGCAAGACACGAAGAAACTTAAGGCTAGTGAATAAAAAATATTAGGAGTTAAATTATCTCATTGGGGGCTAACAAAAGATTGAACACTATATGCACCTAACAAAAGTGATGGTAGCAAAATAGTTAAAAGTGCAAATACAATAAATGGAATCAAAAAAACTTCTCATTTACGAACTTTTAGATATAGTCAATTGAACACAAGCTTCATCTTTAATTACCTGGAAATTTCATAAGATGAACATCTTCTGAATCTCACAGTAAATCAATATGGGTTCCTTTTTTTACTTCATTAAAACTCTCCACTGAAATGTCTGAGGCTCCAAAAAGACATTTCAGTTCTCACAGCTGACCTTTATATATTGCATCAATAACCTCCACTGAAATAAAACCTGTACCTAATTGAGTCACATCATAGTCTTCTGGTCTAATCATCACCTGTACTCTCTCGTTAGGTTGAAACCCCCTAATATTGTCTAATTTGAATACCATATCATTTACATAAACTTGTCAAGGAGAGAGGTATATCCCGTCAAAAATATTGGATTTGCCCATAAAATTAGCTACTCACTCATTTACTGGGGAGTCATATACCTCTGAAGGTGATCCTATCTGCTCAATTTTCCCCCTCTTTAAAACTACCACTTGATCTGAAAGGAGTAATGCTTCTTTCTGATCATGTGTAATCAAGAGAAAAGTAAGCTTCAAAGTTTGATGTAATTTCTTAAGTTCTATCTGCATTTTCTCTCTCATGTCTTTATCAATAGCTGAGAGAGGCTCATCAAGCAAAATTATTTGAGGTTCTGTAATTAAAGCTCTCGCTAATGCCACTTTTTGTTTGGTGCCTCCCGAGAGAGTCTCTATTGAAGAATTTTTATAACTCTCTAAACCTAATAGGGTAGAGATTTCTGCAACTTTAGCCTCAATTTCCTCTGAAGTAAAAGGTCTAGAAATATATTTATATCGCAACTCCTTTTCTTTCAAAATTGGGTAATACTCTCATCAAGATTTTCAATAGTCTAGATCCAGAAGCTTGGATTTAATCATGCTTAGATAAAAAAAAATTAATTTTCGTTTGAAATTTTTATGCCTGGTATCGTCCACAACATAATGAGCTCACTTTTTAAAAAGCATGGCAAATTTATCAGTCTCTTTTTGGAGTTTTTTAAGTTTTTCTTGACTTTTAAACTTTGCTTTATCTATAAGTTGTTGCATTTTTTCCACTTTGTAATTTGGGGGATTGGACAGAAGTACTCTTTTTTTTTTAAGGCCAAAGGATATATTCTCAAATACTGTTAAGTGAGGAAAGAGAGCGTAATCTTGAAATACCGTAGAAGTAGGTCTTAAATCTGCAGGAATATCTTTTATGTCTATTCCTGAAAGCAAAATCTTACCCTTATCGGGCTTTATGAAACCTCCGATCAAATTAAGAATTGTAGTTTTACCTGAACCGGAAGGTCCGATAATTGTCACGAAAGAGCCTTTTTCAATGGTGAGATTGAAATTATCTAATACCAAATTTTCCTTTGCCTCATATCTTTTCGAGATTGACTGTAATTGAAGGAGAGGGGTAGTCTCCTTCAATTCAGGAACTGCTACAAAAAGGGAGAATTAAACACCGCTCTCTTTCTAATTACTTCAAAATCAACTATTTTACAGATATAACTTTTTTGTAGGGGGAGGAAATAAAAACCCTCGCGAGAGGGTTTCTAGCTTCTTCTAACTAATTCAAGTTAGTTTTTACTACTTTCTGTATTAGGTTCTGTGGGCATCTCAATCGGTTTATTCTTTCCTGAAATATCATCCAAATGATCCTGATATTCTTTTAAATCTTCCTTAAATCATCTGGTTTCTTTTTCTGCTTGATCTAATCTACTTTGAGTCTTTCTATCATATTCATTAAATCTAGAGATTTGTGCATTTATCTTCTTTAAATCTTCCTGCTTCAAGGTTATTTCATCATAATATTTTTTTAACTTGCTATTTATTTTCTCTAGATATTTAATTAATTTTTTAGTTAACTCTTTGTAGAGAAGAGTTTGATTATCGAGTAAATATGCTATTCTATCTTGAATGTGGTACGCTGTCGTGAAATCTGTAGGAGTATGGGTCTCTTGCAGCTTAGAGAGTAAATTGAAAAAAATTAAATGCTCATCACACAATTTTTGAATCAAAGCCGGTTCGGCTAGTGGAAAATCTTTTAAGTTGTAATCCATAGTATCCTTGTCCCCTTGTTGCTCCTTCATCAATTTGTGCTGTTCTTCAATAAAGTCTCTTGGCTCTGCTTCTGGGGGTGTTGGAATATCCGCCTTCTTGTCTTTGAAAAAAGAGACCTTGAGCATATCCAGTGGAGAGGTTTTTTTGGAGCCGGAATTTCGGCGCAATCAAGATCTCCTAGCGTTTGAGCAATACGCCTGTTGTTTTGCATATTGAGGAGGTAAATTTAGAGAATCTTCACTTAACTTTTCCTCTTGCGCTTCTTGTGGAGCAGCTGGGAAGCCCTCTAATTTTTCCTGTATCTCTCTCTCGCTGAGCTCTATCTTCTCTTCAGGCTCAAATGTCTCAGGAATAGACGAATTTCAATCTATTGATACATTTTTATCGAGTTGATAGTTATAGTATTTTTCAGTTTCATTAACTCCTCAAACCACTTCATTTTCAAAACCATAATCACAACAATTGAAAAAATTATTTTCTTCTGGACTTAATTCTCTAGACATATGCGTTTACTAACTAAGTTTAAGTTTTAATCAACCTTGCTGTAAAGCCACTAAATGTTTATTGTAGACTTGTCTAATACTAGCATCTAGCGGTGCTGTCTTCTTAACTTCCCTATCCCAGTACATTCAAGAGTGGGAAAATCTGCTCCTCTGATAATCCTCCCTTAAAACCATTCTCTCAAAAGAGGGTAAATTGCCCTCTAAATTTAGTCCTTCATTATCTAATAGGAACAAATCGTTAAAGAAAGATCAAGTAGGAAGTCATTTCTTGAATTTTTGTAACTCTCTAATTTGTGCAATGCGCGAACAATTCAGTAGCATCGATTCACTAAAGCTACTATAGAAAGTTCTCGAATATTCTTCGACTTCAAAATCTCTAAATTTCTTTAATTTCATGAACTCTCGAGATTCAATATCCACGCATTCATCCGAAGAGAAGGAGAGTGCATTCTCTGTATTGCTCAATATATTTATAGGTATTCCTTTAGGTGATCTAATATGTACATCTTTTGCAGAAACTCTCTTGGTTTTCTCCGGAGTTATGTTGTGCCTCGATAACGTTTCTGAGATCCCATCAAGTTCGGGGAGAATGGAGTATAAAGCTGAACTAGCCCCTAAAGGAAACACTAAAAAAGGTTGCTCATTTAATAACTTCATCATTCTATTCAATTCGGGAGCTATTTCCTGATTGGCTTGAAGTAATAATTCTTCATCAGAAAGATGATTTTCGAAATATCTATCCTTTAGGGTTTGCACCATCTTCCAACTATCTTTGCTGTAATTTAATAAATCATATTCTCCGAAATTCTCCAAAAACTCCTTATATAGTGAAGAGGGAGAAGCGGGGGCTTTTTCTCTAATGGTTTTTCAATAAGGGGGTATCTCAGGTTTTTCATATAAAACACTGCTCTCTTGATCTATAAATGTTGGGGAAATAGGTGATACTTGCTGAAATTTGGTGCGAAAAGGTTTTAATTCCACCTGGGTTCAGGGAAACTGTCTATATCTAGAACGATCATAAAATTTTTGAATAATTTTTTTATTTTTTATGGCAAATTTCACTAGTGGAGTAGGTATAACCTTTAGGGAGAGTGACTCTCCCTTCATCTTTTTCATGAAAAAAGGAATTTCTGTATAAGTTACTCATTTTTTATGCTGCTCTCAATCTGCGGCGGTTTCTTTTTGCTTTTTTAATTCATTTTTTCTAAATGATTGAAAGTGATTTTTGGCAAATAAATTTCTGATTTTACCTTCTTTGGGATCAAAAAAACGATTTTCAATGACTTCTGGTGCATGTTCTGCTCGACTTAAAAGTTTGTTAGGAAGATAAATTCCGGTACTCTTAACTTTCGCTGCAGACTCGCTAAAATCCACAATTTCGGGAGGGAGATAAATTTCACTTCTCTCTCCTCTAGCATTTTTTTTAAGTCAAGCATCAAACATATTTCTAAATCGACTGGGGCGTGCTGCAGTGCTATAAAAATTGAGTTTTTGTAATTCTTGCTTTCTTACTTCTGAAGCTTCTCCTTCTGTGGGTAACAATTGTTCAAAAATAACATCTTCAACAACTGATTTAGTTAATTTTTCAGGAGCTGGAGTAGAGCTCCTCTTTAATTTGACTTCTTGTTTTCGAAGGAAAAATTGATTAACCTTAAGCTCTATTTTTATCGCCTTTTGTTGAAGCACTTTAAGTTGTTCATCAACTTGCTTTAAATAGCCTCCCTTAAATTCTTTTTGATCATCTAACTCACCTACAAGATTATGGGTGCGTGTTTCTAAATTGTTGTATTTAGTTTGCTTGCGTTTAGAAATGGTTTTTGTCTGAGACTGAGTAGATAAATCAACTTCCCTAATTTTTTGCTTCTTTTTGGGTGCAGTTTTTGAGGCTTTTTTAGCCGATGCAGCTCTCTTTTGCTCTTCCAATTTGTGCAAATAAGCCTCTTCTGATTTAGCTCTCTTAATTGGTTGTGCAGCTGTTTTTTTCCCCTCCTTAGTTACCTTCTTTCCTTTTTTATGTGATAAGTCCTTTGCTTTAACAGCCTTCTTATCTTTTCGGAGTGCAAGGGTAGCCCCTTCCTCCGATAAATTAATTTCTTCAATCAACCGAATTCTCCCCTTAACCTTTTTTGGTGATTCTGATACTTCTATACTTTTTCCCCTGAATTGTGCAGCTTTAGTTCTAGCTGCAGATGCTTGTTTAGATTTTTGCCTAGATTTTCTAGAAGTTTTATGTTTGAATTGAGGTAACTTTACTTTTTCCTCAAAACTTAATTCTTCTATCATTTGGGCTTTCTCAACATCGGAAATATCCTTATGACTAACTATATGGGGAGATTTTCGTTTTTTCTCAACCTTCGCCTCCTTTCTAGTTAATTTAGGAGCTTTTAGCTTTTTACTGTAACTTTCTGAGAAATTAATAGAGCCTATCATATCAGCTTTTTCTCCCTCAGAAACTCTGGATTTTCTCACTCGAGGTGAAGGGGAGCTTTTCTCCTTCTTAGAAGTTTTTGATTTCAAATGATCATCTTTCATTTTGGATCCTCCTCCGTCTTCAAAATTAAGACCTTCCATCATGGAAGCCTTTTCAATTTCGGACAGCTCTTTATGCCTGATAGTATGAGTAGGCTTTTTCCTATCTTTTTGTAATTCTGCTTTAGATAATTTAGGTGCTTTTAACTTAGAGCTGTAGCTTTCAGAGATATTAATTGACTCCATCATTCGTGCTTTCTCCAACTCTGTTAATTCTCTTTCCCTCACTTTTGTAACAATTGATTTTTTCTGCTTTGGTTTTTTAATAGTTTTTACAGTAACTACCTTAGTAGAAATTTTTCCTTTTTTTCGTTTCTCCAATTGAACAGTTAACTTCTTTACCATAAATTCTCTAAAAAATTGAAATCATTAAATTTGAGACTACCATTTCCTTTCTATAAAAGAGTGTTGGAGGGCTCCAACCCTCCTTAGGGTTGTAATTTTAAAAAATAGGGAGGATTCTTATATCTTTTTCTCCCTATGAAACTTAAAAAAACAATATCCTTGATGAGAGGTTGTCGGAAATTCTAATCAAAGTCTAGGGAAGCTCTTCCTTAGCCTTCTCTAACTCTTGTAGTACTGCTTCAGATTGTCATGAAACTGAGGGGGGCGCTCCCTCAGTCTCTAATTCTTTCTTAACTTGCTCTTTATAAAACACTGAATACTGATTCATAAGCTCTTCCATCTTATTTAAGTCCTCTCCTATAGTCATTTCTGGAATTCCCTCATATCTAAAGATTGGTGCATGTTCAGCGTGAGAAAACTCAAAAGCTTCTCCTATTTCTGCTTTAGATAGAGAAAGTCTCTTTTCCGGTTCTTCCCAGTCAGTAACTATAGTATGTCTAAAGTCTTCCCTAAATCTATCAAAGAAAAGATTGATGGCTGGTAGGTCTCAGTAGAATCATTTTTCCTGGGGATCATGTCACTGAATATCGCTTTTGGCAGTAGTTCAGTCAGTATTTTCCCGTACCATTCTCTCAACTTCTTCGGGAGTGTAGTGACGTAGTATAGAAAATCTCATAACCATTTTGGAAAGATTCTGTATGAATTGCGGAGTTGGATGTAATTCTCGTTGTGGAGCGCTTTTTGGAACCTCAGGAGAAAAGCAACGATGCAAAAACATAGAGGGGAGGGAATTTTGCAATGGAATGGGCAATTCCTTCATTCAATCTCGTTGAACAGGAATCCTCAATAGTTCAGAAAGTTTCTCCTCTTGTTTCAATTTTTCGGCAGGCAATTTCACTTGAGCGATTGTTTGCTTCTTTTCTGGATAAATCACTGTTTCCAATTTCTTAGAGATGTTCTCACATACATCAGTAAGATTCAATTGTTTCAAACTGGAAATAGTACTTTCCTTTTCAAACTCTAGTAGTCTCTTTTTCAACTCAAAATGCAATTCATGCTTATCTAGTAAGAGAGAATATTCTTTACAACCGGGAAAGTGAATTAAAGTTGAAGCTGTTTGTTCCATCATTTTGCGGTGAAGTTTTAACTTATCCCCTATATGAAGTTGACTTGTGTTATCTACATATTGACCTAAAAAAAATCAGAGATAGGGGGCCTGTAATTTAGACTGAAACACTTCTTTATAAATTGAGCCAGGAGCTGCAACACTCAGCTCTGAGAGAATATTAGGTTCATATCAGTTAATCTCCTCTTGAGGATGATAAAAGAGTCTTGAAAACCTCTCCGGTTTAGGGGGGGTGGTATAGGATTTATGAGCATCTTGAGCTATTACCTTTTGAATTCACTCTTGCTCCTGTAAATATAACGAATTTAGTGCTCAACTAGAAAGTTTAGGAGCAGGCTCTTGTCTAAGCAAGAGCTACTTCTTTCTCTCTCTCTAGGTTTTAGGAGGAAATGGTTTTAGAGTAAGAAACTAACGTTTCCAACCCTACCTGGAACATCTTACCCAATCCTTCCTCTCTTTCTTTTCTAGTTAATTCAATTACTCCTGAAGTTCTATTGGAATCTACATCAGACACTGTCAAAATAGTTAAAAATTTTTTGTTATGATATATCGCATTTAATCCTAGAGCATAGGCTTCCATCTCTACAGTATCACAACCAGTTTTACGATGCAATTCACTCAGAGAGTATTTGGAATAAAAATTATCTGAGGTAAAATTTCTCACTGATTTTAGTGGAATTCCCAAACTTTCTGCAGTCTTCTTGGCAAGATTAATTAATTCGTGATCAGGTTTGATATCTTCTGAAGGGTTTAAGTGTAATAGTTCCCCGTAATTGGAATTGGAGTGAATTGAGGTAACTAATACTAAATCATTTACATTGACGTCTTCAGACATTCCTCCGCAAGATCCTAGTCTAATTACTATATCAGCATCATATATCTCTGGAGAAAATAACTCATAGCTGTATATGCCCATAGAACCTACTCCCATCCCATGAGCCATTAGTGTTATCTCCACTCCCTTGTACATACCGGTGTAGCAATAAACATTTCTAACTTCACTCAGTAATTTCGGAGAAGTTAGGTAGAGTTCTGCAAATCTTTTACATCTTAAAGGATCTCCTGTTACTAACACTAATTTAGATATCGAACCTTTAGGTGCACTATTATGCACTGTCGACATCCTAATTAGGTATTTTTATTGATTTTAAGAGTTTTTTAACTAGCTAGGAGGGACGTTCCCGACATTGCTGATGGTTGAGAAATTGAGAGAAGCTCCAATATTGTAGGGGCAATATCTCCCAACTTTCCTTCGCTTCGAAGACTTCTAGCTTTATCACATAAGATGAACGGTACTGGAGAAGTTGTATGAGCAGTATGAGGTTTGCCTAAACTATCTTTCATAATATCAGCATTTCCGTGATCTGCAATTACCACAAGAGTGTAGCCTTGCTTTTGCGATAATTCATACAATTCTCCTAATGTTCTGTCTACAGCACTACATGCTTTTACCGTAGCTTCAAAATCACCAGAATGACCTACCATATCTGGATTAGCAAAATTAATTACCACTAAGTCATATTTTTGAGTCTCCAATGCTCCCTTAATTTGACTGAACAACTCCACTATGGACATTTCCGGTGCTTTATCATAAGTTCCTACCTTGGGAGACTGAACTATTATCTTCCTAATATTTTGCAAATCTCTTTCGACTCCTCCATCAAAAAAATAAGTCACATGAGGATACTTTTCACTTTCTGCCGCCCTTAATTGAGCACCACCCTGATCACTAATTACCTGACCTAATGTATTTTCTAGTGAAATTGGGGGAAAAAATACTCCAGAGAGGTGAATTTTTTCATAATCCATCATTGAATAAAGAGAAAGACCCTTAGGTATCAGTGGAGAGGAATATTCATATAGTCCATCAGACCCCACTAATGCATGAGATAATTGCTTAGCTCTATCTGGTCTGAAATTTAAAAATACCACTTTATCTCCAGATTTAAGAGCTTCTCCTCTATCTAAATATTCCTGAGATACTGCAGGCTCTATAAATTCATCAGTCACTCCAGCTGAATATTGTCTCTGAACATACTCTTCTGCACTTCTAAAACTTTTTATTCCCCGTTGAAGGGTAATAGCTCTCAATACCTTCTCTAACCTATCTCAATTTTTATCTCGATCCATAGAATAATATCTACCGGAAATGGTGGCCAATCTAGCATTGTTTATGTTTAATTCCCGAATTATCTCAGTTAAATCCTTCAAAAATTGACTAGGAGCTACATCTCTTCCGTCACTGAATAAATGCACCAAAGGAGATATATTGTGATGCTTAGCAACTTTTAAAAAAGCAAACAAATGGTCCAGGTGAGAGTGTACTCCTCCCTTGGATGCTAATATCAACAGATGAAGATTGGAGCTAGGCTCTACTTTTAACTCTCTGAACAACTTAACAATCGTTTCATTATTTTCAAACTCTCCCTTCTTGATTGATTGTGAAATCCTATAGAGTCCTGTTTCTACTACTCTACCGGCTCCTATATTGAGATGACCAACTTCAGAATTTCCCATCTGACCGGCTGGTAGTCCTACCTCTTCTCCAGAAGCTATCAATTGAGTAAAGGGATATTCCGCTCTCAATCTATCAAAATTAGGAGTTTCTGCATGAGCAATCGCATTCCATTCTCTTTCTTCTCTAAGACCTCACCCATCTAAGATGGTGAGTATAACCTTCTTATTCAACTACCCTATAAAAGAATTTTTACCTCTCCATAGCCATATCTCATAGATCATGAATATTTAGTGCGGCAGAACCTACGAGTATTCCATCAATATTTCCCTCTTTCAAATAATCTTTGTAGTTAGATTTGTTCACTGATCCTCCATAGAGTAACCTAACCCTATTGGCTGGTTCGCCCCACATATCTATAATTAACTTTCTTATCTCTGAAAGTTGTTGAGCTGCTACTTCAGCGGCCATGGGAATTCCACTACCAATTGCTGTAATAGGTTCAAATGCAATTATTATTTTTTCTAAGTGTTGAGCATTTAAGAAAAACAATTCATTTTTAATTTCTTTTAGCGGTTCCTTACCACAGCAATACACGATATTAAAACCATTGAGTAGTGCAGTTCTTACTTTTTTTGTAATAATTTCCTCACTTTGACCTAATAATCTACATTCTGAATGTCCTATTAAGGTAGAATAAACGTTTATAGAGCTTAGTTGAGTAGCAGAAATTGAAGAAGTGTAAGCTCCTTTTTCTACGTGATGCACATCCTGGGAGAATATCTGCAATTCGCTCCCTAATTCCTGATTAACTCTTTCTAAATATATATAGGGAATAGCTAATCCCAATCTGTGAGCAGGAGACTCTCTCTGTAACTTTTTACGTAACTCTAGACAGTAAAAATCAAATTCATGTCTCAATAGATTCATTTTTAAATTACCAATAATTAATTTTTTGCCTCCCGTAGCCATATTCTTGAACTAGTCTTCCATCTTAATGTTAGTTAAAAAATCCTATCTCTTAGAATATTTGAAACTCTTGTTAAATACCGCTATTATTAATCTCTTAAGAATTATGAAGGAAGGTAATCCTGTCAAACAGAGTAGCACTAAGGTAAATATCTTATTTCTCTTATTTAACTTAAAAACATGTTCTCTTAATTCAGCGCCCATATTCAGTTCGTTTACATTAAAAACGTCCAAGGCCTTATTGATAACCATCTTTAGTGGAAATCGCGTAAAAATCATGGTTAAGATTCCTGAATTAAATAGTCAAAAAGCTATATCCACAAGTCGATCTGGAATTTTTCCTGTATCTCATTTCACTATTTCCTGAAACATTTGAGTGAATTTCTGAAATTTATTTCAATAAAATTCAGCTGTTTTCGTTGCAACATGTTGATATAGATATCACCCATTTGCAACTGTTAGAACATTTACTCCAAGACCAAATAGGGAAAATCCTATTCAAAAAATATTCATTCTTCACTTGAAAATGGAAAGCACATTTTGAGTACTTGCTGGAGTCATGCATGTAGGATAGTACATCATTTTGCACAAATTATTTTCATGAACAATATACTTTTTTTTCAAACGTAATCGTTCAACATTCCTAAGACAGAGATAGAGTATACCTGAAACAATGCCACACATTGCACATCTCATTCCAGTATTTGATGCAACCGAAGAAACTCACGATAGTATATTGTCAATTAAAGAAGTTGATCCTCAAACTTTAATAATGATATTGACTCCCATAAAGAGCATCCCAATCATAAATATCTGACTCAATAGAACTCAAACGCATATCCTGCGTTCCAGTTTCCTGTAGTATTTCTTAAGCTTAGGTATATCAATTGGAGGTAAAAAAGCTTCTGTATTCGCAACATCTTCCTCTCTCTCCTCAATTTCAGCGCTAGCGGGTACTGCGGTCGCTTCCAAGCTCAATCCAGAATCATTCAATTGGAGTGGAAATTGAGTTTGAGCGCTAACAGCTCCATCTTCAGCTACAACCTGAGAGTTTACAGACATCTCCTAATAGACAAAAAAAGCCTGCCGAAGCAGGCTAATTAAGCTACAACTACAAAGCGAAAATTTCTGGTCTATAACACAATAGCTTTAATTTAAGTCAAATAATTAAGAAGGTTTTCTAAACCTTCTTACTTAATTCACTATCTAATTCAGAAACTTGCTCCATGACATCTCTATTAAAGCCCGTATATATAAAACTCTCAGGATTCAAATTCATAACTCGCTTCAATTTATTAAATTTATCTTCTCTTTCAGTAATATCTCTAACTAAAGCTTCAATTCTATTAAATTGGGTCAAATATAGTTCTCCAATTTCTTCTTTATTAGTTTCTGATAAATTGCTGATTATTCTACTTAAAGAGATAATTTGATAGTCTATGTGGGCCATCTTGGAGGCATAATTTTTATCCAATATCTTTTGAGAATCTAAGTATAGTGAAATTTGACTCTTAAATTGTACTACCTTTTGATTAAGACTCATATTTTCCCCATATAATGCTAAAAATTGTCTATACTCCTTAGATTGAGGTAATTGATCCGCAAATCTACTATTTGAAAAAGGTGTAGAAGCCCTAATTGTATAAAGTAGTCTATCCATATCTTTTTCTATCTTTGCGGAATTTAATTTAGTCTCAAATAAATTTTCTAAGGTATTTATCAAATCAGATTTAATGGCAGAAGAAACTGTATCATAAAGAGCCAATATATTACTTTTTTGAAGTTTTAAATGGTTCAATAAACTTTCAATTTTAGCTACTCCATCTATTGAGGAGAGCAATATCAAGGTATTGCTTACTTTCTCCTCCAGTGTCGAAGCTGAAGAATAACATTTCTCTACATTGAAACTAGGATCCTCTATTAAATTCCTATTAGCGACTACCTGTATGCTTTCCCTCATCTCTAAAACTTTCTAAAGGTTAAGTTAATTTTAATGAGATTTTAAGTGTTTTAGACTTTTCCTAGCTTTTAGTAGAAATTAAAGATTTAAAAAATGAGTGAGGTAATTGAAGTTTAGAGCTTTCTTTCATTTTCTTTTTCCCTTCTGCCTGTCTTTCTCAAAGTTTCTTCTTTCTGGAGATATCTCCTCCATAACATTTTGCTGCCACTGCTTTTCTAAGTGCCTTCACATTCTCCCTGGCTATTACTTTTCCCCCTATTTTAGCCTGCAATGCTAATTCATAAAGTTGAGAGGGAACATTCTCTTTTAATTTCAACAGAATTTCTCTACCTCTCTTAATTGCTTCACTGCTTTCAGATAAAAAGCTTAATTCGGGGTATTCTATATTATTTATAAATATTCCCACTTTCACTAAAGAGAGGGGATAGTAATCTTCAAATGCATAGTTATAGGTTACATATCCCTTAGTAATTGAATACAATTGGTGAACAAAAGCGGAATTTAACTCACTAAGCGGAATTAAATAAGTTAACTCCAAGTCAACTCCTCGCTCTATATTAAGTAATTCTGCGTTTCTCCTAAAGGATAAAAAAGAAATAAACTCTTTCTCATATTGAGAGTCTAGAGAAAAATTCAATAATATGTAAGGTTCTAAATATTCCCTAACTAGATTTTGAGCTGGTAACTGATGAGTCGCTGAAAAATATACTTCTTCCCCAGATTTAAGTATTGCTTTGTATTCACTCATGGCAGGTCCATTAACTAATTTCAAGTTAAATTCCCTTTCAAGTCTGGTAATTAAAACCTCAAGATGTAGGGGTCCTAATGCTCCTATATTAGCTCCAAATCCTAATGCTGAAGATTGAGTAAAACTGTACCTAAAGGAAGAATCTGACAAGCTGAGTGAAGCTAAGCTGGTTGTAAAAAGTGTTCTCTGAGTATCATCATAAGGTGCTATAAAGCTAAATATCATAGGCTTAAGCTCTCCAATTTTAGAGGTTGGTAGTAAATCTAATTCGACCCTGGGGGGAGTAGGATAGCTACAAAGATGCTCTCCGCTCTCTAGTTTCAATTCTTTAGGTAAAAACAGATAGATACGACCTACATCTCCTGCTGAAATTTTTTCAGACTTTTGAGAGTGGGGGGTGAGAAATTCTATCTCCCTAATCCTGACTTTCAATTTAGACTTAACTAAGTATATTTCCGACCCCTTTGCAGCTTCTCCTGTAAATACCCTAACTGTAAGTATCGTACCCTTCTGATTGTGAAATTCAGCCTCAAATACTAGTGCGTAAAATTCCCTCTTTTTAATAAAGGGAATATTCAGAGATGCAAGATACCTATTTTGATAGTGGGGAGGAATTTTCAGAGTAAGGGAATCGAGTAATTCTAAGATACCCTTTCCCTCTCTAGCGGAAATTTTGTGACAATCTGTCAGAAGATAGGGAAAAGCGCTTAACCTGGACTGAATTTCTGATATTCTTTCCATTGTGGCTAGGGGAGAATCTATTTTATTTAGAACAGGTATTAACCTAAGTCCCTCTGATTTTGCCTGCTTAAGTAACGACACTGTCTGAGATTGTATACCTTTAGTTACATCAATCAACAGTATTGCGGCTTCTGATACTTTGAGACTCCTAACCACTTCTGCTGAAAAATCTACATGTCCGGGCGTATCTATTAAATTGAGCACATAATCTTTCCATGTCAGTCTTATTGCGGCCAACTTGATAGTAATCCCCTTTTCTTTTTCTAGTTCCATACTGTCTAAAAAACAATTTGTAATGGAGGCATGTGGTAGGCCTAGACAAGCTTCTATAATTCTGTCAGAAAGGGTAGATTTCCCGTGATCTATATGAGCGATAATGCTAAAATTACGAGTTTCGATAGTCTAATTTTTTTTAAGGGAACATTTCGGTATAGCTCTACCTATAGGTTTATCACTAAAGCGCTTTAATCTCTTATACATTCACCTAGAATAAGAACCTAGAGATAAATCTAAATAGGGTCAACCTCAGTAGATAATTTTTACATTAAAAGTTTTTAGTGTATCCCAGTCAATTAAAAATTCATGGGTTATTTTTAAATGTCAACTTTTAGCTCTACATGTAAAAGCTGTAACATTTTTTCAGCCTCCTAAAGACTCAATAAATTTTTTATAACGCTCTCTCTCTAACTCACTAGAGCGAGAGGGAAATATCTTTCAAAAGAAAAATGAAATAGCACTTTTAACCCGCCTCAAAATTGCAAATATAGGTCCAAAAAATCAGTCAATATATGATTTGCAAGCCCTATAAGAATCTCCAAAAAGATCATCTAATGATTTGATAATTGCTGCTTTTAGAGAAAACTTAGACACTAAGATGTTACTACTCTCCCTTTGAGTTAAAAGGGCTTGCGCCCTTAAAGTTAAAGCTCTAACTTAGGGAAAAGGTCGAAAAAAATAGCTAACACTTCTGAGTGTGTCTTAGATAGCAATTTCTACATAAAACTATATATTGTTCATTTCCGACTAAAATATTGTCCTTCTCAAAAGACTGTTGAGAATCTTTGAGTGCACTAAAATTGGCCACATTGTAGCAACGCTCACAAACTGAATTCAATTTTTTTATTTTATTGGATAATGCTAGCAAATCTCCCATAGGTCCAAATGTTTTCATATTAGCATCTAAATCTAATCCTGAAATAATTACATTTACCTCCTTGGACAGTAAAGATTTAACCACTGAAATTAACTCACTAGAGAAAAAATGAGCTTCATCAATTAAAGTCGTTAACGGTTCTAAACTGTTTTCAGGAATATAGTTTAGTATCTCCTGGGGATTCTGTTCATCTATAATAATTGCTTCATTTGACTGGGAGTAATATCTCGAAGAAATTGTATTCTCATTTCTAGAGTCTATCTTAGGCTTAAAGATAATATACTTAATTTTCTGATAATTTAGTCTATCAATAATTGAAAACAATTCTTTAGATTTGCCTGATTTCATAGGACCGCAAATCACAGTAAGGATAGCAGAACTAGAATTCATTTTTAAACTGATGAAATAATCTGAACTATCTCTCCTCCTCGCAACTGATAAGTCTTAGAAACGCTACTTAATAAATTTGTAAAATTCTGACCTTTTTCTAGTTTTAAAAATTTCTCACTTTCCACAATCTTGGAGCTTACAAAATAGTTGGAGAGGTCATTATGAATTCTAGCTGCACTTCGAGCAAGATTTTCGGAAGTTACAAAAAATCAAGCTCTAACTTCCCCTCCCGTAGGTTCTAATGTTCAGGAAAAATTAGAGAGACTATATTTTTTTTTATTCTTGTCTTCCAGTTTGAAGGTGTAAAAAATATTTAATCCTAAAGTTTGAACTATAGTTTTCAATAACTCCAAAATTGATGAATCTCTAAGATATTCAGAATTCCTTAGACTTTCCTTTTCCTCGGTGTTATTAGATAAATTATGTAATTCTTCTCCCTCAATATTTAAAGCACTAAAAGAAAGAGAATTATTTTTAGTTCACTTCTTTAATTCTGATAGTTTTTTTAGTGATTCCTTACTAGAACCGTAATTGGAAAGCACTACTGTTTTTTTAGTAGTTAAAAGAGAGAGTCTATCTAATAACTGTTTTTCTCAGTCAGTAGATTTTTTATATCTAGAAAGTAAATAAATAGGAATATATTTCCGCTCTTCTAATTCTTTCTTAATTGAAAGAAGTAAATTTAACTCTTTCTCAAAAACTAATTTATCCTTGCTGTACTTAGTTATTAATTTGGAAATAAGCTCTAAATCGGAATGAATTAAGGTCATTAATACTAACTTGAGCTCGAAAATTGATTCACTTTTAACTTTGGAAGTGTCTGAATAAGATAGGTAAGAAGATAACTCTGTATGCTCCTCTAGAAAAGTTTTAAGTTGTGATTCTACAGAGTCATTTGTAAAAGTTCTCACTACTAGCAGTATTAAGTCTACGCCTCTAATATATGAGAGAAAAGACGGTCCTAGTTCGCTTTTTTTCTCACTATCTACACCATCCACCGGAACAATTCCCGCCAAATCAATAAGTTCAAATTTACATTCTTTTTTAATTAACTTAGAATACTCTAAATTGGGAAATCAGTAAAGTAGTTGAGAGTATAAATTATTTAAGGTAATATCCGGAAAATTGATTACTACTTTAGTGGGCTGAATTGTAGAAAAAGGGAAGGGGGCAGCGACTGATTTAGCGGAAGAACTTAACAAATTAAAAAGTGAAGATTTTCCTACATTGGGAAGTCCGACCAGTCCTATCTTATAGATCACTTAAACTTTGAAAGATTTTATTTTAGAAAAATAAAAAAATTGAATAATCTTATTTTTTTTAATTAACTGGGAATGTCTGTCAAACCTGTTTTGCTTTGTGGAATACAACCTACTTCCGAATTGACTATTGGAAACTATATAGGTGCTTTGCTGCCTCTAATTCAAGCCCAAGATGAATATGAAACAATTTTGCTAGTAGCTGATTTACATGCATATACAATACCTTTATCAACTCAAAAAATAGGATTTTCAGAAATAAAGGAACGGTCCAAATCCCTGGTAAAGTGAGCAGTAGCTGCTGGAGTAGATATTCAAAAAACCAAGATTGTATTTCAGTCAAGTTTAAGCTCGGAACATTTGGAGCTTTTTTATTTTTTAATGACTCACTGTAAATTAGGTGAATTGAAGTTAATGACTCAATACAAATTTTTAATGACTCAATTTAAACAGGCTAATCAAACAGAACCGGCTCTACTAGGAGTTTTGCTATATCCTGTATTGATGGCTGCGGATATTCTATTGTACGATGCTTCAGTGCTCTCGGTGGGAGAAGATCAGATACAGCATTTAGAATTGTGCGCTTCCATAAGAGAAAGAATAAATAGACTCTACTCTAAAACTATTTTTCCAAATAAAATAACGGCTTTAGAGACTCACCTAAATTCTCTAAAAATAATGGATTTACAAGATCCTACAAAAAAAATGTCTAAAAGTTCCGCTAATAAAGAGGGAATTATTTTTATTACTGATAGTGAGGGAGAGATTCAGCGAAAAATTCAAAAAGCTAAAACTGATTCTTGAAATACTATTGCACTCAATAAAGAAGGTCAACCGGGCATTCACAATCTCTTAAGTCTATATTCAGCTTTATCTAATATTCCGTTAGGAGATGCTCTCTCTAAATTAAAGCACTTAAATTACGCTGAACTTAAAAAAGAAATAAGTGTGTTAATTTCTAATACTTTAAAGAAAATACAGTCAAAATATGAAGAGGTGAAATGGGAAGAATTGGAAGTAAGTATTTTAAAAAGTACAGAAATATTAAAAATACGAGCGCAATCTAAATTAGAATTCATACGAACGCAGTTGCACTCCTACTCCTAGAAAGTGGAAAAAATCAAACTTACTCCCGAAGAAATGTATAAGCTATGATGCGATCATGAAAGTAACAGTTTTGTAGAGAAGAGAAAGTTAAGTGAATTGAAGCCACAAGATATAGTGGAGTTATTTTCCCCTAGTGGAGAAGAATTCCAATTTGGTACTTCTGGTATTAGATCAATTGTGGGAGTGGGTCCTAAACGCTTAAATTTACACACATATAGAGTGTTTGCGGAGGCTTATGCAAAATTTCTGAATTCTAAATATGATAGAGCCAAGGTATTAATTGGTTATGACAATAGAGAATTAAGCAAATCTTTTGCAAGAGCAGTATATAAGGTGCTGGTGTTCAATAATGTGCGAGCCATTCTCTCTACAGTATCTGTTCCTACTCCCATTCTGGCTTACTACATTAAAAAAAGACAATTCCATGGTGGAATAATGATTACAGCCAGTCACAATCCTCCCGAATACAATGGAATGAAATTTTATGATGGTAGAGGAGGCCAACTGTCCATGGAAGAAGAAGCTGAAATTCGAAAATTATTTAGAAAGCCGGAGAGATACCTAAGTATTAGATGAAATCCTGAAATAAAAATTAACGCTATTGGAAATGAAGCTTTTCATGAGTATGCACTAGACCTGCAGAGGGAAATAGGTATTAGATTAGGGGGTTTTTACCCCCTTGGAAGTACTATTATTCGAACAATTAAATTTCTATTTTCTTCACATCACGGAACTTCTTCAGGGAGGATGAAACACCTCTCAAAAATGATGGGTTCACAGCAATTTAGGGAATTCGGTCCAGAGTGTACTCCCACCTTTTCATTTCCAAAAAATGAAATAATCAACCCTGAATATCCCCAATCCTTTCAAGCTATGGAAAGTGAAGCAAGAAGTATGGAGATAGATTATTTAGTTGCACATGATCCTGATTCAGATAGAGGGGCTCTAGGAGAATTTGATGGAACTTCTTGATATTACTTTACAGGTAATGAAATGGCTATACTTCTAGCAGTATTTCTCCTTGAATTAGCTAGTAACCCTAAATACAATATTGAAGTGAATTACAAATATTTAATTACTACCTATGTCAGTGGTGATTTCATTGATAAAGTGGTCTCATCTTTTAATAGGGAAATAGAAATTAAACGGACTAATACAGGGTTTAAGAGTATTGGTCAAATGATTGAAAAGTATTCTAAAAGGGGCGAAGTTCTATTAGGATGTGAAGAAGCTATTGGATTATCTATCTTTTCCAACCTTTCTCTCGAAAAGGATGGATTCCAGCAAACAGTGCTAACTATTTTTATGATTGGTTACTATAAATTTCACTCCAAAAATTTAATTACTCAGCTCTACTGACTCATGTGAGAGCTTCAAACTATCTGGTTGGGAAAAACTATTGTATTTAACTTAAGGAATCTCAAGCATAGGGAGGCGATACTCACCAAACTAAAAACACTATTACACTCCCAAACTCTATTAAACATAGCTGGCTTTAAGTTGAAAGTTTTACCCGGAGAAATTCCTGAAATATTTACATTTCAATTTGAAAATTCCGAAAGTTGAATTAAAGCGAGATTTTCTGGTACTGAACCTAAATTCAAACTTTACTTCAACATATATAGCTTTTTTGAAAAATCTTCCAAACAGCTTCATAAAAACAATTGAATGGAATTCATTAAGGGAGAAAGAATGAAATTGGAAAAAACAATTGCTTCTATCAACAGGGAGTTAAAAATGATATTACTAACTTCTAAAGACTAAAAGTTAGATAAAAAGTTTAAAGTTCCTCTCCTCCTGGAGAGGACTCTTAAAACCTCTTAGTAGAGAGTTTTAGATGTGTAGCTGCGGCTTGACTTTAGACATCCTAGATTTTTTCTGCTTAGCTCTGTAATCTCTTCACCTAGACATTAAATATTCTCTAGTAAGCCCCTCTCTTAGTAGTCAACTATTAAATTCTCCATAACCCATCTTCATTTCTCCCCTCCATAATTCATAAATGCAAAATAGGGAAATCAGTGGAGTAACTGTCAAGACAATCAACATCTCTCACCAAAATAATATGGGGAAGGGAGTACATCAATCAAAAAAATTGATAAAAAATCTCAAAACTAAGAATTTTGACCTTTAAACAACATTTTTTGTAATTTATTATCTTTTTCTAATACAATATTTTTTTCCACTTGATCCTTAGTTTGTTTTAACAGCGAATCTTTAGATTGAGAAATCTGTTCTCCTAATTTATGAACTCTATCTTGCATACCTGAACATTGTTTCTGACAGTGTTCGCAATAGTAATGATCTTTATTTACCGCATTGTAGACTAATGCAAATTCTTTTTCAATACTCTCCCCAATTTGCTTTCAATCTTCCTGGTTTAAATTTTTTCAACCTTTTTGCTTTACATCCAAAATTAACTTACAAACATATGTAGCAAATCCTAGAATAGAGGGAATAACTGTCCCAAGTACTCACCCAATAGTAGTACCGTCATAAACAAGAAGACTAGCTGACATGAATTAGGACCTTTAAAAGTCCTAATTATTGATAATTTTTTAAATTGACTTTCTTTTTAGGTTTGAATACTACTTTTCTAAATGCTTGAGAAGATAGTCTCCCTCATCTAGAAGGATGCATAGTGTAGAAAAATTCTGCCCAAGCCAATCCTTTGTGATCTTTAATACTCCCTAAAACAGCTATTGGAAAAGCAATAATCATCATCACTAATAGAAAGATAAATCCTGGATTCCCGAAATGTCAGTCTCGAAAATTAAAGCTATAGCATACCCTGGCATGAACTTGGTAAATTAATGAAAGCACTTTCTAATTAAACTTCTGATGGTGCATGTTTAGCAAACTGAAATAATTTCTCTCCAGACTGTTCTAATCTCACTAAAATTGTTCCTGCAGTATTTCTCCCTCTTCTGAGGGTAACTTGATCCACTCCAATTCTATTAATCCTGTTTTTATCGCTTAACAAGACCAATTCCTCATTATCATGAACTATTGCACAGGTAACCAAACTTAACTTTTTAGCTCCCTTTTTCAACTTAGATGAATTTGAAGATAAACCCAATTTATATGCAATAGTGCCTTTAGATCTTCTGGAAGTAAGCCTAAATTCTCTAAGGCTAGTGCATTTTCCCTTACCTTCTTCATCAATAGACACTACTAATGCTTTTGTGGGATTAGAAGTGGAAGAGAGGGAAATAATTTTCGCTCCAGATTTAGGTTCTATTTCAATACTTTTAACTCCTGTGGAAGCTCGTCCTGAAGCTCTAACAGAAGTAGAGCTAAATCTAACAGCGTATCCTGTAGAAAGGCCAAGTAATACTTCATCTTCTGCTCCTATTTTTATAACATGACTTAAGCTATCTCCTTCAAATAAAGTAATAACTCTTTTTCCTGCTCTAGTAATGCTTGAGAGTTCAGAAATTTCTAACTTTTTCACCATTCCCTTTTCTGTGGACATAAAAAAGAACTTATCCTCCTCAAATTCTTCATTTTTGATAGGCAGTAACTGAACAACTCGCTCATTTTTTTCAAAAGCGGAACTATTGGTTTCTAGCAATTCTGGTATGTTAACTAGCTCTTCTGGTCAGGTAGAATCATCGCCCACCACAATTGCTTTTTCATCATCTAGACTCAACTTATAAACCTTTCCTATATTAGTAAAAAGAAGTATTGCATCATCATTTTCTGCAGCTATTGTTAAATTCGCGATTACATCTTTATTAGGATAACCTCCCACATCGAGTCCTACTCTTCCTCTTTTGGTAGATCTAATCTTTCGAAGAAAAATTCCTGCAAGATAATTTTTAGTACTAACACTAATTATTTTGGAACTTCTCTCTAAGCTCATAAATCTAACCTCCTGAAATAGGCAAAACTTTAGTTTCCTCTTCTAAATTTTTTCACTTTGCAAATTTTTTGATTTTATCCCCTTTCTCTAATTCTATAAGTTTATTGCCTGAAGTGACTCTATTTTTACGTGTAGAAACTAGATCTTTCGCTTTAAATCTTTTCAAAAATCCTTTTTCTGTTCAGAGAACTATAGATTCTTTCTCATAATCAATTAAAGTCCCTGTAACTAAGTTTTTAAAACTTCTAGATCTTTCTTCCTCCCCTTCTGCCTTTACTCTCTTACAACTCAGAATTCCCTTAGAATTTCACCTAGACATTCTATATTCTGATAAGTTCGTGCATTTTCCCCGACCTGTTTCATCGATGATAAGTACCATATCTTCTCCACTATATGTAGATGAAACTGAAACTATTTCATCTGTATCTGCTAAATCGATCCCCTTCACTCCTGCAGCATTTCTAGAGGTTGTCTTAAGACTGCTTTTTCTACCCCATAATTCTCTTTCTTGTCTTATTTGCGCATCTACCTTAGTGTGTATTTCTTCTCACATTTTGCGCTCTTGAGCGCTTAACTGTATATCTTCAATTGAACTATTTTCAATTAACTGATAAAGTCGTTCCAGAGATTCAATCTCTTGTGAAATTTCATCCACCGTTTTGGACTTCAAGGTTTTAATTTTGTGTTCAGCTATTTCTAATTGAGTCAACTTAAAGTTATAAGTTTGTTGAAGTTGTTCTAATTCTTTCTCTAATGTAGATAAACTTTTGCCACGAGACACTTTCAAAATTCGATTAATTTCAGACTTATAATTTTGCAAAAAATTTTCATTTTGAGTCAAAGATTGCAGTTTATGAAATAGTACTTCTGCGGTTCTACCATCATTTAGAGATTGAAGTGCTGACCTTAGCTTGGAAGGTCCCGACGAACTTCTTAATCTATTAAATTGCTCAGTAATTCACTTTTCCCGGTTAAATTTATCCTCTGCAATTGACGGCATATCTACTGCATTTGATTCAAAATCTGAGGCAATCACTTAATTTTGTGAAAACCCTCTTCTATTTCTGAAAGAGTATGCTCCGTCATCTCTTGTAATTTCAATAAAGATTTTTCAATTTCCTCTGGAGAAGCATTTTTCAATTCCGATTCCAATTGTCACAGCAAGGTTCTAATCTCCGCATTCTTTAAAGATTTGAACTCAGGAATCATCCGTAATTCTCTATAAATCTCATCACTTTTTTTCCCTCTTGCAACAGCTTTCAACCTCTTCGCAAAAATTTTCCATTTTTCTATTTCAAGTGCAGATTTAGATTGAACATAATTTAAAACTGTTGTTTTATCTTTAATCTTTTTGGTAATTCTCTCTTTTTTCAGAGTATTTCATTTTTTTCACAAATTGTCTAAAAGCTCAACTTCCAAAATAACTGCCTGAAGCTCCGAAAGTTTTAATTCCCTGAGATAATCTAAAACATTTAATATTTTTTTTCTTCCTCAAAATACTGTTTATCAAATTCTTTTAGTTTGGAAACTACTAATTTAAGATCTAAGATTTTTTTATTTAATCGATCGCATTCTTGCTTCAGAGGCTTAATTCCTGTAAATTGCTTAAGAGCGAGATTAAGCTCTTTTTCTAGACTAAATTTATAATTTTTGGACTTCTGCAATTCTTCCAATTTTCTAAGCCTAAAAATATCTAAACTAGAAAATCCCTTGTGTGCCATCTCTGATACTTTCGATTTTTGCTCTTTTTCTAAAAATTCCAATTCTTCCAACTCTAGCTCTAATTCTTCTTTCCAATTATTTTGTCAAGCTTCAATATCTCCTGGTTTTTTTACTTTAATAACGATGCTTTTGTTTTTCAAAACCATTGTCCTAAGATTTTTTGAACTCCAATCTTGAAACTAAATATCCTAAATTGGAATTTTTCAAAAATTTCAGCTGACTTCTTTTCTCTGATATTTTGGCCCGTATTCCCATGAGTATTCTCTCTTCTTTAATAAAATTTTTTATCTCCTTATGAGAGCCCCTTAATTTATCTATATTTGATTCCAAATCAACTTGAGAATAGTCTTTGATTTCTTGGAATATTTGAAGCTTTCTTAAAGTTTGAGCGGCATTATCTATTTCCCTTAAATATTTTTTACGAAGCTCGCTGGAAATTGTATTAGAAGCTAATAATTCCTGCTCAGACAAATTCCATAATTCTTTATTCTGAATTTTTATATTTTCTGGTGAAAGTAAACCTCGCTGAAGATCAAATAATTTTTCTATATCTTCTAGTTCTTGAATAGTTACTTCTGCTCCATAATCTTCATGTATCCCATTGATTTCCAGAGATAATTGTTTTAATTGTGAAGGCAATTCCCTTAATAACTTAGAATTTTCTAATCTTGAAATATTTTTAGATATTTCTACGTTCCTATCTTTATTTTTGCTAATTTTTAACTGACTTTTTAAGTCCTTAATTTTGATATATAAATGTTTCTTGAAGCTATCTAATTCTTGAAAGTGCATTTTCAATTTGAGTATGTCGATGATTCTTGAAAGATCATTTTTATCCACTGATATTCAAGTGAAATAATTGCTTAATAGCTGTAAATCTCTAGATAACCTATTAAATTCCGTGGGATTTTGGCTCTTAAAAAGAGGCAGAGCTTGAACCTCTCTAGCTCAATCCTCATTAACCTCTGTCCTGCATCTAATAGATAATCCTTCCTTGGTAGACATAAAAATATCTGAATCGGAATTAATTTTGATCACAAACTTCAG
The DNA here is from genome assembly GCF_000319365.1 of Candidatus Mycoplasma haematominutum 'Birmingham 1'. Taxonomy (GTDB): domain Bacteria; phylum Bacillota_I; class Bacilli_A; order Mycoplasmatales; family Mycoplasmoidaceae; genus Eperythrozoon_A; species Eperythrozoon_A haematominutum. Next base: position 24,434 of record NC_021007.1, on the reverse strand, counting down.
CTTATCTCCTTCCTGGAGTCTCATGACTTTCTTACCATTTTTTTTCACTCCCTTTAATACATTGGCTTTTAATTTTTTCACTTTTCCTTTTTCTGTTACCAAAAATAAGAACTTATCGTTGCCGTCCGAAACGTAGCCGTAATCGCATTCTCTCATTGTTAAGGCCTCCACAATTTTTAACTCGGATTTCTCTCCAATAGAAATCAAATTTTTAATCAAAATAGGTTTTTTAGATCATCCTTTATCACTTTTAACCTTAATTTGATGGGTTTTTAACTTATAGACCATTCCGCTATCCGAAAAAAGTAATAAATCGTCTTTGGAAGAGGCAATTAATAAATCTTGAATCTCATCTCCTTTAACTGGTAGGGCTCCCAGTTCATCCCCTTGAGAAATTGAAGTATTAAATTCTTTAGAAGCATCTAGGGGGAAAGCTGAAATATATTGTTTTTCACTAATACTAGTTATCAAAGTTTCCTTAAGTATTAAATCTTCTGGTTTAAAGTGAGAGGTTGAATCTAAAAGTATTTCTGTCAATCTCCGATCATCTTTAAACGCATCTTTTATTTCCAACAGGCGTGTCTTAATTTTTTCTTTCTGTAAAACTTCGCTCTCCAATAATGCCTTATTTTCTGCTCTACTTTTATATTTTTCCTCTAGTTCATCTACCAATTTTTGAAATTCAATCTTTTTCAACTGTCGTAAAGGCAAATCAAAAACATCTTTTATTTGTTTCTCTGAAAGTGAGTATTTTTGCTGCATGGTTTCTTCGGGAGTTTCGGATTCTGTAATTATTTTGATAACTTGGATTAAATCTTCCACCACAATTTTTCTCCCCTCCAAAATATGAATACGATCTTCTAATTTGTTTAGTGTAAATTTGGTTCTCTTAACCAACATATTCAATTGGTGTTTCAAATATTGCTTCAAAATTTCAAGCACTCCTCACACTTCAGGCCTACCGTCATTAAGTAGGGTCAAATTAGGAGCATAAGACTTTTGTAGGGAAGTATATTTATATAAATTATTCAAAACTATCTGCAAATCATCTTCGCGCGTGTTTTTTTTCTCACATTCTATGACTAATCTAATGCCCTCCTTCAAATTGGATTCATCTCGAATATTTCTAATAAAGCGTTGTAATAAATCTATAGTTTTACCCTTAGATTGCTTCTTTGAACTCTTATCCTCGCTAGCTCGTTCTGCAATATTTTTAATTAATTGACTTTTTTTAACCCCAAAGGGAATGGAATTAATAATAATCTGTTTTTCTTCTTTATTTATTTCTGCTTGAGCCCTGATGATAAATGTTCCCTCTCCTGTTTTTAAATAATTGTCAATATTATTTTTTTTCCTACCTGATCTGATAATTGTACCTCCTGTGGGAAAATCTGGACCTTTAATATACTTCTTTAACTCTTCGAAAGTCATATTGGCATTATCTATTAAAGCTATGGCAGCATCACAAACTTCATGTAAATTATGAGGTGGAATTTTAGAAGCCATTCCCACTGCAATTCCCTCTCCTCCATTTAAAAGAATAGAAGGTACAACTACTGGAAGTACTTTTGGCTCTTCCTTGGAACCATCATAATTAGAAACAAAATCTATACATTCCTCTTTAATGCCCTCTAAAAACATTTCTCCCATCTTGCTCATTTTCACCTCTGTGTAACGCATAGCTGCGGGACCATCTCCATCAATAGAGCCAAAATTTCCCTGTCCCTCCAAAAGAGGATATCTCATATTGAAATCCTGACATAATCTCACTAAAGCGCCGTATATAGAACTATCGCCATGTGGGTGATATGATCCCATAACAGCTCCCACAAGAGCTGCAGACTTCTTAAATCTGCTATCATTAAACATCTTCTCTTCGTAAGCTGAATAGAGTATTCTTCTGTGCACTGGTTTCAGTCCATCTCTAAGATCGGGCAATGCCCTGGAAGTAATAACTGAGAGAGAATAGTCCAAAAACGACTGCTCTGCCTCTTTAACAATATCTTTGCCTTCTACTTTTGAGGTAGGAAGAATCTCAAGTATTTTTTCTAAATTTGCAGAAATTTTGGCAGCCATATCTAAATATCCAAATTGGCAATAAAGTAATTATCCCTAATGAATATTTTTCTAGGTTTAACTTCTTTACCCATTAGATCCTCGATAGTCTTGTCAGATTTTTCTGGATCGACAATTTTGACCTGCAAAAAAGTTCTACGTTGAGGATCCATGGTTGTTTCTCATAGTTGTGCAGGTGACATCTCTCCCAATCCTTTAAATCTACTTATCTCAAATCCAGAAAATTTACCTCTCTTCTTTTCAAATTCTCTCTTATCCTCCTCAGATCAAAGATATATTGATTCTTTCTTAGAAGATGCTTTATACAAGGGGGGCTGAGCTACAAAAATTTTTCCATTTTCAATTAAAGGAGTCATATATTTATAGAGGAAAGTCAGTATCAAAATCCTAATATGAGAGCCATCAACATCGGCATCAGTCATCAAAACAATTTTGTTGTATTTCAGTTTTTCTATATCAAAATTGGTGGAATGGGAGCATCCTATAGCAGTAATTAAATTACATATCTCTTGATTTTTAGATGCTTTTGCTCAACTACTTAATTTAGCTACATTAATTAATTTCCCTTTGATGGGCAATATAGCCTGAAATTCTCTATTTCTTGCACTTTTGGCTGAACCCCCCGCTGAATCTCCCTCAACTATATAAAGCTCAGAAAAATCAGGATTTTTAATTGTGCAATCAGCTAATTTTTCCGCAAATTCAAGTGAATTATCTCTCTGAATTTCCCTTTCCAAATCACTAATCGCTTCTCTTTGGAGTCTATTTTGTCTAGCTCTTTCAATATGGGTTAAAAATGCTTCTTTGCCGTCGGGGTGTTCTTCAAAAAAGAAATGAAGTTTTTGATCAATTTCTCCCTTTATGACTGATCTAATCTCATTATTCACTAAAGACTCCTTAGTTTGTCCTTTATAGGAAGGTTCTGTGTATCTTAAAGAAAGCACCATATTTAAACCAGAAATTATGTCTTCTTTCGTTAATTCATAAATATTTTTGATTTTTTTAATTTCATGAAAAGAGATTTCTCTCACACAGGAGAGTAACCCTTCTTTTACAGACTCTAAATGCGATCCCCCTAAAGGTGTATACACATTGTTGCAGAAACTGAAAATAGTACTACTGCTTTTATTGGAAATATATTGAAATGCCACCTCAAGTTCTAAGATATTTTTTTTACCTTTTTTTTCAATTGTTTGTCTATCTAATAAAAAGCTTTGAGTGGGATAAATTGCTTCTAATCCTACTCCCAATTGCTCTACTCAATCGGAGAGACCTCCCTCTGATCTAAAAATCTTCTTTTCTCCACTTAACTTATTTTCAAAGACAAAAGTAATTTGCTTATTTAAATAAGCTAATCTTTCTAATCTCTCCTTAATAAGTGAAATATCATATTGATTGTCTTCTAATATTGTGAAATCTGGTTGTCACCTAACTTTAGTGCCTGATGGAATTTTTTCATCTTTTCGCACTAACTCAGGACCTGTGTACTCTTTTCCTCCATGCATGAATTTGGCATAATAAGTTTCTCCATTTCTAGTCGTAGTAACTTCAAAAAAATTAGATAAAGCATTGACGCACTTAACTCCCACTCCATGCAGCCCACCGGAAACCTTATAGCTGGTATTATCAAATTTTCCTCCCGCGTGTAATCGGGTAAAAATAGTAATTATTGTAGGATCTCCCGTCTGTGGATTTATTCCTGTTGGTAGACCTCGACCGTCATCTTCTACCGACACTATACGATCTCTTTCTAAAGTGAGGAAAATATTTTTTGCGAACCCCGCTACTGCTTCATCTACTGCATTATCTAAAACCTCTCAAATTAAGTGATGCAAACCTTCAATGCCTGTAGAACCAATATACATCCCTGGTCTCTTTCGTACAGGTTCAAGTCCTTCTAATACCTGAATATCTGCATCTCCATAACCTAAATTAATATTCATATCACTAGATTCATCTTTTAAAATCGGGGAGCTTCTTCCCTTCTTTTCCTTTTTATGACTCGCCATATATTAATTCATATCCTTAAAACGTTGTAATTAAATAGCTATTGAAATATTATCGCAAAATCTTTAAGTGAACAAATTTAGAGTAAGTTTTTCTAACTTTTAGTAAGTAAAAAACCACTTTTTTAAATTTTAGAGTTTAATAGAAAAAATTTTCTATTAAACTTGTTATCTTCTCGATATTGATGTATTTGGAGATGGGTTTTTATATACAATCCCCCTAAATTTTGAAAAAAAATACAGAGCATTAACAATTCCCTGTTCGCTATTCCCTGATTTTCTAGAGGCGGGAAATGGAAGATAGTCGGGAGATCGTGCTGGAGCCATATTTATATTTATTCGACCTACATCGATTTTGGATGAAATCTCCACCGCTTTATCAAAATTCTCAGAAAAAACAGAAGACTGCAATCCAAATCCAATTTCATTAATTTTTTCAACGGTTTCCTCCAAATTAATATACGAAACTATCCCTAAAATCGGTCCAAATAATTCTTCTCGAGCTAATTTCATCTCAAAAGATACTCTGGAAAAAACTACATTATCTAGCAAAGGTTGCTTTATGTTATTTCAGTTTATCGGTGCTGTAAGTAATTTAGCTCCTTTACTAATCGCTTCTTCATAAGCTTCTTTAATTTGAAAAATAGTATTTGAGTCAACAATAGGGGTTTTGGAAACACTAAATTTGTGCAACTCTGTTATTATTTTTTCCTCAAAAATATTTAAAAGGGTTTGAGGAACGCACACTAATTGAAGTGAAGTGCATCGTTGTCCACTTAAACTAAATGCTCCTTTCAAAATTTCTGGTATTGCATTATCGACGTTTGCATCTTTCAAAATCAAAGCTACATTAAGAGCGCTCAATTCTAGAGATTGTGGAATTCCAGGCAGTGCACTCGAAATGGCAATCCCTGCTCTATTGCTTCCTGTAAATGAAAGTGCTGAAATCTCCGGTTTATAGTTTTCAATATATTTCTGTAATTCTCATCCTGAGCCTGTATAGTAGTTGAGTACTCCAGGAGTAATCATGAATCCCTCTAGACTAAGTTCATTGAAGATTTTGCATACCAATCATCCTGTTAATGCTCCGTTCATTGAAGACTTTTGAATTACTGAATTTCCCATTAATATGGCTGGGGTTATTTTAGTTATCAAGGTATTTAGGGGATAATTGAATGGAGTAATAGACAAAACTACTCCTAGTGGAGCTCTTACATAAACGGCTTGTAAATCATCAGGTATCAGGGGATATTTTTCTGAACTGTATTCTCTGGGTGTTTTAATCAATTCGTTATAAACGTGAATGCTCTCAGTAATATATTCAATGCTTCGCAATATTTCACTTTCTGCCTCTCCTTCAGACTTTCCGCTCTCCAATTGAATTAATTGAGTTAATCATCTCTGATGTTCTTTCAATTTTGAAGCAAAGAGAAATAAAAATTTTTCTCTCACTTCAGAACTAACTTGACTTCATTTTTTATATCCTTCTATCGAGGAATCAAAAAGTTTCTTTTGATGATGATTATCCAATAGTGGGATAGTACCTATTAATTCTCTATTCGCAGCTGAATAAAGTTCTTTAATTGGTAAATTTGAGGAATCCACCGGCTCTCCATGAATAAAGGCGCTAGCCTTAAACATTCGAGTATTAGATGCTTATCTTTGCATTAAGAGACCTCACTGGAAGAGAACAAATAAAACAATCTTTGTCAATTTTTCTAATAATTCGAACTAATTCCTGTAATTCTATTAAAAGACAAACAAATTCCAATTGATACTGAGCTCTCAATAAATAACTTCCGTAAGATGGAACTATTGTAAAACTGTGTCTAAATTTCTCTTCAATTAAGGCTGCTCTAATTTCTCATAATTTGCCCGTAAAAATTTTTACACTAACATATTCAAATCTAGGATAAAAAATCTTAAATACAATTTTCCGCACAAACAGAGAACTTAGTAAAGCGAAAAATAAAGGAGAGAAAAAATTTGTAACTAATTTTTTATTACTGCCATTTCCTAGGGCCCAGGGTAAATAGCTTCCAACAATATATGAAAAAGCTGAAAGAGATAATCCTACATGAAACATCAATTTATTTGCAAAATAAGATTTGGTTTTAAATAGATAGAAGATAATTCAATCTACTCCTCCACTACAAGCCTCTAAGGCGTACAGTAAAGAGGCAATTAATGAGTTTAAAATAGAAAAAACTACTGCATACATAAATAAGATAATGATTCCTTTCGCGTCTCCAGAGGTATTGTTTTTTCCATTTTCAGTAGTATCTCAGGTTAAGAAATTTATAGAACCGTTGTTGTTTGTTGTTGAGGAAAAGGGATTAGAAAATAAATAAAACTGTTGTAAATTTCAATTAGTGGGTAAATTAGAAAGAATTAATCCGGTTGTTGCGGAACCAACTATGAAGCAAATGCTAAGTTTAGTCATCTCTATCCCAATACCTTTATAAGTTAAAAGAGCTAATACTATATTCATGATTGAATTAATCCCCCAAAAAAATACAAGATAAACTACTCTTCCGCTAGTTTCATCTAATCTACTCTTTAGTAATCGAGCGAGAGATTGTCAAACAGAAAAAATTCCTGGATTATAAATTCCAGCTCTCTCAACAAAGAAAAAATTAAGACATCCTGAAAGAACTGAAAGAAGTAGTATTAGTGATAACTTAGCTCTTTTATCTTTTAGAGCTCAAAAATACTGGAAGGAAACCCCTCCAGTACTTTTAAGTGTTAAATTTCTGGTATCTCTAGTTTGGGGATGATCTGGGTGATAACATGAAGAACTAAGAGTCGACACAAATAGCTCCTATAAGTTACTAAAGAATTCAAAATTTACAATCAATCTAAGACTGATTTAGTCTCTAAACGGACTAAATTTACTCTATAGAAGTTAATTTTTTCCGTGAGTTTTTAGTTAAATTTTTTTAATATTTTTGGAGTTGGCCATATAGCTCAGTGGTAGAGCAAACGGCTGTTAACCGTTTGGTCGCAGGTTCGATCCCTGCTGTGGCCGCCAATAAAATAAGGTCTGTTGGTGAAGTGATTAACACACATGCCTTTCACGCATGCATGCATGGGTTTGAATCCCATACAGATCGCCATTAAGGAATGTTAGCTCAGTGGGAGAGCAACTGCCTTACAAGCAGTAGGTCGGGGGTTCAAATCCCTCACATTCCACCAATGCCGGATTAGCTTAGTAGTAAAAGCGATCGACTTGTAATCGATTGAGACGGGTTAGAATCCTGTATTCGGCACCAGATTTGCACGACTAAGCGTTTATGGCGGAACTGGCAGACGCGCTAGCCTTAGGAGCTAGTATCTTAAAAAGATGTGTGGGTTCGATTCCCTCTAAACGCACCAAATTGCAATAATAAATAATTAAAGAGAGGGGGGATATCCCCCTCTTTTTTCTATCTACTCAGTGAAAATTTTCCATATTCTCGATTGTGATTAAATCGAATAACTCCAGTAGGACCGTATCTATTCTTACCAATTTTTAGTGAAATTTCATGCGAATCATCTTCCTTTTCAAATTCTGATTCATTAACCGATTCGACTAATTCTTCTGGTTTTATTTTTTTGCTTTTAGTAGGATACAAAAAAATAACAATGTCTGCATCTTGTTCGATAGAACCGGAATCTCTTAAATCTGAAAGCATTGGAACTTTATCAGCTCCCTTTCGTTCCTCTAATTTTCTATTTAATTGAGAAAGAGACAAAATACAAATATTCAAATCAATAGATAAAACTTTTAACTGTCTGGAAATTAAGCTAATTTTTTGATTTGCATTTATATTATTAAATTCCCTCTCTAAGGGTAAATTAATTAGCTGTAAATAATCAATAATGACCAACTTAAGTAGATACTTTCGACTCCACAATTTAATAGTTGCAATAATCTTCCCTAAGGTTATATTGGCGTCATCGCAGAACAGTAATTTGGCCTGAGCAATTTTTCTCTTAGAAGATTCAATCACCTCTCTATCTTGCTGTTCTATTCTTTTTCCCTCCATTTCCCGTTGTAATGTAAACAATTCGGTTTTAGAGTCTATGGCTAGCAACTTTTCCATGATTATTTCCTTAACCATTTCTAGCGAAAAAATACCAATGGCATGTTCTTTTTCGGATTGAAAAGGGGGAGTTATTTTAGATAAATTATTATTTACCAAATTTAATGCAAATGTTGTTTTACCTATTCCTGGTCTAGAAGCAATAACTAAAAACTGGCCAGGTTTAAAACCCTTAATTTTTAAATCTAAAGGATGAAATCCTGTTTTTAAAAAATAATTATTCTTTTCTTTCTGATTTAATTCCACTAATTCGTTATAAGACTTAACTACTTCTCCAGCACTTAAATAATTCAACTTTCTATCTTTAAGAGTTATATCGAGAAAAGAACGTTCTCATTTAGCAATTAAATCATTCATATTTTCTAAATTTCAACGAGTCTGCAAAATTTCTCTAGAAAGATTATTTAACTCCTTTTTAATTCAATTATTTCTCAAAATCTCAAGATATTTTCTGAAATTATAGTAATGAGTACCTCTTGGTAAATTTTCTAAGAATTTATCACAATCTTCTAAAAATTGGGAATCAACATTGGGATTTTGCTTTAATGCTTCATAAATTAAAACTCTGTCAAATTTTCCATCTTGAACTTCTAGAGTAGAAAGGGTTTTAAAAATTTCTCTGGCGTACTGATTTTGAAAAAAAGCGGGAGAAATAGCTTCAATTTCTGAAAAATTAATGACTTCGGGATAGTTATATATATATGAGGCGAGAACTGCTTTTTCTGCTCACAAAATATCAGAAACAACACGCTCTTGACTTTCGGGAGGATATTCCTCCTTCATGCAGGAGGAATTCCCCTTTAAATTACAAGATATCTATGTTATTTTTTTATTCCGGAACGAAAGGTAAAAGAGCTATAAATCGAGCTCTTTTAATAGCTTGTGCTAATTGATGTTGATGTTTAAGGCAATTTCCTGAAACTTTATGAATAAGTATTTTGTTATATCTTCGGAGATAGTTTTTCAATAATTCTGCTTCTTTATAGTCAATTAATAACTTTCCCTGTCGACAAAGTCAACAATTCTTTTTATAACGATTTTTCCTCTTTCTTTCGAAATTACCCCTAGAAGACCTTGCGGGAAGAGGAGATTCCCCTTTAGTCTCTGTAGGGGTAGATTGGGCTAAATTTTCTCCTTCGTTACTATGAGTGCTGTCTCCTGATTCTTTTAACTCTTCACTAGAAAATTCCATCTATTCTTTTTCGCTATTTGCTGCAATGTTATAAATTTCTGATAAATCTACATCAATTTCTTCTTCTTTAGTTTCCGTCTTATCCGAAGAGGGGTGAGTATTGTCCAGCAATATTTCCTGATTCCTTAACAATTCCTTCTCCTCTACATTTGTCTCATTAGAGACTATTCCGGAAGAAAAAGTTTTGTTAAGTCTTTGATACAGCATTTCTATCTTCTCCACCTGGAGATCTACTCTTTTGATAACCCTTCCCTCTATATTTGTGTAATTATTAGTCAAAAGGGTAAATTCTATAAATACACTATCTCCTTTTTTGAGATAAGTAGAAATATATTGAGCTCTTTTGCCTCATGCAATGCACTGATAATAATGGGTTTTCGCTGCCTGATTAGCCCTAGTGTAATTTTCATTGCAAGCTACAGAAAATCTAGAAAAATCTAACGAATTATTAGTTATTCCGGGTACTGGATCCGCGGTAAAATTACCTATTAAATATCCTCTGGGAAGCATTTAAAAAAACCTCTCCCTAAAGAGGATTCACAGGAGGTTTAAATTGCATTCTTTCGCTAGTTCTCTGCCGCCTTCTTCTAAATTCTTGATATTTTTGAAACTTCTTTTCTGCTATTGCCATTCTCTTAGGATTAATACTTCTTCTGTAACCATAACTCTTTTCTACATTAATGATTAAGTGTCTCAAAATTTTGGGATTTAAAGAAGATAATTTTCTAAATTCAGCTATCTTCTCTATATCGAAAAGAGTGAAATTCAACAAATACCTATGTGCCTGTCTTTTGTGTTTTATGGGATAAGCTAATTCGTCAGACCAAGAAACGTTCATTTTATAATCTTGCTCTCCCTCAAACAAATCTAAAAGAGGTTTAATTTCTCTTGCTGATTCTATTTCGCTGCAATCAGCATCTAGTAAAAACATTATTTCATATTTAGGCAACTTACTGATTAATAATGGCGTAGCAAGAAGGACTCGAACCTACAGCCGCAAACTTAGAAGGTTTGTGCTCTATCCCAATTGAGCTATTGCTACATTCTCCTTCTTTAAGTTATTATATATTGTCCTGAAAAATCCTATTTTAAGTGATTAAAAATTTGCATTCAATCTCCTCCTCCCTGTAATACTTTATGGCCAATCTCCTCAGCCTTTTTTTTAGTAATTTCCCACCTTGAAAGTAATCTATTTAATTCCTCAGGTTTCCTTCCTGATCCTTTAATTACCCTAGATCTACGGCTGCTTTCCTTTTTAAATAACTTGGGATTCCTTCTTTCTGCTGAAGTCATAGATTGAATTAAAATCTCCCACTTCCTAAATTCCTCTTCTAATTCATCTGATTTATTTATCAGTGTTTGGGAGAAAATTCCTAAATTGGGAAAAAATTTAGCCAAATTCCCGAAAGAGCCCACTTTTTTAATTTCTCTCATTTGAACTATTAGATCTTCCAAATCAAATTGACCCTTCAAAAACTTAAAAATAGAATTTTCTACACTACATAAATTGGTGGCAACTGCACTTTCTTTTATTTTCTCTGCCAAACCTTCTACATCCCCTTCCCCCAAAAGTCGAGAGACAATTCTATCCGGATGGAAAATAACTAAATCTGTAAGATGCTCCCCTTCCCCTAAAAACTTGATTGGTAAGCCAAAGAAATAGTGTGCCGAAAGGGCGGCCCCTAGTGGAGACATAGAGTCTGATTTAGTCACAATTAGGCTATCTAATGTGATGCTATCATGAAATAAACGTACCATTTCTAAAGCTTCTTGTCCTGCTAGGGCATCTAACACCATAATTGTTTCTGTGGGTTTAATTATTTCTCATATTTTGCGTAAATGTCTTAGACTTTCTTCATCTTTAGGTAAAATTCCTCCACTGTCATACAATGTAACCTCAATATTTTTATTTTTGTAACTTTCCTCAAATGATAGCAATCCTCCCTCTCCTTCTATTAGAGGTACAAAATAACTAGAAATTTTTAATGGAGCCACTAATTGTTGCAACTGGGGAAAAGCCGCCGCTCTATTTGAATCCAAACTTACAGCTTCTATTGTTTTTATTCCCTTTTTATTTTGCAGATAATATGACAATTTTCCGAGAGTAGTAGTTTTTCCTACCCCATTTACTCCTACTAATAGTAGTTTTGTTCGACCATTTGATTTCAGTTTCAGTGGTTGAGCTTGAACTCCAAGAGATTCAATAAGTTTGTCTTTAATTTTCTGATAAATTTCCAACTGCACTTCCTCCTTGCCCATAAAAATTTTGTTTTCTGACTTGATTTCATTTCTAATATCTTGAAAAAATTTTGTAGCTACTTCAAAATTCACATCCGACTGAACAAATTCATATTTCAGCTCAGAAAATATTAATTCCATCTCTTTCTCGCCAATCATTTTTGCTAAAAAATTGTGTTTTATTTTTGAAGCCAATATTTTTTGAATTATTTTGTCTAAAAGAATCATTTATACTAATTGATTAACTTAAATAATCCAAATTCTTTTTCACCTTTCTGAATCAAAAAATAAGAATCTTTACCAATATTTTTATCTAATTTTTCCTTATGATTTTTACACTGATAATCAAAACAATAAATGCATTTTTCATGCTCCACTAACCTTTTGGATTCACTATGAGAAAATGAAAGTCCCAATTTAATTAATATCTCTGAAAGATTTGGAAATTCTGATGCAGAATAAAAAGGTATTTCCTCTCCAATTAACTGTAATTGATCGGAATTCAAGTTGCTATTGGAAAACAAAAGTTGGGAAATTTTTTGAATTTTGGAAAATCTTAAGCTAGAGTAAATTTGGGAAAAAAAGTATTTTATCACTCGTTCCTTTAAAGTTTTAGGAGAGTCACATTTATCCAATTTAGCAGAATTATCAAAAATAAAACACGATAATTCTTTTATTTTTTCATCTGAAAGATTTCAAAAATATTGAAAACATTTATATGGAGGTGTTAAATTTTCACAGAGAAAAAGTGTATTTTTTCCACTTTTTCCAAACTTTTGTCCCTTAGAGTCGGTAAGTAAAGGTACTGTAAAGCCTCCAGTAAGGGCCAAATTTTTATTTTTCCTAATGAATTCCATACCGGTAGTAATATTTCCTCACTGATCTTGTCCTCCCATTTGAATTTGTATTCCTTCTTTTAAAAAAAGTTGATAAAAATCATAGGATTGTAAAACTGGATAAAAAATATCTTTCAAAGTTAATGTTTGATTTTTTAATCTGCACTTTAAAAAATCTTTAGATAGCAATTGAGATAGCTTAAAAAAATTTAAAGTTTCAGATAAAAAAGAAATAGAAAAATTGTTATAAAAAGTTGAATTTAATAATATTTTTGAGTTTGGAGAAAACTTAGATAATTGAACTTTTATTAACTGTAAATTTTTATTTTGTTCAGAAATATCCAATCTATTTCGATCCTCCTTTCTTAAAGAGGCATCTCCTATTTGAGTGGTAAAATCTCCAAGAATTATTACAGTTTTAATCTGATATTCTGAAGCTCTATTTAGTATTTGCAACAACAAAAAGTGTCCTCAATGTAAAGAGGGAGCGGTTAAATCAAATCCTATATAAATTCCTCCATTTGCATTTAATATCTTCCGGAGCTCCCCTTCCGGGGTGCTATCGTATATTAAATTTCTATTTTTAAGTTCTTTAAAAAAATCTCCCTTGTCTAAATTTGTAGAAATAAAAAATTTCTAAATTAAACTCAATTTTTGATTTAATTCACTAGTTCAATTAGAATAAATTTCCGAGATAGAACCTACTCCTTTAACATAAATATTTACTACTTGAGCGAGTAATTTAGAAATACTTATAACTTCTACAAAAGAAACATTTTGTACTAGTGGAACACAATCTGTTACTACAATTTTTTCAAATATTTTTTCAACATAAGCCTCTCTAAAAATTGTTTCTGCCTTCCCTGAAAATAAACCATGAGTAGCTCCGATAATCACTGATTTTGCTCCTAATTCCTTAAGTCTTCTAGCAGCTTTAATAACAGTCCCTCCTGTTCCAATAATGTCGTCAAAAATTAAACAATTTTTGAAGTTTACCTGACCATAAACATGCTGCTCTTGAATATCCCCTTCTTTACTTCTAATTTTCTCCATAATTACTATAGGAATGGAAAGTAAATTAGAAAGTGTTCTGGCTTTTTTAGCGGCGCCGAAATCTGGAGAAACTATCACAAAATCCTCAATCTTGTCTCTGTAATTATTCAAAAAATACTCAGCAAATAAATGTATTGAATAAAGATGATCTATTGGAATCCTAAAAAAACCCTCTATCTGATCTGAGTGTAAATCTAGAGTGGTAATCCTGCTGGCTCCAGAATTACTAATCAGATCAGATACTAATTTAGAGGTAATGGCAGCTCTTTCTTCAGTTTTTCTATCTTGCCTTGAATAAGCTAAATATGGAATTATCAAATTAATTTCCCTTGCTGAAGATCTTTTGCATGCATCAATAATTATCAATAATTTCATGAAATTTTCATTCACAGGTGACGACAAGCTATGAAAGATAAACACCTTTTTTCCCCTAACTGATAATTTTGGTTGAGCAAATATCTCTCCATCTGGAAAATTAATTAATTTCATCTCTGAAAAAGGAAAGTTAAATTTTTCTGACAATTCTTTCTTTAATAAATCAGAAATATTTATAGCAAAAAACAAACAATCATTTCTATTCTCAATCATTGTATAAATTAAGAAAGTATTCTACACCATCTAGAAATTCCTATAAAAATATTAGGAATGATCTTATTAGAATAAGAAAATTCTGAGGGATCCAATCTATGACTTTGCTCCAATCTAGATAAAAATATTTCAATACTTTTTAAACCTACTTGTTTACTTTTAATTAATAGAGCACTTTCAAAGTTGAGATAAAAAGATCTGTAATCCCAATTATATGTTCCAAAATAGACAATATCATCATCAAAAATTGTTAATTTTTCATGATTAAAACCAAAAAATTCATATATCTCTATATTTTCTGTCAAAAAATTAGTTAATACTTTTCTATGAACTCTTAATACTTTATCTTTTAAATCTGCCTCTTTAGGCAAAATTATTTGTACCTTCACTCCTGATTGACTGACAGTTTTTAAAGCATTTAAAACATCTTGAGGAGGATAGAAGTAAGGTGTAGATATTCTTATTATTTTTTTGGAAGAGTAAATTAATTGAACTAAATTACTTTTAATGGGTTGTCCTTCCAGGAGGGGTGAAGAATGGACTAATTGAATGGGTAAGTTTCCGTTTTTTTTGGTTTCCTTTGGAAAATAGTAACCTAAATGCAAAAGGGGATCTGTAGTCCTTTTGTCTCTATCTCTTATCATGTTTCACATGAAGGAAAATAACAAATTAAATGAACTAACGATCTCTCCCTCTAGAAACATAGACATTTCAACTGTGGGGAAAAATTTATCTGTAATATTGAAATATTCATCAGAAATATTGCAGCTGCCAAAAAACGCAAATTCACTATCAACAATAATTATCTTGTTGTGATTTCTAAAATTTCACCATAACTCTCCCTTCCTTGTCAATAAAGGATTAAAGATTTTATAGTTAATTCCTAAAGTATTTAATCTTGTTTTCATATGCGAGGATATTTTTAAAAAATTGCCTCAACCGTCAATAATTATTCTCACTTCCACCCCTTCCTGAATTTTTTTGGCTAAAAGTTTAACTAAATAATTAAATACATATCCTTCAGAGAAAATATAGTACTCAATATGTATAAATTTTTTAGCACGTTTAATTAAATTGGCAATGCAATTAAGGTGGTCTTTAGGCTTTTCAATTATTTTTAAAGAATTATTAATACTTAGAGGTCTATTTAAATAATTTTTGTTATATTGAATGACTCCGCTGACATCGTCACTTTGAAGAGTTATTTCATTTTTTTTACTGTTAAAAGTTTCATGAAAAATTTGATCTTCATAATTTTTAAATTTTTTTACGATTTCCCTGTATTTTTTCTGTAACTCATTGCTGATTTTGTCCATAAATATTCCAAAATATAGTATTGGAAATATAAAAGGCAAAACTAAAAAGGCGCAACAATAAAAATTAATTAATGCGTGACTTCTCTTGAAGTTACTATACAGTCTCAATACAACATAAATGGTTAATAGATAATTACCAACAAATGCTGTAGATAGCAATCCTGTTCGGGATCCCCCCTCAAGGGGGATCCCAGCTATTAAAAGACTAAAAAAACAGAGAGCTAGAAGAGATCCTAATCTTCGAAAACGCCTGAGAGAATTGGCACTATCTAATTCTCGAATTACTTATTTCGAGTCTCCCCTACTTTTGAGCATAGAAATCATTCTAGACTTATATGCTTCAACTCCTGGTTGATCAAATGGATTTTGCTCTAATAAATAAGCTGAAAACATTGCAGTTAGGCAAAGAAAGAAATAAAGATAACCAAAAGTATAGGCAGTTCAATTAGGTAGATACAAAATAATTACATTTACTCCTCTCAACTCATTGTGTGCTTTTACTGTTCCCATAAATGCTGCATAATTTATCTCACTAAGTGAAGCATTTCTCAATCAATCAATTCCGTCGTCATTGCCAAATTTGCTATCCATAATTTTCACCCTAGGATCATCATTAACCCACAAAATAGTTTCAAAAAATACCCTTTTACCTTCTTGAAGTAATTGACCTATTGAATGTAAATCGGGAGTAAAATCTAGGATTACTGGAATTAATCCCTTATCTGACTTTCCTTCCGATTCGGAAAATAATTGCTTCATTTTATGCAGTATTCCATTTAAATGAGGATCATATGAAATTAAACATTCAACATTTAAATTCAAATCATTAAAAAAGAAATGTCTATAAGCGGCGTATTGAAAAGGCAAATTTTTGTCATAATCCAAATGATAATAGTCTTCGTGACAATCTCTAGCACCTCTAATCAACTCTTCTCCAGAAATTCCTCTTAATATTGCTGGTACTAATCCTACTGGAGTCAAAGTAGAATATCGTCCTCCAATATTTTTTTCTATTTCAAATATATGATACTGGTGCTCTACTGATAATTTGTAAAGCAATCCTTCCCCTTTCGTAGTTATTGAAATAACATATTGGGAGTGTTCCTCACCTTCTTTTTCAAATAACAAATTTCTAAGTATTCTAAATGTAACCGCACTTTCTAAAGTTCCTCCAGACTTAGAAATAACAACTATTGCAAATTTTTGATTCTTAAGATGCTCAATTGTCGACTCAACACATCTATCTGCTACATAAGGTAAAAATATAAATTCCATGGGGGATTTGGGAAATCTACCTTCAACAAATTCCAAACATGCCTTACTTCCTAAATAAGATCCTCCTGTTCCTATAATTACCACTGTTTGAACTTTATTTCTAATTCAATCCTCCCGAATTTTTTCTGATTTTTGAAAAATTTCTGAATGATCTCTGAAAACTCAGGGCATCCATCCCGTCATTTCTATTCCTTTAGCACTTCCATATTGCATTTGCTCATGAATCTCTTTCAATTTAGGAAAATATTTCTTTTTCATAACATCCGACCCTATTGAAGGAATAAATCTTAAATCTAGTCTTATTAACATCTCTCTAAACCCCTAGTAACTTCTACCAAAATAAGCCAAACAATTGGCGGGTTGCTTACTGAATATGCAATTCACATTTATAGAATCTTTTGATTTCTCTCGTATACAACGTATTGAAAAGTTATATTTTTTTTCCCTGAAATTTAACTCATTTTCCCTAGAATCCTTTCAAGGGGCAATTACCACTTTACCTGAAGCAATTAAGTTAACTAAGTCATCTCAATTATTAGATTTTTCAATTAAATTATCAGAAAAATTTTTACTTCTTTGTAACAATTCTTTCTTATAAAGTTCTTTTTGCTTTATAACTTCTAAATCTATATCTTCTAATAACACTTTTTGTTTCTCTTTAGACAATCTCGACTTAATCACAATATGTTTGTTTTTTAATTCTTCTGTACCTATTACAAATATAAGGGGGATTCCTAGTTTTTCAGCTTTATTTATTTTTTTCCCAAAAGAAGCGGTTGATTTATCCCAATACAATCTATAACTATCTAGTTTTTTTTTCAGATAATTGGACACTTCCTCTATATCTTCCAAGGAGCATTCATTCAGAAAAAGAATAGCTATTTGCTCTCTAGATAAATCTCAAGGTAAAATAAGTCCCAATTCATCTTTATGCATTTCCACCACTGCTCCAATCAATCTTGTAGAACAGCCGGCTGATAATTGAATTAAAGGTTTTTCAATTCCCTTATCCGACAAATTTTTAATACTCATCAATTGAATAAAAAAACTTCCTAATAGGTGAGAAGTAGTCATTTGAAGTACCTGTCCATCAGGGAGAATACATTCATGACTTAAAGTTTCCTGAGCTCCAGGAAATCTCTCTAAATGGGTTTTTTCTCCTATAATGGGATAAATACAAAGTATTTCTTTAATTAATTTTTCATAAATTGAATGAATTTTTAAAAGATATTCTCTAGCTTCTTGATGATCCTCGTGAATAGAATGTAATTCTTGTCAATAAAATTCTTTACTTCTAAAAAGTAACTTAGTGTTCTTCTCTTCTCTATAAACAGAAGATCATTGATTTAATAAAATTGGAAGTTTCTCACTTTTTTCCCTTATTCTCTCACTGAAATAGTGAGAGAATAATATTTCGCTAGTAGGCCTTAAAGCTTGAGCGCTAGATACATTTTCCTTTTCAGAATGTAATCTAATAATTTCATCAAGATTAAGAGAATTGTGTAATTTTTGCTCTTCTAAGAATTTAGATCATGGAATTAGACTAGGAAATAATACATTTTGAACTCCTAATTTTTGGAATTCTTTATTTAAGAAAGATTGAATCGACTCCCATATATAACACCCCCTCGGGTGTAGAAAAAAAGTCCCGGACACTAGTCCAGGACTAACTAGCCTTCCTTCTAGTAGAAGAGTCTCATAATTTGCGAAATCTCTCTTCAAATCATTAAAAGCAATACTCCTATGTTTTTATAACACTCATAATTAAATCTCCTCTTTCCACTTTTTCACCATCTTTTTTATGAATTTCAACACTTTTATTTTCCATATTTTCATTTTGAACTAAAAGGGCAGATACATCACTTGTAGCTTCTTTTCTAATTATCTCTAAATTCATATTGCAAAGTGTTTCTTTTTCTTGCACTTTTTGACCTTGAGTTAAAGTTGTTTCAAAAGCTTTTTTCTCCAAGGGTATATTTACTGTATTTATTCCTAAGTGCAACATTACCGCAACTTGAGTTTTATCCTCTCTTATAACATAAGCGTGTTGGGTTTTAAACAAAACCTCCAAAGTTCCTGACAGGGGTACAATTACCAATCCATCTTCAAGGGGCTTCAATCCAATTCCAACTCCCATATAACCTTCAGAAAAACCTTCATCTGGTATCTTTTTCTGATCTACTACAACTCCACTAAAGGGGGCATAAATTTTGATTGACTCAAAAACTTCTGGAGCTTCTTTGTCCACCCCCAAAAAACTTTTAAATTTATTAAAAACTGAACTCATCTGTAAAATACTACCTCATTAGATTTTAAAACTCTTTTAGCTGATTTAAATCGCACTTAACTATTTGATTTCTTCCGAACAAATTTATATGAACAGTAACTATTTGATTTTTAGCATCTATTTCTCTTACAACTCCCCTTGTACCCATTTCTACAAGATAAACAAAATCATTGACCTTTAATGTTTGTAGAGAAACTGACCTGCGCTCAGACTCTTCGACAATTCCTGTATCAATAATTGGATCTCTAGCAAGACCATCTTTACTATATTGAAGGTCTTTTCCTTCCAACAACTTATCTCCCTCCTCCTCAATTTCGGTACTAAAATCTTGGCTCTTGGGAGTAACAAACTTAGAAACAGGTCCACTAATTATTTGATAATCCTTTACCTTGATATATTTGTTAATATCAGGCACTTCTGTTTTTACCGTATTTCTCATATTTGATATTTCTTGATCAGAAATCAAATTTGGCTTTGGAAAACCTAGAAAACCTATTCCTAATGCTCAACTATGTATTAGAGAAAAAATCTCATAGTCTTCCACCATTCTAAAAAATATAAAACATGGAAAAGGCCTTTTAACTTTTAAATTAATTTTTTTAAAATTTCCATTTTTAAGCTGAACTCATACTCCATTTTTACTATTTCTAAATTCTTTTTTAGGTAATTCTGAAGACTCTGAAAAGATTTCGTGACTCTCCTCAATCACAGTTTCTCTTATAGAAATAATTTCCTTAATAGAATCCTCTAGCTTACACTGTCGAACCTTATCCCATAAACTATCAATAACTCTCAATTCATTAGAAATATAAACTCTTGCAGAGAACCACTTAAACTGAGATTCTGGAGAGTCTGCTGCAACTCGATCTAACATATCTCTGTCAAAATCATCATTTTCTAACCACTGTTTTTTACCTTTTCTTAAAGTATTTAAGATTGACATAATTTAAGTATTTAAAACAACAATTCTTACTTTATTGTAATTTAAATTAAGTATTTATTTAAACGTTTTTAAGAAGTAAGAACCCCCATTAATAAGAAAACAAAATAGAAGAATACTACCAGTATTAGAGAAATTACTATTACAAAACTTGTTTCTCTTACTACTCTTTTTCGATCACATCAACGTATTCTATGGAAATTTTTAATAAATTCTTCGATAAATATAAGAGATTTATGTTTGAAATATCTGTAATGCATCTTAAATCAAGAATATTCATCTTTATTGACTTTTTCCGAAAGCTCAATAGATCGATTTTCCTCTTGTTCCATTTTTGTTTATATTTATAAAAGGACTAATTTTAGGATCTTTTCTGGATCCTCGAAGGATTAAATCTGCAGAATTAGTTTAGTGATAAAATACAACCTTGCCAAGGTTGAGTCGTGAGTTTGATTCTCATATTCTGCTCCAAAATTAACTTTTAAAAAAATCTAGTTTTTAGAAACTAGAAAAGTTTATAAGAATACTGCCTTCTTGGCAGTATTCTTTATTTTCTTAAATTTTTTCTACTCTTTTTAATTAAATTGGGTTTAAATTCTTAATATATTTTTAAATATTCTAAAAACTGAAAAAATAGTCTAATTTTCGTTTAATATTCTCAGTGTTAGACCCCTTAACTATCGTTTTTTGCAAAGTTTAGCATATTTTGACACTTACAAACAAACCTTACTATTTTCGATGTTTTCAGTTCAATTTTTTTAGAAATTTTCTAACTTGACTTATTAAATTCATTTGTAAAAACAAGACAATAAGAAAAATACAAATAAAAATAGCCGAACTTTTGGCACAAATAAGTAATCCTTATTCTGTTTGTCAAGCTCTTGCCAACGGAAAAGCTGTAATACTTGAAACAGATACAACTATTGGAATAATATCGCTCAATCCGAAGTTAATTTATCAGATGAAGCAAAGATCAGAAAAAAAAACTCATCAAATTTGTTTCTGGTATTGAACAAATTCCAGGACCTGTACCAGCTGAATTAAAACTCCTGCTTAAAAAATTTTGACCAGGACCCTTAACTGTAATTTATAAAGGAATCTCGTATCGCATGCCTAAAAATGAATTAATTTTAGGAGTAGTTAAAAAAATAGGTCCTGTTTATTCTTCAAGTGCAAATATTTCCAATCAAAAACCAATAGGAAACATTGGAGAGGCATGCCTAACATTTATAGATCATTTGGGAAAATTTTTAATGGTGCGATCTGCATGCAAGTCTTCAGGAATTCCTTCTACTGTTTATGACTACGACAATAAAAGAATACTCAGGGAGGGGGAAATCCCCCACTGAAGAATTTTTAGCTAATTAGCTAGTAGAAAAGTATCTCTTTCTATTAATATCTATTTTTGCTTCTTTACTTCCTACTTTAGAAATAGTAGAATAAATATCTTCTAATTCCAAGCTAATTTTTCTAATTTCCAATAGAATTATGTTTTTCTCTGCACATTCCCGTTGAAATAATAAAAAATTTAATCTACCATCAAATGTGCAAAATACTAAATTTTTTAGTACATTTATCGAATATTTTTCACTATATTTTTCCAATATCTTTAAACACTCTTCATTATCTGAAGTGGAAATCGCAAACTTATTTTTACTTTCCAGTAAAAGGTTATCTATATCTCCTGAGTAATAAACTTTACCCTCGGAAAGTAAAGTACAAGAATTGGAGTAAGCTGGTAACTCTGCCAACTCATTAGAAAAAACAATTACTGCCCTATCTTGGGTTTTCAACTTAACAAGAATGTCTAATAGTTCTATTTTTTCAGTATATTGAAGTCCTAAGAAAGGCTGATCTAAAACTAAAATAGGACAATCATAAGCTAAAGCAATCAAAATTTGAACTTTAATGATATCTAACAGAGGTAAATCTATTATCAAAGTTTTTCTCTTATCTTCTAGCCCTAAAGTTTTTAACTTTAATCCCAAATAACTCTTAATACAAGATTCTTCAATTCCTAAAATTTGCAATCTTGTATTTACGGTATCTTCAAGTGAACTAAATTGGTCAAATTCGTGGTCATGGCTTACAAATCCACAAACTTTAGAAATTTTTGCAATATCTCCCCGATAATTTAAAGAATTAAATAAAATTTCTCCCTCAAATTCTTCTCTAGCAGATAAACAATTAAACAAAGTGGTTTTTCCTGACCCAAAAGGTCCTACTATAAGGTGAAAATCTCCAAAATAAACTTTGAAAGAAACATTAACTAGAGAGGGAATGTTTTTATTTCCATAAAACTTAGTCAAATTATTAATCTCAATTGCTGGAAAATTAAGATCAAGTACTCCGCTTTTTGATAATTTCTTAAAGAAATTAAATGAACTTTCTTCAACCTTAAATAATTGTTCTAATTTAGCTTCAGAGTCTGCTTTATCATTTTCGAAAACACTAAAAACATTTTGATTCAGATACTCGCTTAATTTTTTACTTTGATCTGCAATTTCCTTATGTTCCTGTTTTAATTGCAGAAGATCATCCAACTTCACCTTACCTCTTTTTTCCATTTCTTCTACACTCATAAATCCTTAAGTTTTAGCTTTATTCAATATTTTTTTGATCAACTAGCTTCTCATTTATAAATTCAAAAAGACTCCTAATTAAAGGATAATTCATCCTCAAAGGTCCTATAATAGAAAGACTCCTAACCTTTTCTTTTGAATTTAAAACTGTTGTAGCTACGGAAATACCCTCGACTTCACTTTCTAAGTTTATCAATGTTTTGCCTGTTTTGAAGTAATTTGAATTCAATTGAGAAAAAGTAGAGTAATTCTCTAAAACGTTGAATATTTTTTCAAGACTTATTTGATTGTTTTTTACTTCTGGTTGTGAAATTATTGAATTCTTGTTATAAATCCTATAAAGTGAATTTTGTTTATTAACTACTCCTGAACAAATCTTTGTAATTATCTTTTCATAAACAAATTCATATTTATGTACACTACTCCTAATTTTTGGGAGCATTTTGATTATGGCTTCATAAATATCTGAGAGAGGACATCCTAAAAGATTTTCATTTAAAAGTTTTACACAAATACTTAAATCTTCTCTTTCCTTAAATTCTTCTATAACTATCTTGTCTTTATAAACTTCTCCCGATGAGGAAACTGCCAGTATTATAAACTCATCATCTGATATTTCAACTAAATCTAATTTTTTCAGAATTTCATTATTTAAGTTATTGACTCCAGAAACTACTATAGGCAAATTTAAAAAATTAGAAATTATTTCTGCGCTTTTATCTAATGTAACATCTATTGATTCATTTCTATCTGAAAATAATCTAACCAATTTTGACTTAATTTCAGAATTGACACTTTTTAAATTTCCCATTAAATCATCTATATAAATTCTGTATCCTTCCTTTGTAGGTATTCTACCTGAAGAATGATGTTCCTTTTTAAGTAATCCCTTATTTTCGAGGAAAAGCATTTCATTTCTGATAGTTGCTGAAGATCATCTATAAAACTTTTTTGATTTAACACTTAAGCTGCTAATTGCACCTTTTTCACTTATATACAATTCAATAATCATCTTCAAGATTTCTTTTTGTCTTTCATTCAATACATAGTTTTTTTTCTGCGAGAGAATCTCAAGAGAAATATTTGATTTTGAAGGAATCACCATTTTAACTGAAACTAAGAAAACCTTTTAAATTGAAATATTGTTTTTCTGTATTATTTTCTCAATCTCTTGTGAAGTGATTAAAGATTAATTGTCAGGGAATGAATTTAAGAATTGCAAATACTACAAATAAATCAATTGGGATATTTAAAGCTATTGCAACAAACATAAAAATATTTAGAAGATAATGTCAAGTCATAGTTTTGAAACATACTCAAGCATCTTTCTTCTGATCAATAACGTTATTTTTTAAATAATTTCTGTAATAATTATGCATTCTTTGATAAAGGTTTAGAGAAAAAAATATAACAAATGCAATCCAAAAGAAAAATGCAAAAATCATACCTTCAAAAATGAAATTATTTTCAAATGTGAATTTTTTACTTAAAGTCTTAAAAACGGCAAAACCAACTATTACAAAAAATACCACTAGAGATACTCCAAAACTTAAAACATTTCCAAGAGTTGATAGTAATTCTTTCTTAATTCTCAGAAAAGTTTTATTTTCATAAAGACCATAAGATAAAGAAAATCTATCCCATCTATTTCTTGTGTAAAAATATCTTGTTATAATTCGGAAATTTTCTAAAGTAAAAATAAATAAAAGACCATAAACATATCTTCTGTAATTTTGAAATGTGTTTTTAAATTCTTCAAAAGCTTTGGCTTTTTCCATTTTTCAAAATAATACCTCATTAAAGAAAAAACTAAAGTATTCAAAAATTCTAAAAGAAACAAAAAATCTTAAAACGTATTCTCAAAAAAGATTTCTTACTTTTGGAGCTACCGAAATTGCTATTATTATAGAAGAAACAATTATGAAAATTTGAGCAAATAATTTAAAGTTTTTTTCCCTTT